>WKFJ01000013.1 GCA_014872785.1 Alteromonadaceae bacterium
CACTATATCCTCTAAAATCAAGTAAAAACCTTGATCACTTCATCTTTCAATAGTGTTTTTTAAAGCGTTCCGAAGCAAAAATTTTTTCTTTCAACGCCATTGAAGTAATCAAAAGTTGTAATGTCCTATGTATAATTGGGCGAAGTGAACTCACTTTTATAAACCGGAATTTGTGAACAGGCTATTCATTCCTAGAAATCTATTTCTCTTTTTAGGCACGGCAATTTGCTTTGTAGCCCTGTTTAGTTGTGGCGGCGGTGGTAGTCAAAACAATAGTTCAACGAGTGTTCCTTCTCCACCACCTATTGAGGCTTTGAGCGACATAGAATTAGTCGAAGTCTCGTCAAATTCAGCTGTCTTAAGATTTACAACCTCTTCAATTTCAGAAGTTTCGGTATCTCTAAATCCGAAAGATGACCCGACGATAGAAGCAAAGCTGTGGACATCACCCGCGGGTACACAACACACAGTGGAACTGGATAGTTTATGGGCAGATGTCCAGTGGCGTGCCAGTATTGTTCACGAAGGCATCACTAAGGAAATCGAATTCTCAACCCTTGCGCCAAACTGGCCTGGCAATTGTCGTGAAGGAGACCTCAGATTGCCCGTAATGGGTAACGCACAATGGACTACTTACACCGATAATAATGGCTCAATTGAAACCCAAGCAGACTTAGGATGTAATGAGCAAAGTGCGGGGGTAACATTAAATTTTGACTTGGGCAATGGTGAATGGGTTGTTGCATCCAGAACCACTCCGTTTTCCTCCCCCATTGATTTAACCTCATTCTCTCATCTTTGGATACCAATGAAAGGGCAAGCGGCAGTGCCCGTTGCGCTCGAAATTAAACTAAAAGATACCAGTGGAAACCTCAGCTTTGTGAGGCTAGATGGCGGTTCATCCGTGCCAGTATGGAGAACATGGGCGGTGGATTTAAGGGAGTTTAAACCTCAGTTTGGAACTGTTGATTTAAGTAAGATAAGTTCGATTGAAATTGCATTTTCATGGCCATTGTCCTTCCAAGGTAGAAGGTCGGGTACTGTATCTGTAGGTGACATGTGGGCGTGGCAGATTAACGACAAGATTATCCCAGTGATTGACGAGGAAGAAGTCATTTCAAACCCCAATGAAATGGCTGCTATTGCAGCGGACTTATTAACTCGTCAGGAAGAGCATGGATTTATGCCTGCTTGGTATGACCTAGAACCCAATATGCACCTATATGCGAATGCCATGGCACTTATTGTTCTCACTTTAGAATATGAACGCCTGACAAGTTTGAATGACTCCAATGATACTTATTTGCAGGCTGCAAATAAAATGGCTAATGCATTATTAGAAATGCAATTAATAAGTGACCGTGACGGAGCCTGGGATGACAGTTTCGACGTTGTCGATAATGAATTGGTACTAAAACCAGAAAGCCGCCGAGTAATGTGGGTAGGTTCCACAGCATGGGCAGGCATTGCGCTCATTCTTGCAAGAGACATTCTTCCAAACGGAGAGCGATTTGAACAGAGCATTAAAAATACAGTCCGGTTTTACGAGCAATCTCAGGAGTGCCGTGGCCAAGCAGGGTTTCCTGCTGGATCTATAACTGAAGGTACGGAAGGAAATTTAAGTTCACACCTATTTTTAGAGGCTGCGGCTAAAAGAGGATTTGCTTCACCTGACTCTTTGGACACTTTGACAAGTTTTATTGGTGAGCATTTGTTCGACCAAAAGCAAAGACGTTTCTTTTGTGGCATCTATGTAGATATTGGAGACTTTAACCAAACGACTTGCTCGATGACGGGAAGCGGAGAAATAGTATCGCCTAATGCTCTGGCGTGTTTGGATGTTACCGCCAACTGGGGCAGCCAATGGTTAAAACGTCAAGGGCGAATTGCAGACGCCTACTCAGGACTTGCATTTGCGCAGGCAATTTTTCAGACACAAGGCGCTGCCGATTCAGACATTAAGGGCCTAGGAGACATCGCTGGCCCTTGGTTTCCAACAGCAGAACATGGCGCCGGACAATGGGCAGCAGAAGGTGGACCGAATGCAAATTTCATTATGAATCAAGCATCTAAACACCTTTGCTCCGAGGGAAAATGTAGAGGGGCTTCAGATGATTTAATAGCGGGCATAGGTTGGAACACAACTTCTTACGGTATTGCTCCTAGTGCGTGGATGTATCTCGCGTGGCATGGTAAATTCTGGGAAAAATTATAGTCCAGTAGCGCCCAATACTTAATTTTTACAAAATACAAAATTCATACTTCGAATTGCTTGTTATCAGAACCTGTAATTCACGTTAACTTAATCATTCTATTTTCTAGCACTTTCCGCATTTTATAACCTGATTCGGTACTAACATCTTGTGGTAAAGACAATTATTTAATTACTACTTAATGTGCGTATTTACTGTTTTCTTCTGACATGTCAAAAAGTAAACTTTGAGGCAGCTAATACTCAACTCAATCTGGTTCAGTGCTTTTGTTTTTGCACTGTGTGCCCCTCTATATTTGCCTCACAAAGCACGAGTATTAACCAGCAATACCAAAGTTGTCACGCTGAGCAGCATTGGAAAGCACTGAAACAAAAGTGGCTGGAAGCTAATTAAACTCAGTAAAACTGTTATAAATTGAGACTGCGTAGTTAGCGCTAAATAACACTCACATTTTAAACGACCATTATCTTGAAAATCCGAATACTGTTTCTCAAATTTGCGCATTAACAATTTTGGAGAATTCACTTACCCTCCACCGCGTGTGTTTTTCCCTTTTATGAGTGTTTATGTATGCCTAGCGTTCGTCGTGTTTTCTCGTCTGTTTGTGCCTTTTTTGTACTTGCTATTTCAACCTCACCAGTGATGGCTGAGTCGACGCTTGTTTTGGCCAAAGACGTGGATTGGGGTTATTTGAATCCGCTACGCGGTGACAAGAGTCCTGCAGCTGCGAACTTATGGGGTAATAGAACCACGCCGGGCGCGACAGGCATGTTTGTTAAGTTTGTCGACGATTTTCGTTCGCCGCCGCATATCCACAATATTTCCTATCGCGGGATAGTCATTTCTGGAGAAGTGCACAACGCCGATAAAAGTGCACCAGATATGTGGTTACCAACAGGCTCTTATTGGACACAACCCGCAGGCGGCGACCACATAACTGCGGCTAAA
Organism: Alteromonadaceae bacterium; assembly: GCA_014872785.1. GTDB lineage: Bacteria > Pseudomonadota > Gammaproteobacteria > Enterobacterales > Alteromonadaceae > Planctobacterium. The sequence goes on from WKFJ01000013.1 coordinate 3,162, forward strand.
GGCACAAACAACATGATTTATCTGGAGATTGATTCAGGCCCGTATCTAGTAAAGCCTTCATCCGAACAATTTGATAATGGTGAAACGCCCATCAACCTGCACTACGACAATTTGGTATGGCTTACCAATGAACAATCTAACGTGGTTAACACAAAAGGTATTGAGATAGCCTATTTATGGGAAAAGCCAAGCCAGAGTAAAACAAACAAAACCTCAGGGACATTGTTAAAACTAGATAAAGGCGCCACAGGCAAGTTACAACAATTAGGAACTGAACTTAAGCTCGTTGTTGTAAGTGGTACGCTAGGCTTACGCGAAGAGAGCGCTACCAACACACAAGCGCTTTCTCCTGGCAGTTTATACAGCGTCTCAGGCAAAACATTTATAGCGCTAGAAGGTCGAAATGATGCTTTGGTTTACGTAAGAAGCGATAATCAATTTAAGGTGCAATAACCTTCAATAAATACTCAGTTATTATCTCTTAGGTTGTCCCAGCTTGAATACGCGGTGTAATATTGCATTGTTTGTTGATAGGCGCCATTTTGAAGTTCCGCCGAGGTTTGCCATATAGCCTCTGCTGTTGCCGGATGTTCAGAGTAGTATTGCTTTGAGATGACCAAATAATAGGGCTTTTCTACAATAGCGGGCTGCAAGGCTCGAATATTATCATTTGCGTATTTCAAGCCGTTAAATTGATTCACTACTACCGCGGACACTCTTCCCTTTTCTAACAATTTAAACATGTTTCCTACATTGGGGAGTTCAATGACTCGCAACCCTTTTTTGCGCAGCAAAGGGATAATTGAGGCTTTTATTTCAACAGCAATGGGCAGTTCTGAGAGGTTGTTGAAGGAATTACCATCATAGGTAATTGCAGAATCATTTTTCACAAATGCGAGATAACGATCAAACTTAAATCGGCGCAGCGGGTCAACCACGCCATTCGTTTTTGGGAATAATCCATATTGCTCTCGTTCGGCGCGATAACTTGCAACATTCATGACGTCTACTTCACCGATTTGAGTTAGGTGCAAACATCGAGCAAATGGCGCCCTAACCCACTGTATTTTCAGCGTAAGAGACGTCGCGAGTTGGCGCATCAGATCAATGTTGATGCCAACACGTTTTCTTGTCTCTTCGCCGGGTCTACGCCATAGTGGAAACAAGTCAGTGTTCATCAAACACACCTTTATTGTTTCACTATTTTCGGCATTGTCATCAAAGGTTCTCGCCATTACAGAAGACGAATTCAATATCAGAACCATGAGAGTAATGAAAAATGCGCTGTGACTGTTTAGTGACATAAACGGCTTTACTGCTACGGGTACTTAAAGATTAGCAGATAGATTTTTGAGTGAGGTCTAAAAATGTAAATATTTAAACTTATTACCTTCTCACCAATCATTTGTAAGAGTCGCATAAAAAAGCCCCGCTAAAATTGCGGGGCTAAAATCTGAAAAATGCAACGAAGGAACAAACATTTTCAGAATATCGGGAGCTTTACGATGTTACTTTTTACATAGGATCTAAAGTTAACAATACGCGTTGCTCATCATTCGCTACCGCGCACGAACGATGGATGGCCGCCATATTTTCTTGCTCATCCCATGCGCTGCCTTTAAGCAATCCAACATCAAATGCGGACATTTGCTGTATTGCCTCTTGCTCAATTGAATTTTGCTCTACCGCTTTCAAGTGTTCTCTAAGCGATGTAAACGGTTGCTCGGTTAACGCTTCTCTTGGTAACCACTGCGTGCCGGAGCCTAAATACGTATTAACCAGACGTACCGGAATATTATCGGTATGTAATTTAGGGCACATCGCTTTATTAAGTGGTGCAAGCCTCAAACCCACCGCTTCGCAATTAAATAAGCAGGTCAACATATCCGCTAATAAATAGATATCTTCTATCGTTTGTTGTTTACCACGATATTCAGGCAACTCCTCTGCCAAACCGCTTTTTAGTCCTGCCACGCTAAAAACCTGTCGAACACCATTTCCCAATTCGTTAAAACATGATCTGAAGTAATCTTCTACCAAAAGATTCGACTCACGTTGCCATATAGCAACACTCACCGATGACTGGAAAATGTCAGTCAAAATCATGTGGTCGGTGCCCTGTCTCCAGGATTCAATGTTTACGGTACGAAGCGCTTCCATCTGTAAGGGTGTTCTTCTTTAGAGTTGTTATAACATAACATTTAAAAAAGTTTAAAAGCAACACTTCATCAAGAAAAACCAACCATTCGGTTACTTTTCAATCAGCGTGGCTTGTTGCCATTAAAAAGTAAAGGTAGCAAGGTAGTCGCTGCAAGCAACTATTCAATCGATTCGACAGTAGGGTCGAGTGCGAGCTAAGGCATCACCAATCACGGGGAAACGCTGCCCTACCTTTAATTCAATCCATGCAAATAGGTTATTAACGTGAAAGTTGCTGCGGATTTTTCTAAGTAACCACCTGGCAGTGGGGCTGGTGTAAATGAGCACTGTTAAGCTTACCGCAATGACAATAGTGCCGCCTGGAATAGGCGTCAGCATTGATAACGAGCCAACCAACAAGGTAGTGCTGGCCAAAAGGGTTAATAGCAAATTAAGCATAAGAGCGAAATTGAGGTACACGTAACAGTTGATATATTAACGATATCAATAAAGTTCAACAGAAAATACTAGCGTTAAGTATTAGACACTTTATTAGTATCTTCGTTGTTTTGGCCAATCTCGGTAATTGAAAACCTGCCCCGATTCTCTTACCTCGATTAATTTAGATAAATCCAATTCTACTCTGAGCCACTGCACTGTATTCATCTCACCTTGGACTAATATCCCATTGACAGGGAATCCACAATCGATAGGGGTATAAACCGCAGCTGCTCCTACATTGATGTCCACAGCAGGCGACCAATTGGCATTTGAAACCGTTGGCGATTGCAGCACGTAGCACTGATTTTCCATCGCACGCGCTTGGCAGCCAGTTTTCACTCGATTATAGCCCGCCAGAGTATCAGTGCAGCTGGGCACTACAATAACGTCAGCCCCCTGTTCTACCAGTTTTCGCGCCAACATGGGAAACTCCGAATCGTAACAAGTACAAATGCCCAATCTAGCAACACTCGTAGTAATAACCCCCAAGGACTCCCCAGGCGATATTCCCCATTGCTCAGCCTCAAATCGAGTCATCATAAGCTTGTCTTGAACGCCAATAACCTCGCCTTGTTCGAACACATTAACGCGATTCACAAAACATCCCTCTCCCACTTGCGTAGGAAAGCTACTGGCGACTATGACAACATTAAACTCGCGGCTCAATTTTGCTTGAAGTGCACAAAAATCTGGATAAAAGTTTTGTATTTCAACCAGTTGTTGCGTCAGGCTATTGCGTACAGGTTCTGCTAAAAGTGAGGTTAACTCCATGCTGGCATACTCAGGAAACACCAACAATCTAGATGATTGAGCCGCCTGTTTAACCCAGCCGCTAACCTTCTTTTCGTAATCTAACCAACTGTTAAAATAGCCTATGTCGTATTGAGCTAGTGCGATTGACAGTGAGTTCAAGGTAGTTTCTTCAGCCAAAAGGCCATGGTTTTAGGAGAGGCTTGTTGTTCACCTATCTCTTGCCATTCGAATTGCGTGGTTAAATCAGAATGATATTCATAGCCACGGTGACACCAAAAGTCATTCAATGGCTTATAGTCACAAGGGCGTGAAGGATGATTATCAGGACGCTGAACAGCGCAGAAGCTGCAATATTTTATTCCGGGTAAGCTTTTCGCGTGCGCTTCACGTTTTTCGAAAAAAGACACACCAACACCGTTTCCACGATATTCTGGTAGCAGCACAGATTCACCAAAATAAAACACTTGCTCGACATCATAGCCGGCTTGAACAAAGGGTCGTTTCACCTCATCCGTTTCTTCACACAGTGGAATGCCCGTAGCAGCACCAACGACTCTGTCATCGTCCATCACCAAGATTACTATGCTATTGCACGCTTTTGTGTAAGTTCGTAGGTAACCTTTTTCATATTCAATGTCACCCACGTACAAATAGGGATAGTCGCGAAAGACAGTCATCCGCAACCTAGCTAAGTCAGGCAAATAAGTATTTATATTGTCTTCGCTTAGCAATTTATATGTGAGCATTGATGCTGGAACTACCCCGGGAAAAAAGTATTATTTGTTTGCTACGATAACTGAATTTAAAGTTTACACTAATTGTACGTAAGCTCATGACTTTTGTCGCAAAACTCGTTCAATTTATCGCTATTCCCGTTACGTCAATAGGGCAAAATTGAGTTCAGCTTCCACATTTTTATCGAATGCCAAGCCCTCTTTGCGGATCAGTTCAACTCGACTGTTTGCGCTCTCATCCAATTCTTGGCTAGAAACAATACCGTCCGCTTGATTAAAACCAAATACACCGCGATTAGTGATAAAAATGCCCTTAATCCTCTCGACAGACAAACTTGAGATTAAGTGGAAAAGCTTGTCAAAGTCGAACACATGGTTCGAATTAAAGATCCAGCCTTCAGTAATAAAACCATCTCTAGCTTGTTGGGTATATGCCCTGCCGTTAGTTTCAAGGTCAATTTTCCATTGAGGTAACGACTCTTCTTTGCGGTGATGGTGATGATGCGGAACTAGCGAATCTTCGAAGTTACTTGGTTTGTCTAACCAATCCCCCTGCAATTGACCAAAGCTAATAATCTCAAGCGATTTTTCCTGCAACCCCATCGACAATAACTGGCTTTGCATACGCTCCATATCACCGCCACTCAACAAGTCAGATTTATTGGCAACGAGCAAATCGGCAACCTCTAACTGTTCTTTATATATCGCATGTTCATGATATTTGGGCTGCACCAGTTTGTGTGCGTCGAACAGGGTAATAATAGTATTGAGCTGAATGACATCTTTATTGTGAGCTGAGCATAACTCAGCCAGCACTTCTTTGGGATGACCAAGTCCTGTGGGCTCTATAATCAATCTATCTGGAATAGCCTTGGCAATGAGTTGATTGAGAGCAATTTGCATAGGAAGTCCGGCCGTGCAACACATGCATCCACCTGGGACTTCCTTAATAAAGATTTCTTGGTTGTCACTCGTCGATTCACTACTCGAATTGCCATTGGTTTCAATTAGATCGCCATCAACACCAATTTCACCAAACTCATTCACTAGAATTGCCCAACGTTCATTCTTGGGTTTATTGCGCAGTAAATGCTGAATCACCGTTGTTTTACCGGTGCCTAAAAACCCAGTAATGATATTGGTGGGGATTGGCTTTTCTATCAGCATCGACTTTACTTTCTCCTGTTGTCACTATCAGCGAACGTGGTCAGTGTTTCTTAGTGTTATATTGTTACAATATAACACCTTGAACACCAATGATTTTTTAATAGAATGTCACCTGAATCCACTTTTTCACTGATATGCGAAAACTTACTCCATTTATCATTACGATCAGTATTTTTTTATTTACGTCCTTAATATTGGTGTATTTATCGTTTGGAGGCTCCGACGCAGTAAATGCAAATAGCGTATCTGATACCACTCGATACAAACCAATCCAATGGCAGTCTTTACTCACAACTCATGACAAGACCCTCTTACAAACACTGGCGCAAAAACAGACCGAATTAGACGCGAAAATAACGGATGGCGTCGATGTGCTTGAAGGGCAATTAGTAAGCTCAGTATTGACCGCTGCCACCTGGAATGAATTGGACGGTTACGAGACTAACGAGGACTTTCACGGTGAGGACGTGGCCATTCCCGGTTTTGTTGTGCCCTTAGAGTTAGATGACAGAAAATTGCTGTCGTTCTTTATTGTGCCTTATTACGGTGCCTGTATTCATTACCCTGCGCCTCCCCCCAACCAAATGATTTATGTTCAGTTGGAAAATCCAATAAAACTGCCACCACTACAACAACCTTTTTTATTTAGAGGAAACCTAACACCGGCCTTATTTGAAGACATGTTAGGAACGTCTGCATGGATCCTTGCAATGGACGACATGAACGAATATCAGGGTGAACCTGATACCGCTCGCCAGCACTAGGAAGTCTTAAGAAAAAGTGCTTAGTTGTGGGATAAGAAGTCCTTGATTACTTCGCGGTAATTGCGACTGACTTTGATTCTATCGAACTCACCAAGTACCAGAAAAAACTCACCTTTTGTATGCGGAATCACTTTTTCGATGAAATTAAGGTTTACAATAGTCGAACGATGTACACGCTTAAAGGTTTGTGGGTCGAGCTCTTCCAACAACTGTTTCAGGGTTGTGCGTTTAATGTGGGTTTCACCCTCTGCATGCAAACAACAATAATCCCCTGCGGCATCAATCCACTCTATAGCAGATTGCTTAAGCAACGTGATTTCGTCGCGTTCGCGAATAACAATTTTGCGGTCTTTTAGCTGTGCTTCTTCAACAATAAAATCGTCTTCAATGTCTTTATTTTCGTGCTCTTCAATCGTATCAATAGCTTTGATGATATTGGTTTTATTGAGATTGGTTTTATTTAAATTTTCGTCGTCACTGCTAAGACGAGCCCTAGCCTTTTCCACAGCCATTTCAATACGTTCGGCATCGATAGGCTTAAGCACGTAATCAACGGCGTTTACTTCAAAGGCGTTTATGGCGTATTGCTCATAAGCTGTAGTGAAAATAACCAGAGGCACGACATCCGATTGCAAATTTTTGATCACTTCAAAGCCATTTAAGCCAGGCATTTGAATATCGAGAAATAACAAATCTGGTGCTAAATCCATCGTTTTGTCAACGGCCTCTCGACCATTACGACATTCGCCCACAATATCAACACCCTCAATTTTTTCCAGCTTTGCACGCAACAAGCTCAGTGCTAAGGGTTCATCATCAACAATTAAACTACGAATTTGGGTCATTAGGCCGTCACTCCCTGCTCATACGGAATGGTTATTGTTGTTCTCAGTCCACCGGTGGGATCGACGTTAATTTCAAATCCGTAATTGTCACCGTAGAGGGTTTGTAAACGCTCTCCTGTATTGCGCGTACCTACTCCCCTTCCTTTGAAACTCTGCATTTTCGTTTTTGCGATTTTAGTACCTGCGCCGGTATCATAGAGCTCTAAAATCAGATACTTATCTTTTACCGCTGCAGATAAACCAATGGTGCCACCATCTTCACTTTTTGCAATGGCATGCTTCATTGAATTCTCAATAATTGGTTGTAACAACAGACTCGGCACGAGTGCCCTCGATGCTTCACTAGCAACGTCAAAATCTAAATTTAAACGCTCGCCGAAGCGGGTCTTTTCTATGTCTAAATATAGATTCAATGCCTTTAACTCGTGTTCTAGCGCAATCTTAGTGTCTGGATTGTTATCAAGAGAGTAACGCAGAAACTTGCTCAATTTCACCGTCATTTCCTGAGCGGTTTCAGTAATTCCGGCTTCTACTAAAGAATTAATAGCGTTGAGCGTGTTGCACAAAAAATGTGGGTTAAGTTGATACCGAAGCATTTTAATCTGAGCGTCACGAGCAATAGCCTGCGCGTTTATCCGTGCGATTTGCTCATTTTTCACTTCCGCCTCAGCCTGTAACATAATTTTGTGTTCTGACTGCAATAAGAGGTAATAGCGAATGCCATGGAACATGGCCGCCCAGCACAAGAAGATAAAGATGCTGCCAAAATACCAGCCACCAAAATCGTTCCAGGCACCATCCTCTGTTGTCATCCATATAAACGCCTGTATGCGTCCAGCTGTCCATACAAACGACGATATCAGTACAAATAAAAAACCCAGTGATAACCTGACAGCAATCGGTTTGTCCCAAATACCTTTGAAAGTGACATATAGAATTTGCGTGAGTAAGAAGCCAAAGACACACTGCACGATAGTATGAGCAATGTAGTGTAGATCGAATTGTCCGTAGAACAGAGTAAGCGTGAAGAAGCTGACCAGCCCAACTAATATCCAAAAGCCGGTTTGCCATAGGCGAAACAGAAACCAGCTGTCTTTAGCGATTTCCTGTTCCCAATATTTAATAACTGATAACGAGCTCATTGGTATTTTTGCTTCTCTAATGTTGCTCATATTACGTACTTCCCAGGCAAAAAATGCGTTCATTCCTTCACGTCATTTAGTTACCCAGCACCGTATATTTTTTAGCGCGCGCCATTTTACATTTCTGTAACAATCATATTATAAACATAGTTCCGAAATAACGCACTGATAGTCCGTCTTATCTCAATTAAATGTAAAAATGCTTGAATTACATTAACTTGGGATGCGGAAAATCCAGTTCCATCGGGTCTTATCATCCTTGTCTTGGGCAAAGTTTAGTGACATTTATTTGCTTAGGAGATTGATGATAAGACCTTATTTTTATCTCTGACATAGGCTAAGTCATGAACGATAACGCTCAATCTTCACTCCTCATTACCAAAATCGCATTAATTGTCGCGCTAGGCGGTTTTTTAATGGGGTTCGATGCCTCCGTCATTTCTGGTGTCATCAAGTTTATTGAACTAGAGTTTGCACTGACCAAAATACAGATTGGATGGGCAGTTTCCTCTTTGTCTTTGGTGGCAACGTTTGCCATGTTGGTGTCTGGCCCTTTAAGTGACAAGTTCGGCCGTAAGCCCGTACTCAAAGTTGCGGCTTTGTTATTCTTGATTTCAGCCATTGCATCGGCTTTTGCCAGCAGTTACACCATGCTTGTAGCTGCACGTATGTTGGGTGGTTTGGGCGTTGGCGCGGCCTTGATTATCGCTCCAATGTACATTGCTGAAATGTCACCTGCAAAAATTCGCGGTCGCATGGTTTCCATGAATCAATTGAACATTGTCATAGGGATTTCAGTTGCATTCTTCAGCAATTATCTCATCCTGCAATGGAGTCAGGAAAATCCCAGTTGGGTGTCTTCGTTGGGCATTGACCAGCACAACTGGCGCTGGATGCTGGGTGTTGAAGCGATCCCCGCACTGTTTTATTTAGTCTTCCTCTACTTCGTGCCTGAAAGTCCTCGTTGGTTGGTTATGCAAGGTCGCCAAACTGAAGCCAAAACGATTTTACAAACACTACAACCCAATAATGATGTCGATGCGGATGTCGCCGAGATTGAAAACTCAATCCAAGACGTGTCGGGGGCTAAAGCTAATAAACTGAGTGAGCTGTTCAATAGTAAAATGAAACTCGTCATGATTGTGGGTATCAGCATAGCGGTATTACAACAAATCACGGGCATCAATGCGGTGTTCTTCTACGCACCCATGATTTTTGAACAATCAGGTATCGGCACTGATGCCGCATTTATGCAAGCGGTCGCTGTTGGCCTAGTCAACTTAGTGTTTACCTTTGTGGCCATTTACCTTATAGATAAACTTGGACGCAGACAACTGCTTGTTTACGGGGTAACGGGGATTGCCATTGCTATGCTAAGCCTGTCCCATGGTTTCTATTCAGCACGTTATCAAATTACGCAGCAAGACTTAGTCCATTTATCTGATGAGGTTAAAACACCGAAGCTTATAGCCGCAGTTGATAAAGAATTTGACGGCGAACTAGCTTTCAAAGCAGGTTTAAGGGAACGACTCGGCAACGACCTATACCAGGCAAACGAGTCCTCAATCCTAAAAGCCGGTATCAAGATGAACCAAACCCAAGTATTGGTAAGTATCCTCGCTTTTGTCGCCTGCTTTGCCTTCTCCCTCGGGCCTGTCATGTGGGTACTGTTTTCAGAGCTGTTCCCCAATTATATTCGCGGTTTGGCGATATCCTTTGTCGGTTTGGTCAATTCAGGCGTAAGTTTTGGCATCCAGTTTATCTTCCCATGGGAGCTTGCCACCATAGGTAGTGCCGCGACTTTCTTTATATTCGGCGTATTCGCGGCAGTTGGGTTATTGATTATCTTAAAGTACTTACCTGAAACTAAGGGTAAATCGCTTGAAGAACTGGAACACATTCTGGTGAAATAGACCGAATTTTGTTGCTAGTTAGGGTACCCTAATTAGCGGTACTCCAAAAAGAAAAGGCGAAGTAATTACTTCGCCTTTTTCATGTTCAACAAATCGCGTTGAGGCTTACCAATACTTAGGTTTTCCGTCTTTATCCCAAAGTCCCCAATAAGCACCTACATCGCCTTCTGCGGCAACTTTCCATGCTTCATCAAACGACGAGAAGTAGAATATATCCACATTCTCTTGTTCCGCCCATTGGTACACGTTTAAAAAGTACGCAATTGCGTTTTCATAACCAGGCTCTGCAGCACCTTCAGCAGTACCCACGTTTGGCCAGCCGGTTTCACTGACAATAACTGGCTTGCCTTTACCTGCCGCCTGTGCACGACGGTACATGTCTTTCAAATAAACCAGCGAGTGCTCCATCGGGTAGCCTTCCCAGAAGGGATAGCAGTTTGCGAAAATCACATCACATGCATCAGAAACTTCTGGGTGGTCTTCAAACTCGTAATAAGCGTCGACGTAGCCCACAGGGATACCTGGTGCAAATGCCTGAGCCTGTCTGATATAACCAATGAGTTGCGACTCAGACAGCTCACCACGAAGCAAAATTTCATTGCCGACACCAAGCATGTCCACGCAACCTTGCTTCACAAGAAACTCGGCGCCTTGCATTTCTTCAGCGTTCTTTTCCATGTTGTCGTCAAGCCATACCCCTACTAGGGTTTTGAGGCCAAACTCGCGGGCAATAATTGCGATAAGCTCATTGCCTTCGGTACAGGAAAACGTGCGCACCCAATTAATGTGTGGTGCGATGATCGCTAATCGCTCACGAACCTGCTCTTCAGAAAGCTGATCGCCTGGCTCTTGCCCTTCAAGGTAGGGGCTAAACGACAGCCCGTGGATTTTGTTGTCTAATAAGGTGCCAACAAGTTCTTTTAGTTGGTCAACTGTGTAATCAGCGATATTTAAGCCGCCTAACCCACGCTTTTTATATGGAACTCTGCTCATTTTAATGATCCTCTATTAAGCTACGTCAGCCAGCAACATGTCTGGAGTTAACGTTAATACAATCTTTTCTATCAGTCCGGTGCGCTGGAACACTTGTTTACTTTCATATGCAGTTAGCTTTAGGTCGCCACGCGTTTCAGACTTACCGTTGCGCCAACGAATGCTCAGTTGCGCTTTTCCTTCACTAGTTAACTGATAAACAATGGGCACCTGACACCAGGTAAACCCAAGTGTACTTGGCGCAAGTTGTGATTCTTGCCAATTGTTAAGTACATCAAGGTATTTAAATGTGTGCGCCGATTCACTGAATTCCTGACCACGTAAAAGTGCCGGATTAAAAATGGCGGTTCCTTGCTTAACGCGAATACCCAATTCAGCAATGCGTGTCACTAATTCTTCTTTTACTTGTCCCGTCATACCTGGTTGCTGGGCACCGGCATGTTTAGGTGTGTGAGAGTACGGATCAGTAGGAATTGCACCGTATTCAGCAGGTGTTTTGTTAAAGCCAATACCTTCTCGCACCCGATAATAAAGCTCACCTAGCTTGGCAACGTGCTCGGCATTCGCCTCGCCTTCAACTTCGTGGTAAAAGTTTTCGTTTACAGCCAATAGCAACTTAGACACCATGTGCCAATAAATGCAGCCCAAGCCTTCAAAACCAAACATACCACCAGAACGCCCAGTGAATTCTTGATGCTTGAAAACCGCCTCATATACTCGTAGCAAACGAGCCGCATCGACTAAATCGGTATCGGAAAGTTCAAGTGTATCAATACGTGCTTGTAAATCAGCGCCATTTACAATGCCACTGTTAAAGCGAACAACACCATTTGCGTCTTTCTCAACTATGCGGTTGTCACCTGAGGAAAGCATTGCCTGCACAAACTCAATATCAGCAATATCCGATGCCTCTATGACATTCTTGTTCAGAAACAGCGTTTGTTCTCTGTCTGGGTAGAGCATGAACGTCTTTTGATCTTCGCGGTAAACATCACTAGCAAAGAGCTTTTCTAATACATCAGCTGCCACGTCTGGCTCGATATTACCGGCACTTAGTGCAGCCACCTGACCTTCGAGCATCGGGTAAAGGGAATCAACACTACAGCCTGAATCGCTGAAACTTATTAGGTTATATGCGTGATATAAGCCATCTTCAGTGCGACTGACGGAGATACTGTGCTCAAGGGCTTTTTGCGCATCATCAAGCATCGTTCGTACTTGCAAGTAATCTTGCTCTACTGTGCCAGAGAATCCTTCTTGACCATAAACTGCCGTACGGTAATCAGTTGCAGCCGTTCCAAGCGCTTGTAGAACTTCAAAGCGATACTGATCAGTTACTTGGGTAGCATTCAGGCCAGTCGCCACGCTAGACAGTGTTTGTGCGGTTGAATTTAACCAAGTTGCCACTTCTTTAGACAGCTTAAATTTACCTTGCTTGTCGCTTAGTAGCGCCTGCATAAAATCAACATATCGACGCAAATAATACAAGGTCACCATAGACAGGCCTTGGCCAACTAACGCGTTATTAGCATCGTTCCATTCAGGACGTTGCGTATTAAGCCAGATACCACCTTCAAGTACTAAGTTGCTTAATTTGGTTAACAGTGCAACCAAAAGCTTCTCTAGTAGATTAACCTGATACACTTCACCGGTGCCGCCAAATACAAGTTTGCCGTCAGAACCAATTTCTTCAACACGCTGGTCAATCGCAGCGGCGAGTTCTTCATCAAAATCAACAGTAGCTTTGGCATTTTTTAGCATATCCTCAAAACCACGAATTCTGTACGGCACGTTGGCATAGCAAAAGATGGGTTTAAGTAACAGCGAGTCCAACGTATCAGGATGAAAGTCTTTAGACGTTTCAAGCAGCTTCAACAGATAAATAATTTGGTGGTCGCCCCAATAACCAATGTAGCTCCACGGGTCATCTGGCTCCTCTACTTCCCAATCGATACCTTGCTTAGTGATTCGATAAGGGTTGTAGCCGTCCATCGTCGATGCGTTAACGAATTTCGCGATAACGGTTTCTAAAAACTCAGGGAAGCTCAAACACAGTGCTTCCCAATTTTGGAATATGTCACGCCAGTTACCTTGGTATGAAAGTAAGCTACCACCGTCTTCATCTTTTAATTCAATGGCAAACTGGTTCCAAGGGCGACTTGGGTCACCGTGGCGGCGACCAAATGTAATAGGGAGATATTCTTGTACCAAACGACTTAGCTGGTCATCACCAATATCGGCAACCTTTGCTTGTAAATCAACGTAGCTTAGTTTTTCTGGTAAACCATGGAAAAACGCTGCGTGCTTATCAAATAGAGCTTTGTTGAACAGCGCAAACGTTTTAACTAAATCTTTTCTTACAACAGAATATTGATCGTCAAAAATGCCGCCACGAAGCACGTTGTAAAGTGTATTAGCATAGTGGTGTTCAGCAACGCTTTCTTCAGCGGTCGCTTGGAAGCCATCAGAAGCACCCATAATGCGCGCTAGCGCGTCGTCACCGCTGGCTACCGACTCAGCAATCTGAGTGGTTAGTGTATCCGCTTCACTGACAATTTTTTGTGATAGTGCGACAACCTCAGTTTGACTCATCTCAATGTTCGCAACCTGCTGCCATGCTTGTGACTGGCCTGCGTCTAATGAGTTATCGAATTGCACCATATAGGCAGCTCGTATACCGCGTTTGGTACCTTCTTCACTAACCTCTAGGCCACGTCTAAACCCATTTATCTGCTCACTACTTAATAGGACTTTGTAATCTTCTAGGCCAGTGGTAAATACCGTATTTGCAAAAAGCGCCTCACAAGGCTCAGCTCGGTCGGTAATCCCCGAATAAAGAGTAAACATACCCAATTTACTGTCACCGGTAAGTTCGCTCCACTTATAAGCATCAACAAGGTTGCTTGAATTAGTTTGGGTGAAACGAGGGGTTCCAGCAGGCAGAAGGTTTTGCAAACCATCTAAAATGGCAAATGACACCTTGGAGCTGGCGTTATTAACGATTTCACACTCCCTCACAAAGCCAAACTCAACAGATGTTTTCCAAGTACAGCGGAACGTAATACTCAAGTCATGGTTTACTTCTTCAAAGCAAACCTTATTGCCTAACGTATTGCGATACAAGTTGCGCTGCAGCGAAAACAAACCGTTGTGATGCGAATTGAACGGCTCCCAATTTCTCACGCCGTTTTCTGTTTGCACGCGAACAATCGTCTTACTGCCCGTGTGTTCGGTGCTCTCGTGGATACGATCGACAGTGATATAAGGGAATAATGCTGTTTCCGGCGATACTCTACCGGCAGTCAATCCTCCGGTAGAGGAAATGAACATCCAATGATCATCAGCTGAGATGATACTCATAAAAAATGGAGCCATTTGATCTGCATCGTAAATGGCATAAAAACGCTCACCATTGAGAGTAACAAACTCTCCTTTTGGCAAGTTATCGATACTGTTAGTGTTACCGACAGGCGCTGAAATTGCTGTATTCATAAAAATCCAATAGCTAAAAACGCAGGCTAACGCGGTTACTCAAAATTACGCCGACAATAGTTGACTGTTGATCGATGGCAATCAAAAAGAGGTAAGAGGGACTTCGATTGCGGTGAAAGCGACTGAAAATAAATGAATCAATTTAACAATAAATCTAGGGTTATTTGTGCCATAAAAAAGTGCCCGAACTGAACCCTGTTACAAAAAAATAACAATAGTCCATTCCACCTTCTTGCAGATACCCATTCAACGCATTTGAACGGTACTAGTTTTACCTTTGTGTTACAAATTTGCTGAATTTTTAACATAAATTCTGTTGGCTTATGCCATTTGCTGGAACTTTTTGACCAAAAGATCTGGCAAACCACTACCGGGAAAACACACGTGGACAGCACATTCGGAGAAGAAAATGGTAATTAATAGCACTTCCAGGCTATCAAGAATTATCTCAGCATCGCTCCTCACCGCAGGCTTGTATAGCTGCGGTAGTGGAACCGAGACAAATTCTGACTTCACCCAAGTCGATCCCAGCGTACCAGTCGAAGGCTGGGAACTGGTATGGAGTGACGAGTTTGATGGCACTGCAATTGATGCGTCTAAATGGACGCACGAGGTAAACTGTCAGGGCGGCGGCAACCAGGAGAAGCAATGCTACACTGACTCTGCAGACAACTCTTACGTTGCAGACGGTATGCTACATATTGTTGCATTGCCGGCTGAAGAGGGTTCGCCCCTACCTTATACTTCTGCACGAATGGTGACGAAAGACCAAGGCGACTTTACATATGGTCGTTTTGAAATGCGCGCTAAAATGCCACTAGGCCAAGGCACCTGGCCGGCATTTTGGATGCTACCAACCGATTACGAATACGGCGGTTGGCCTAAATCAGGCGAAATCGATATCGTAGAAGCGGTCAACTTAAAAACCGTAAACGATGAAGGCGTCGAAGAAGCTTATATCTACGGCACGTTGCATTACGGTAGAGAATGGCCAAACAACGATTCTTCGGGCAAGCCTTATCTTTTACCAGCAGGAATGAATCCAGCTGACGATTTCCACACTTATGCAATAGAATGGCAAGAAGGCGAAATCCGTTGGTATGTAGATGACTATCTATATGCAACACAACAACAGTCTGTAGTGCGCTACAACAGCAACGGTGACGCTGTTGGTCTTGTGCATAAAGGTTGGTACGTTGAACAATTCAATCCGGTTACGGGCGAATTAGAAACCGTATACGACGCAGCGCCATTCGACCAACGCTTCCACATGATACTTAACCTTGCAGTTGGTGGTAGCTGGCCGGAAAACGTTAACAATTTAGGAATTGACGCCAGTGCATTTGAAGATGGCGGACAGCAATTCTTGGTTGACTGGGTGCGTGTATATCAATGTTCAGCGAATCCATCTACAGGTAAAGGTTGTGACACAGTTCGCGCTGGTTACCTAGACCCAGAAGATGCCCTGGTAGAAGGTGCTGCGCCAGTTCCGTCGCTTCCTGTTCCTCCTACAGTAGAGCCTCTTACTATCTTTTCAGATGCTGAAAACCCTTACTGGCCAATGTGGGACTGCTGTGGCGGTACTACTCCAGAAGTTGTTATGGATGATGCAGAACACGGTGCAGTAGCACGTTTCGAGATTCTTGATAACAACGGTACAGTTCTTGGTTTCAACTCAAGAAACTCTGATGAAGAAGATGCCGGTCCATTTAATGCGTCAGGCATGCTGACCAACGGTAACCTTTCATTCGAAATGAAAGTGGTAAACGCTCCTGCAGGTAGCCCAGATTGGCGCTTTAAAGTAGAAAGTGACAATGTGGCGACTGAGTTAGAGCTTTCTTTAACAGACAGTGTCGAAGGTGTACTGCCAACGACTGGGGAGTGGCAAACCTATACCTATCCACTGCAAATGCTTGCGGATGGTGGCTTAGATCTCAGCGCAATCGATGTTGTAATGATATTCCCAGCATGGGGTGCAGGTGCAGGTTCAGTATTCTTAGTTGATAACTTCAAAATTGAGCCAGAAGGCGGTGTTGCCTCTCCTGAACTTGTTCTATTCGAAGATGAAATGAACCCAGATTGGCCGTTATGGGATTGCTGTGGTGGTTCAACGCCTACTGAAGAAATGGACGATGAAGAACACGGTATCGTTGCAGAATTCGTAATCGGTGCAGAGCCAACCGTTATGGGCTTCTTGGGCAGAGAAGGTGGCAATCAATTCGATGCAACTTCTATTCTAAGCAACGGTGTTGTTCAGTTTGAAATGAAAGTCGTGACTGACACTGCTGACCCAGATACACCTTGGTTATTTAAGATTGAATCTAATAATACCGAGACCGAGTTAGAGGTTAACCTCAATACAAGTGTTGAAGGTGCAGATCCAGTGACTGGCGAGTGGCAGACTTACACGTTCCCACTAACCGATCTATCTGACGGTGGTTTGGATGTGAGTGCTATCGATGTAGTTATGATATTCCCTGCTTGGGGTGCGGGTACTGGCGCAGTCTACCGTGTAGACAATGCTAAGATTTACGACCCAACAGCAACTAGTGGCGGTTCTTCAGGTCCTTTACTTGCAGTATTCGCAGAAGGTGTAAATGAAGGCTGGCCACTGTGGGACTGCTGTGGTGGGACTACACCTGAAGTAGTTGTTGACGATGCTGAGCACGGTTCAGTGGCTCAGTTCACTATCAACAATAACGACGGCACAGTACTTGGTTTCTTCAGCCGCGACGCAGGCGAACCATTTGATGCATCAGCAATATTGAGCACAGGCGTACTCCAATTCGAAATGAAAGTAGTAAATGCGCCTGCAGACGGCACACCTTGGTTGCTGAAAGTAGAAGCTAATGGCGCGGCAAGCGAACTCGAAGTTAACTTAAATACCAGCCAAGAGGGCGTCGACCCGGTTACAGGCGAATGGCAAACCTACACTTTCGACTTACTTTCTATGAGCGATGCGGGATTCGATGTTAGCGCGATTGACGTTATCATGATTTTCCCAGCATGGGGGTCAGGTGCAGGCGCTGTATACAGAGTTGATAATGTGTACATTGGTAATCCGTCTGATATCAGTGGCGGAACCAGCGGTGGTGGTGACGGCGGTGCAAGTAGTGTTGCTTATACTATCTTCGCTGACCAAATGAACGAAGGCTGGCCGATGTGGGATTGCTGTGGTGGTACTACTCCAACAGTTGAAATGGACGACGACGCACACGGTGCGGTCGCAGAGTTCATGATCAATGACAACAACGGCACTGTAATGGGCTTCTTTAGCCGCGACACAGGGCAACCGTTTGATGCGAGTAGCATTCTAACGACGGGCAAATTCCAATTTGAAATGAAGGTTGTTTCTCCTCCCGCTGAAGGTACCGCTTGGCTGATGAAGATTGAGTCAAATGGCGCCGCTACGGAACTAGAGCTTCCGCTTGACCAGAGTAATGAAGGCATGATGCCAGTTACTGGCGAGTGGCAAACTTACACATTCGACCTGCTTGCGTTATTCGATGCCGGTTTGGACGTAAGCGCAATAGATGTGGTGATGATGTTCCCAGCATGGGGTGCAGGCGCAGGCTCTGTGTACCGTGTTGATAATGTGGTCTTTTTAAGCGAGTAAACCTAATTCGGAGCAAACTCTCTGTTATGTGTGATTCAGGTGACATCCGTCTCTGAATCACACGACAGGAGCGTTTCAAACAAATTGAGAAATATGATTATGAAACACAATAAATTTAATAAAAAGCAGCTAGCGACGGCAATATCCGTACTGCTAGGTGCTAGTGTTACGATGCCGGTTATTGCTCAAGAAGAAGCAGCCGACGACGGAACAGAAGTCATTGAGGTTCGCGGTATTCGTGGCAGTTTAGCCCGTTCAATGGATATCAAGCGTGAGTCTTCAGGTGTTGTAGATGCCATCTCTGCTGAAGAAATGGGTAAATTCCCCGATACCAACCTTGCAGAATCACTACAGCGTATAACGGGTGTAACCGTAAGTCGCTCCAATAACGAAGGTAGCCAAATTACCGTTCGTGGTTTTGGACCTGACTTCAACTTAATGACCCTAAACGGTCGTCAAATGCCGGGTACAGGTAACACTCGCTCGTACTCTTTAGAGAACCTTTCGTCGGAAGGCGTTAGCGCACTTGAGGTATACAAAACCGCCAAAGCGTCTAACCCAAGTGGTGGTTTGGGTGCAACGGTAAATATCATTACGACCAAACCATTAAATAGCCCAGGTGAAAAATACTCTTTTTCTGCCAAAGGCATTTATGACGAATCAAATGTAGAAGGTGAAGACGTCACTCCAGAAGTCGCAGCGGTATACAGCAATACTTTTAGCGACAACACCGTTGGCTTAGCCTTCTCAGTTTCACACCAACGTCGTGACTTCCAAAAACAACAAGCAGCCATAGACGGTTGGCGAGAAGGTGTCACGTTACCAGATTTAGATCCTAGTAATGTCGTAGACAACAGAAGTGCCGATGCAATCGGTTATTTCTTCCCGCAAAATCTCGGTTACTCCATCGAAGATTTTAACCGCGAAAGAACTAATGGCCAGCTAACGCTACAATACGCGCCTACTGATAACTTCACTGCTACGTTAGATTACACAGCGTCTGAAGCTATTACCGGCAGTGAAAGTACAGCATTTGGTGTCTGGTTTAACTTTGGCGGTAACATCAACTCTTACGAGCTCGACGAGCGCGGTACAGTCGTTAACTTCAACGAAGCTGCAAACGATTATGCTCACACAGTGCGTAGGGGCACCACAAAAGTAGAGGCTGAATCAATTGGTTTGAACTTAGAGTGGCAAGTGAGCGACAGCTGGCATATCGAGTTGGATTACCACGATTCAAGCAACAAAATTGATGACGGTGCAGATACTGGCAGTATGAACAATGGCTTTATTATTCTAGGCCCAAATAACCTAGTGTCTAAAACCTACTCTTACACACCAGGTAATGAAATTCCACACTTTGAACTTTTCTGGCCAGGTGGCGCAGCTGAGACCAATCCAGGTGACTTCGATTCACAATTTGCTCAGTTCTTCCGCAACCAGGGCGAATCAAACGTCGAACAGCTTCAAATTGATGTAGAGTATCTACCAGATTTTGGCTTTTTACCTTCATTAGCGAAAGTTGAGTTTGGGTTCGCGGCAACCGTTCAAGACTTTGGTGGTACTTCCGCATTTAGTGGTAACCAAGGTGTTGTCGGCTATGACGGTGTACAGGGAATTTTGCCTGACGCCATGTTTACCCGTAATGATACGGGAAGCTTTCTGGATCAATTCGCGGGCGGTGGTAGTGCACTACTGACGAATTATTACTACACCTATGACTATGACGAAGCAATAGCGAGACACTTAGCTTATTACGGTGACGCTTTCCAAGCAGATCCTACTGTCGGTATAGTGACACCTGCCTACGTAGAAGAAGAAACGCTGAGCTTCTATATGCAATCTCAGTTTGACTTTGATATTGGCGAAATGCCGGCACAGTTTAATGTTGGTTTCCGCTACGAAGAAACTGACGTGACAGCGCCAGTCACCCAGACGCAATACATAGATGTTCGCTGGCAGAGCTCCACAGAGTGGATTACCTCTACTTTACCAGCTAACGGAAGCACAGATGCGGTGGGTGCACATGACCTGTTCTTGCCAATGGTTGATTTTAAACTTGAGATTACCGATGACCTTGTCGCTCGTGCATCTGTGGGTAAATCGGCGACAAGAGCCACACTGGGTAACTTACTTGGTGCGTTGCAATTGTCTCCAAATCCCAAGCCAGGTGCTAGAACGGGTTCACGAGGCAATACTAACCTTAAGCCATTTACCTCTACTAACTACGACCTCAGCTTAGAGTACTACTATGGTGAAGGTAGTTATGCGTCGATTGGCTATTTTAGGAAAGAAGTTGAAAACTACATCGACCCGTTCTCAGATACTGCGACTGAAACCGTTACTATCACGGTAGACGGCCTATACGATATTATCGGTGGTCCGCGTTACAATAGCGCAATCGCTGCTATCGAAGGACGTGGTGAAACGGCAACAGTTGAGGCCATTTACAACGAGATTATTGCAGGTGGCGTAGGTGTTGAAGGCACCGAAATCATCGGTTTACCGGAAGATCCTCTTGTTGAGTGGACTGTGACCCAACCATCCAATGGTGCAACACGTGAAACCTACGGTCTCGAAGTGGCGTTCCAACACGTATTTGGTGATTCAGGTTACGGCGTTGGCGTTAATGCTACATTCGCTGATGGTGACGTTAAATTTGACAACAACACTTTGGATATACAATTCCCACTACCTGGCCTAGGTGACTCTGCTAACTTCCAGGCTTTCTATGAGAAAGATGGTCTAAGCGCAAAGATCACCTACGCATGGCGTGACAAGTACCTGTTAGGTGTTGGTCAAGCCGCAGGTTCGTCTGATACTCCACCACAGTACTTTGAAACCTTCGGTACGTGGGACTTCAGCATCAACTACGATGTCGATGAAAACCTCACAGTGTTTGTTGAAGGTGTCAACATCAACAACGAAACCGAACGCCTGCATGGCCGTTACGAAGAGCAGTTTCTTGCCGCTCGACAATTCGGTTCTCGCTACGCAGTGGGTATGCGCTATATCTTTGAATAAGCGCACTTCCCTAACCTAATGTGTAAAGCCGCCCCTGGGCGGCTTTACTATTTGCATAATTCAAGGCAAATTAGGTAAATGTAATGATCACTTCTACGCTTGTAGAGCGTAAAAATAAAACTATAAACAACTTCATAAGTGTGCATGCAAAATCCAGTTAAAAAAGTCGTTATTGTAGGTGGCGGTTCCGCTGGTTGGTTAACTGCGGGTGTACTAGCTGCTGAACATTTTGCCAACGATCATCATGGTATTGAGATTTGTTTGGTTGAGTCGCCAGATGTCAATATTGTGGGTGTAGGTGAAGGCACTTGGCCAACAATGCGCGGAACGCTGCGTAAAATGGGGATCAGTGAATCGGAATTTATACGCGAGTGTGATGCATCCTTTAAACAAGGCGCCAAATTCGCCAAATGGGTGACCGGCGAGGATGACGATGCCTACTATCACCCGCTCGTGTTACCTCAAGGCTACGATCAAATTAACCTTGTGTCCTTCTGGCAAGATCACCTTTCTCACCTGCCCTTCGCCGATGCCGTCAGTTTTCAAGGGTATTTGTGCGAACATGGGCTTGCGCCAAAGCAAAACACCACGCCTGAATACGCACACGTAGCTAATTATGCATACCATTTGGATGCAGGTAAATTTACTCAGTTTTTGACCAAACATTGCACCGAAAAGTTGGGCGTTAAGCACATTTTGGATCACGTTACCGGAATTAACAGTGCCGACAACGGTGATATTGAATCATTGGAAACTAAGAAATCTGGACAGATAAAAGGCGACTTGTTCGTTGACTGCACTGGGTTTAACTCTTTGTTACTGGGCAAGCATTACCAAATTCCTTTTGTAAGCACTAAACACGTACTTTTTAACGATACGGCATTAGCCGTACACGTGCCTTACACTGAAGACAATGCCATTGCATCACACACCATATCAACGGCGCAATCGGCAGGTTGGATATGGGATATTGGACTTCCTTCAAGACGAGGTGTAGGTCATGTATTCTCAAGCGCACATATCTCCGAAGACCAAGCTCATCAAGAACTACTGGATTATATTCGCCCTTATTTGGGTGCTAAAACTGATGACTTAACCCCAAGGAAGATACCGATTGAACCAGGTCATCGAGAGGTGTTTTGGCACAAGAACTGTGTTGCCGTTGGGCTCGCCGCTGGCTTTTTAGAGCCGCTTGAAGCCTCTGCTCTTGTGTTAGTTGAATTATCAGCGGCCATGATAAGCGAGCAAATGCCTGCTACTAGGCAGGTCATGGATATAGTAGCCAAACGCTTCAATGAAAAATTCCAATATCGTTGGGATAGAATCATCGACTTTTTGAAGCTTCACTACATATTGACCAAACGCACAGATACTCAGTATTGGATAGATAACTGTAAAGCCGAAACCATTCCAGATTCGCTTACTGAACTCTTGCAATTGTGGCAACATCACAGCCCTTGGCATCAAGACTTCACACAAACCGACGAAGTGTTTCCTTCAGCAAGCTATCAGTACGTCCTTTATGGCATGGACTTCAAAACAGACTTCGCTGCAACCCAACGACGGTCTCTCAATGCTCAGCTGGCACAGCAGCAATTTGAACAAAATAAAAAACTCACAGAAAAATTGATTCGTGGTTTACCTTCTAACCGCGAGCTGTTAAACAAGATACAAGAATTCGGATTACCGAAAATATAACAAAAATAGGAACAAGGCTTTCATATGGCAAATCACCAAATGCTCGATAATGTGACTCACAAGGACGTTAGAATCATCACTGACCAGCATCCAGATCTTGGCGATACGGGCAGCTATGCGACCACATTTATCAATGAGTTCAGGGATGTACAAAACCAATACCCTATATTTTTTAGAAAGAATACCGAAACTGCAAAATTTGAAGCAATTGCCCTGTTTGGTTTTGCCGAAAGCGAAAACCTGTACTTAGATGACCAGGGTTGGCATGCCAGCTACATTCCACTCTCTGTGCAACGCCGTCCCTTTTTAATTGGTTTCAAAGACGTAGATAACCAGGGTGTTGTTGAGCAAGAAGCGGTAGTGCACATTGATATGGATAGCCCAAGAATCAATACAGAACGCGGTGAATTGGTGTTCCTACCACAAGGTGGTCAAAGTGAATATTTGCAAAGCGTTAGCAATATACTCGGACACATTCACGAAGGACACCAGATGACGGACGTCTTTATCGACACTATGCTAGAACTTGAGCTGATTGAGTCCGTGAACATCAAAGTTACGCTTGATGATGGCAGTGAGCATGAATTAAATAGCCTTTACACCCTGCACGAAGAGAAAGTACAAGCGCTAGATGCAGAGGTGGTGGCACAACTCCATCAAAAAGGCTATTTGCAACACATGTACATGCAAATGGCATCTCTTGCGAACATGCCTGCGTTAATACGCCGGAAAAACCAAGTAATGGGTCTTAGTTAAGCCGATTAATGTTGAATATTAGACAACAACCTCGTGAGATTTCTGGCGCGACAGAAGCTGACCTAACGGATTCTTTGCTGACAAGTAACGAGCCTGTCGTATTGCGAGGCCTAATTGCATCCTGGCCTGCCTGTATAGCTGCAAGGACGTCTAATGAATCTTTGGTAAGCTACTTCAAATCATTTGAAAACGGCAAAAAGGTGAGAGTGTTTAGTGCTCCTCCTGAGGTAAAAGGTCGTTACTTTTACAATAACGCTTTAGATGGATTTAATTTTAACGCCAGACCACAGTTGTTTACTCAGCTGTTAGATGAACTATTGGCATTAGAGAGTTCAAACCAGTCTGAATCTAAATATTTAGGCTCCACGGCAATTAATGCCATTATGCCCGGGTTTCGCGAGCAATATGAACTCACCCCACTTTCCGACAAACCAATCGTGAGTATTTGGATAGGTAACCACTCCAGGATCGCCGCCCACTATGACGTAACAGATAACGTAGCATGTAACGTTGCCGGCAAGCGCGAGTTCATCCTGTTTCCACCGGAACAAATGGAAAACCTTTATATTGGCCCTATCGACTTCACACCTGCGGGTCAACCCGCGAGCCTAGTGGATTTTCATGCACCAGACTTTGAGGCCTTCCCTAAGTTTAAAACAGCACTCGAACATGCTCTCATTGCGAAATTAGAACCAGGTGACGCTATTTTCATACCCAGCATGTGGTGGCATCACGTTGAAGGTAAAAGTGCCTTTAACGTTTTAGTTAACTATTGGTGGCGACAAATTGGCCATCATGCCGGCACCCCTATGGATGCGATGCAACATGCTATTCTGGCGATTAGAGACTTGCCAGAATCACAGCGATTGCTGTGGCAAAAGCAGTTCGAGAAGTACGTATTTAACCCACAGGAACAAGCACATATTCCCGAGAATGCTCGTGGTATATTGAATAAGTTGGATGAGCAGAGTGCTCGAATGTTACGAGCTACTCTGCTGAATAAATTGAATAGGTAATCTTGCTGTTAACAGGTTTTGTATTTAATAAGTTAGTTCGATACTAACCCGCCTTCTTAACCTGATAACCTTGCATCACCTGTTTAGGGCTGCGATCTACAAAGAAAATGCCCCAGTGTTTTTCTGCGCCTTGGGCGTTGCTCGGGTCGCCTTTCCAAGGTTCATCAAACGCTTCAAAAAAGAAAAACGTTGTGTTGGTTTTTTCTGCCCAGTCATAGATTTCATCAAAATAGCGAGTTTGATTGGCTTCATTGGACTGACCGCTAAATTCAGTAGATGTGGTCGCCCAGCCACCTTCTAAAATCATGATCGGTTTGCCCGGTAATGCTTGTTGTACCCTTTCAATATTCTCAATGGTGTAAGACAGCCCCTCTTCGATGGGTTTATTTTCCCATACTGGATAGGTGTGTACCCCTAAGAAGTCAACTTCTGCAGCTAGAGGCGCACCATCTTGTATCCACCATTCGTAGTTGTCTGCAGTCGTCACGGGCTGGCCTACCGCAGCTTTGACTTGACGTACATAGCTGACCATCGCCGTTAACGTTACCATGTGGTCATTCCAATCGACTAACGCTTCATTGCCCACGTTGATCGCAACGACAATATCTTTATAACGATTGGCCAATTCAATTCCGCGAGCCACTTCCTGCGCATTTTTAATTTTGTTTGTACTTAGCTCATCCGCTGGAATGGGCTCATGCAGCCAAGGACAGCCTTCGTGATTGCTGATTTCAGCATCCAGCCACATTCCGAGTAACACAGTAATGGGTAGCTTGTGTTTTTCAATGAGCGCAAGCGTCATTGCGCTGTTCTCGCCTGAGTCGTACAAACGGATAAGATTAAAGTCATGCGCAATCAATATGCGTAAATCTTCTAATATTTCCGCTTCGCTAGGGTTAACAGCCCCCTCACCTCTATCTGGATGCTGCCCCTCTCTAAAACCCGAATAAGCGATGGCTTTTACCTTGCCATCAAGTAAGTCTGTTGTGTTTTGCTGATATTCAGCGTTTACCATTCTAATACCACCTAATAGTAAAAATAAACTGATTGTAAGTGTTCTAAGCTTGTTCAGGGCTAGCATCTTGCGCACCCGCTTTACCGCGTTTTGCTTCTAGTGCTTCGCGAATTTCATGAGCCTTTTGCTCAGTAATCGGAAACAGTGCAACAAGCCAAATCGCCAACAAGGAACACACCGTTGGCACAGCGGCATCGTAGAATCGCATCATCATTAATGTGTCTGCGGTTTGGTTGCTCTCAAGCGCTACGTCAAACCCGGTACCCACTAACAAGAAACCGCCAATAGCAAATGCAGCAGCTTGGCCAAGCTTAACCACCCACCAGAAAATAGAACCAAACATACCTTCACGGCGCTCGCCTGTTTCCAATTCGTCCATGTCACATACATCGGCAATCATAGAGCCCATTAACGCCCAAAGTGGGCCTAGGCCAAAGGCAGAAAGCACAGCTGGAATAAGAGTCAGTAAAGGATATTCTGGAATGTAGAGTACCCATTTTGACGCATAGCCGACTGCCGAAATAGCGATGGCGATAAAGAAGGCTTTACGCTTACCGATTTTTGTGGCCAAGAAACTGACGAAAGGAATAACGAATAACGTCGCCGCTGCGGCAGCGGTTCCCGTATAGCCAACATATGTTGCACCTGCGGCTTGGTCACCGCCAAATACGTAATAAATCAGCACGTAAGCTTGTAAAGACGCAACCATCATAAATCCGTTAAATACCAAGAAGGTCGCGCCACATAGACACAAGAAAGGCTTGAACTTGATCGTCGCGATTAAGCCTCGGAAGAAGTCTTTAACCCCCATTTGTTTTGATTCTTCAGGAGACAGACCTAGCGGCATAACTATTCGCTCTTTTAAAAGCAATGCAGGCAACACACCTACAGCAATTGCAAAAACGCCAATTATTATGGCAAGTACCCCTGCGCCTTCAATCATACTGTCCCACATGCTTTCGTTTTGCATGAACCATAGGAACCAAGGCGAGATTAAGTACACGATATATCCCATAAAACTCTGTACTGCCATAAGCCGGGTTCGTTCGTGGTAGTCGGGGGTCAACTCATAACCCAGCGCAACCCAAGGCGTGGCAAATACGGGATAGGCCAGGAAGAAAATCAGCGACCCAATGAGGAAAAACCAAAAATAGAAGTTTTCCGATTTGCCTTCAGGAAACTGCCACAAGGCCATAAAGACAAGTCCCACCGCAATGGCGCCGACAAAAATGTAAGGTCTGCGTCGTCCCCACTTTGAGCGCGTGTTATCGGAGATGTAGCCCATCAATGGATCAGTCAAAGCATCCATTATTCTTGGTAAAGAACTCAGCAGCCCCACTAAGGCGGGGCTCATGCCTAATCCTAAATTCAATACAATTGCCATTCGGCCTATGGCGTCGGCTAATGTATTGTTCACCATGGCGCCAAGGCCGTAAATTACCTTGTTTTTATGGGGAACACGGTCTTCGGGCGCGGTTTTATAGTGGACGTCGTCACTCATTCTTATATCCTGACTTGTTGGGCTAGTGCTTATGTGCAAGTAAACGAAATGTTAATGAGCCTACATTAACTGGTCACAGTTGGTCTACAAGCCAAATTCGGTCAGAGGGTATTGATGCTACGACCAAATGGTTTTCCCTGCGCTAAACTTGAGCGAAAGAGTTGTATTAATAGCGTCCTTATTACCTTGCATCGAGTCCGTTTTAGCTCGTTTACGTGGCAAGTTGACATAGATTACGTCATGGTTACCGAACTAAAAAAGAGACTTATAAGTTCTAACTATCTTGAACAGAAAAACGCAGAAAGAAATTGCGACATCAAAAGAAGACGTGCGATCAAGAGTGCAACAACTGCTCTCGCAGATGACGCAGGAAGAGAAAATAGGCCAATTGTGCCAAGTTTCTGGAGCCGAAGGTTATGTTCCGGATCATATACGTCATGCCATCCAATCCGGTCAGGTTGGCTCAGTCATAAATGAAGTACACAAAGAAACCATTAACGAATTGCAGCGCATCGCCATTGAGGAAAGCAGATTAGGCATACCTCTGTTAGTGGGACGAGACGTTATTCATGGCTTTAAGACGATTTTTCCCATCCCGTTGGGACAAGCCGCATCATGGAACCCTGAGATTATTGAGCAAGGCGCAAAAGTAGCTGCAAAAGAAGCGTCAATGGCAGGCGTGAATTGGACCTTCGCCCCCATGATTGATATTAGCCGAGACCCGCGTTGGGGTCGTATTGCCGAGAGTTTAGGTGAAGATCCGTACTTATGCGCTGAGCTCGGTTCAGCCATGGTGAAAGGTTTCCAAGGCGACTATCTATACGGCGAGAGCATTGCCGCATGTGCTAAACATTTCGTAGGTTATGGGGCAGCAGAGAGTGGCAAAGATTATTGCGCTACCAATATTCCGCCTAATGAATTACGCAATGTGCACATGGTGCCGTTCAAGGCAGCAAGCGAGAATAAGGTCGCCACTTTTATGTCGTCCTTTAGCGATATCGATGGCGTCCCAGCCAGCGGCAACAAATGGCTGTTTGACCAAGTATTGCGTAAAGATTGGCAATTCGAGGGGTTTGTTGTCAGTGATTGGGAATCTATTTCTCAACTAACTATTCACGGTTTAACTGAAAACCTGAAAGGCGCAGCTTGGAAAGCATTTGACGCTGGTATTGATATGGAAATGGTCAGTACTGGCTACCGAGACCATTTATCAGAATTGCTACAAGAGCACGACGAAGACGATACCCGACTCAATCAAATGGTCGAACGTATTTTAACGACGAAGTTTCAGTTGGGTTTATTCGATCAACCCACGCTGGAATGTCCAGGAATTTTTGAGCAATTGCCCGAAGCGCATTTACAAGCCGCCAAACAAGCTGCTGTAGAAAGTTGTGTCCTATTGCAAAACAGAGACGATGTCTTACCTCTAAACAAAAATCTAAGCAAAATTGCAGTTATCGGACCTCTTGCGGATGACGGTTACGAGCAGCTGGGCACCTGGATTTTTGACGGTGAAGAGCGACACAGCCAATCGATTTTATCTGCAGTTCAATCCAGTGTTTCTGAGCAGACTCAAGTCGAATTTCATCGAGCAATGAACACCAGCCGCAGTCATGAAGTTCAAAACATGGATGCGCTAACAGAATCGGTCAGTAACGCAGACGTTGCTATTTTGGTGTTAGGCGAGGAAGCAATATTGTCGGGTGAGGCACATTGTAGAGCTGAACTAGGTTTGCCCGGATGCCAGGAACAGCTCATCGAGCAGCTTAGACAAACTGATACCCAGCTTGTTTTGGTGATATTGGCCGGAAGACCACTGACATTAGAACCCGTGTTAAATAATGTTGACGCTGTTTTGTACGCGTGGCATCCCGGTAGTATGGGCGGTCCGGCGGTTGCAGACTTATTGTTCGGCGACGCTAACCCAAGTGGCAAACTGCCAGTTACCTTTCCTCGCAAAGTTGGACAAATCCCCATTTATTATTCCCAAAAACTGTCTGGTAAGCCTGTTAATGAACACAATTTCGTGCACATTGATGATATTCCAGTACGAGCTGCACAAACATCGTTAGGCATGGCCTCTAACCATTTAGATGTGCATTTTACACCGCAGTTTCAGTTTGGTTTCGGTCTGTCTTACAGTCAGTTTAGTTATCAGAATCTGCAGCTCTCAACTAAGCAAATTGATGTAGACGGAACACTCGTCGTCAGTGTCGATGTACATAATACTTCGAACCGCACAGGCGTAGAGGTTGTGCAATTGTATATCCATGATAGAGTAGCGTCCCTGACTCGCCCCCCTAAAGAACTCAAAGGATTTCAAAGGGTTAGTATCGGCCCCGGGCAAACTCAAACCGTTACGTTCAACATTGATAAGCGACATCTGGGCTTTTATATAGCCGACGGAACCTATCTCTGTGAGCCAGGTATTTTCAGCATTGGAATAGGTAGCAGCTCTAATCCTGAACTTTGGAACGAATTTGAACTCATAAAGACGCCTTAATTACAAAGAAAACGATGACTCAACCCACTCTGACTAACGACAATCTCTTAGATTAGGTTCAGGAACTGCTGAAACAGATGAGCCTGCCTGAAAAAGTGGGTCAGATGACGCAAGCAGAGAGAATGACGTGCACTCCTGAACAGGCAGCGAAATATAACCTTGGGTCGATTCTTAGTAGTGCTGGTTCAAGTCCGGAGAATAACCACCCACAGGCTTGGGTGGATATGGTAGATAGCTACTGGCAAGCGGGGTTCAAATACCCACGAGCGCATAAGCATATTCCAATCATGTACGGCTTAGATGCAATCCACGGCAACAATAATGTCTATGGAGCAACAGTATTCCCTCACAACATTGGACTAGGAGCAACAGGCGACGCTGCGCTGATCAGCAAGACGGCAGAGATAACCCGCAGAGAAGTGTTGGCAACAGGTGTAGATTGGGTTTTTGGTCCTAATCTATCAGTAGCAAGAGACAAGCATTGGGGAAGAACTTACGAAAGTTTTTCAGAGACACCTGAAGTAGTTTCTGAATACGCCCCACTCTTAGTCAATGCATTGCAAAACGACTTAGATATTGACAGTGTCATCGCTTGCGTGAAGCATTGGATCGGTGATGGCGGCACCCATCAGGGTATCGACCAAGGCGATACGCGCTTACCTTATGCAGAGTTAATGCGTATACACGGAGCACCCTATGAACATGCCATTGAAGCCGGGGTGCTTACTGTGATGTGCTCATTCAGCAGCTTCAACGGTACAAAATGTCACGCTAACCGCTTTTTGTTGACGGATGTTTTGAAAGGTCAACTCGGCTTTCCTGGATTTGTGGTATCGGACATGCAGGGCATCGACTACTTATCTGACGACTTTTATCGCGCCGTCGAACAAGGTGTGAACGCCGGTATAGATATGTTTATGTTGCCAGAAAATTGGCAAGCGTTTATCGAACACCTTATTAATCACGTGGAAATGGGAAGCGTATCCATGTCGCGCATCAATGATGCGGTGTCGCGAATACTCTATGTAAAAATGGCTTATGGTCTTTTTGATAAACCCAATCCCAAACGACGTATATGGTCTAATCACAGTTCCTTCGGTTCTGATGAGCACCGCGCTATTGCGCGTGAAGCCGTGCGTAAATCGCAGGTACTGCTCAAAAACCAAGACATATTACCACTTCGCAAAGATGCTAGAGTTTATGTCGCGGGTAAGAACGCTCACAACTTAGGACACCAATGTGGTGGTTTTACGATCACTTGGCAAGGTGTGTCAGGCAATGACACTATTAAAGGCACCTCAATATTTGAAGGTATTCAAGCACTCTGTGAAACTGCAACATTAGCAAGCGATATGTTAGGACAAGATGTCGCAGCAGAAGATTGCGATGTAGCCATAGTCGTCATTGGAGAAAAGCCCTATGCGGAGGGAATGGGAGACATTCGCGAGGGAAATGACAATATCGTCAAAGCTGGCAGCATGGTTAACGGCCAATTAAATGTAATTAAACCCAAAGGTAGTAGTTTGGAATTGGGTGACCTTTACCCTGAAGATATCGCGTTAATCAACAACCTCCACAAAAAAGGCATTCCTATCGTTACGCTATTAGTCTCAGGACGCCCTTTACTGATTCAAGATGCTCTTTCCAAGTCAAAAGCTTTTGTCGCTTCTTGGTTGCCTGGCAGTGAAGGAGCAGGGATTGCAGATGTGCTATTTGGCGACGCAGACTTTACCGGAAGACTCGCCTGCTCTTGGCCAAAACAAAGCAGACCTACTGTCAATGTTGGGGATAAGGATTATCAGGTGTTATTTCCATTCGGCTACGGATTGAGTTACCAATCACAGAAGGATGTTGAGCAGCAACAAACTGCGTAATACTGCCCTTTTCCCTATTTTTATTTGCTCATGCCACCATAAGCAGTCTCAAATCTTTGCATAATGGCGTTGGCATTTGGTGTGCGGTTGTGAATAGCCAAAAAAATAGGAATTTCGGAAACCTTGTGATTATTTAGCTGGGTATCAGGAAAGTTCTTTTGTAGATAGTCCATCATAGCCCAGTATCCGAGAACGTAGTCGGCTTTGTCAGCCAGCAGCAATTTAATCGCCTCTAGTTGATTTTCAACTACAACAAATTGTCCTCTTTGCGCCTCATCGAGGCTTTGCTGCAGGTATCCACCATAACTATAGCCTTTGATTAATACCACTCTTTGACCCGCTAAGTGAGCAAGGGTAGATATCTCGGGTTTGTCAAACAGCCAGAAAACACGTAAATCGAAATGAGCAAACGGCTTTTCACTAAGTAGAACATTCTCCATTCCAGGCATACCTTTGGGCAGTGCCGCTAGTTCCACTTTGCCAGTTGCGATTGAAGAGTAAAAACGTTTAATCGGCGTATTAATCGCTTTAAACTCTATCTCCGCTTCTTGTAACAGTGGCTCTAACTGCTTAATCCAAATTCCCGACAGGTTGCCATCAATATCAAAATAGGCATAAGGTGGAAAGAAAGGTGCAGCTAACTTCATCTCAGCCTTTGCTGTAAATGAAATACACACACACAAGAGCAACAACTTGGCAAATCTCATTTTCGCTCGCTCATTTTTTACACTGGTAAGATCAGTCTAGACGAATATTTTGCAGGTGTGCAAGCTACTTAACCTCGTTTGTGAAGAAAATGTGAATATAATTTACATAACTTTCGTGAATACCACAGGCTCAGCGCGCAACCCGATGGTTAGTGAAGGCGATTGAGCACCCTCACCTACATCAAGAAAGACTTGAAATGTGGGGACCATAAACCTAGGAAATTCCTCGATTGCAAACGTCTCCAATCGTCGACCTTAATGGTGTTTTAGGCCAAGGCGATAGGCCGGAAACTCAATAAATAATTTGTTGTTCTGCTCTGCGATAGCCAGTTTACCAAAGCCATCTGCGTGATATTCGCCAACAAACTTAAGAAGGCTTAAAGATAAAACCATTTAACAGGTAAATATGGTAAAGCTGTAATTAAGGGTCGATATTTAACCCTGCAATTAGATTAAACGGCTGGAAAATTTTGTCTGGGTATCACAAGTCACAACTTCCACTAAAATCTAATATTGCTTTTGTCTATTTTCGTGATAAAACCCTTATTATCGTCGACATGATGTCGATACAGATTTGGGTTGGTTGAATAATTTTTTGAAGTATTGAGTGTTAGATAAAACATTAGCGCAATCATGCAAAGTCTTGGTGGTAGACGACCCTGTACTAGCGCATGGATATTTAAAATTTCCTTTGGAAGACCTAGGCTTCCAGGATGTTGCTTATGTTGGAAAAGTCAGCCAAGCCAAAGAAGCTATTCACGCAAGAAGTTATGACTTAATTTTTTGCTCCTATGACATAAAAAAAGACACTGATGGCTACTTTTTTTATGATGAGATGGTAGCCAACAATGAAATTTCACCCGCTACTGCATTTATCTTCATCAGCGCAGATACAAGCCTTGAACTGATTCACAGCATTGTAGAGTTGCAGCCAGATGACTTTCTCGCCAAGCCATTCACCATAGGCGACTTATCCAAGCGGTTGCATAAGGTGCTAACTCGAAAACGCGCGCTGCGCAAAATTTACCGTTACATCGAGATTGGTAACTACGACAAAGCGCTAGATACAGTTAACGAGTTCCTGACCGATTCCAGTAAAATTCAGTTTTTTCCTCAGGCGTTAAAGGTAAAAGGCGAAATTCTCTACGATCAAGAGAAATATAGAGAAGCCAAAGAGTTTTACATCGCAGTGCTAAACGTGCAGGAATTTGCCTGGGCGCAAAGCGGTTTGATTAAGGCGTTGATCAAATTAGATGAAGACGACCAAGCCGAAAAAATGATTCTCAGACTGGCCTTTAAGCCAGAATCACAACTGATGGCTTACGACATGTTGGCGGATTTACAAATTAAACAAAAAGACTATGACACGGCTCTGGAGAGTTCTGTTGTTGCCGCAGAAGTGTCTCCCAGGAACATTAGACGCCACAAAAAGACTGTAGACTTGTCGCGGATTACTAACGATTACAAAACTCAATTTGAGGCATCAAAAAAAATAGTTAAGGCCGCCAAAGACTCCATACACGATCAACCCGAGATTTATCTAGATGTCGCTCGTGCTGGTATCGACTCTGCAATGACAACAGAAGAAGATGAAACTAAGGTACTTGCTCAGCAAGCTGAAAGCTATTTAAAGCAATTTGAAGAAACAGCGGACAAACGCGATGTTCAAGAACAACTCGATGTCGCTCAAGCAAGGCTATTTCAACTGCACGACGAAAAAGACAAAGCCAAAAAGCTGCTAACAACTCTGCAAAACGATGATTGGTCTGCACTTAGCACTACAGATTTGATGGACCGTGCCAAGGCTTATCACGAAGTAGGGTTGCATGACCAAAGCCAACGCATCATGGAAGAAATTGAGCGTAGAGTAAGAAAAGATTCAAGTGAGTCAGAGCTTTTCTCAGAATACGTTAGTAAAGAGAAGCAGCAGCGTATTGATATCAAACAAACGCCAAAAGAGCTCAACAACAGCGCGGTACGCTTTTACCAACGCGGAGATACAGACTCGGCATTTAAGGCGTTTCATCAGGCATTTACAATTATGCCTAAAAATCCCTCTATTGCGCTTAACCTGTTGCAAACCATGTCACGTCGAGCACTTGAGAGCGGCCTAGAAGACAGTGCAAAAACCGTAATTGCACGCTGTACTAAAATTATCGATTCTGCAGACTTAGATGCAGAACAAAAAGAGCGCTATGACAAAGTTCGCGCTCAATTATCCGAAATGTAAATATCCCTTCAATAATTTCTAAATGGCCTAGTTCCTGCTTAGCTACTTTCGGTAAGTATTTTTAAGTCAGATTTTTGACCTTTTTGGGTCTACGTGCCTATTGATTTATCAATGTGCGTGCGTCAAAAATAAGGAACTATTAACAATGAAACCACTATCTAGGTTTTTGTCATTGATTGTGATTGCAGGTCTAACCGCATGCGGTGGAGGTGGCGGCGACGACAACAGCAGTACCGGAATTACCGTAGATGCAGGAAGTGACATCACAGTTAACGAAGGAGACTCTGTTTCATTAACGGGCAGAGCAAGAGGCGATTCAGGCTATACTTTCAGCTGGACCAGCAGTGACAGCACTATATCGATTACCCATAGCGACACTAGCAAAGCAGATGCAAGTTTCATCGCGCCAGAGGTACGCACCTCATCGCAGACAGTCACCTTTACTCTGTCGGCTTCTAGTGCAAATGGTAGCAGTGCATCAGATTCAATATTGGTAACCATGGAGCCCGTCAATGAGCTGCCTGTTGCTGCCATTGTCGTTGAACAAGACAGTCGTTTTCCCACCAATACTTTCCAAGGCGATGAAACCGTGACCCTCGATGGTTCAACGAGTACCGATTTCGATCCTATCGACAGTACAGCGCCTATTTCATCTTACTTGTGGGAGCAGACAGCAGGCACTACCGCTACTCTAGAATCCACACTAACCTCGTCGGCTTTAGAGTTCAAAACCCCCATTATCGATGAACAAGAGACTCTGACATTCAGTCTAACCGTGACCGACAATGAAGATGCAACAACCACAACGTCTGTCGACATTACCGTTTTACGCGCAGACGACGCATTACCGGAGGTAGACGCTGGCGACGATATCACCATTGTGGAAGGGGAATACTTGCTCTTAAATGGTGAAGTAGAATCAATCTCACAAAATGCGCAACCTTTTACCATCCAATGGCGCAACTTAAGCTCCACCACGATGACCATCAACGATGCCACTGCGGCAGAGACGTATGCTGTAGCGCCTGAGGTCTCAAGCAGCACAGAAATTGTTTTACAATTAGATGCAACTGACCAATTCAATAACTCCGTCAGTGAAACTGTCACTGTCACTGTTATCCCGGCAACGGTCACTTCTCTGAATGATACCGGTATGCTCGCCAGTATTTCTGAAACCACCGGGTTTAACATTCCCGTTAACGAATTTCCGGGACAAGATGGCGACCATGGCAGGGACAGAATTAGCAGTAACATCGAAATCGAAAAAGCAGGGAATGGATTAGGCGGTTTCGACTTCACCAAACTCGATGAGCTTGGTGATGAAATTGGCGATGAAAGTACCGATTGGTCGTGCATTCGAGACAACATTACTGGTTTTGTTTGGGAAGTGAAGACAGATGACAGTGGGTTGCACGATAAAGATTTTAACTACACCTGGTACAGTACTGATACCGCGACCAATGGTGGTAGTGATGGCACTCAGTCGAGTGCAGATGCAACTTGTAGTATCACCAACTGCAATACCGAAGCATTCGTTGCTGCGGTTAATGCTGAGGGTATGTGTGGCTTTTTTGATTGGCGTTTACCTACCCATTTAGAGCTACAATCTATTGCAAATTATGGTACTGCTTCTGGCGTGTTTGTGGACGTCGATTATTTCCCCAATGCGGTAAGTAATAGTCAAATATCTACTTGGTATTGGACCAGCGCGCCAAACGTAGATGGTGCACAAGATGAAGTCGCTGTTAGTGCGTGGGCAATCGATTTCACTACGGGTAATGACAATTTCCTAAGCAAATCCACTCCATCCTTTGTTCGTCTAGTCAGAGCAGGAAGATAATACAATGAAAAAATTACTATTCACTCTTTTATGCCTTGCCGGGGTTTCAGCGCAAGCTCAAACCTGTTTAACCACTGTGCCCAGCACCACGCCAACAAGCAACTTTACCGACAACCTTGACGGTACCATTACCGATTTAACTACTGGGTTAACTTGGATGACCTGCAGCGTGGGACAGACTTACGATACAACAAATTTAACCTGCACAGGTGAAGCAACGCAGTTTACTTGGGAAGAGGCATTAGAAACGGCCTACGGGTATGAGTACGCCAATTCTTCAGCTTGGAGAGTGCCCAACGTAAAAGAGTTAACATCGATCACGGAGCGCAGTTGCGTACGCCCATCGATTAACGAAACTATTTTTCCAGCGACGCCATCTGATGATTATTGGACGTCCACACCATCGCTTCGAAGCCTTGGAGACATTTGGGTAGTTGCTTTTTTCAATAGTAGTAATTCATTGAAACCCAGAGAGTCATCGGTATTTTTAAGATTGGTGCGCCCTACTTCATAAAGCGAAACAAAGCTTAAACGACACAAAGGACGCAAATGCGTCCTTTTTTAATGATAA
Organism: Alteromonadaceae bacterium; assembly: GCA_014872785.1. Classification (GTDB taxonomy): domain Bacteria; phylum Pseudomonadota; class Gammaproteobacteria; order Enterobacterales; family Alteromonadaceae; genus Planctobacterium. The sequence continues at coordinate 39,956 of WKFJ01000013.1, forward strand.
AAACACTGTGTAATGTTAAGGTTACGTGCTTCACAGTTTTCACTATTTCTATCATTTCCATGCGAAGTAATCGGTTTCCCAGTAACCCAGATCAACCCGTGCAATGGCGCGTATTGTTGGACTTATGGCCTTATTTGCTAGAGTTTAAAGGACGCGTCATCGGCGCGTTGCTGTTCTTGGTTGCGGCTAAGTTAGCTACCATCGGTATGCCATTTATCTTGAAACACATCGTAGATGGTCTAAACGCAGAAGACCCTACCGCTGGACTTTGGATTGCACCGGTTTTTCTAATAGTCGCTTATGGTGTATTGCGGTTATCTACTGTTTTGTTTGGTGAAATAAGGGATTTGTTATTCGGCCGTGTGACTGAGCGAGCAATGCGACGGGTTGGCCTTAAAGTATTTAAACACCTGCATGCCTTGGATTTAGATTTTCATTTAAATCGACAAACAGGTGGTCTGTCGCGGGACATCGAACGGGGTACCAATGGGATTGGTTTTCTGATGCGTTTTATGGTGTTTAACATTGTGCCTACCCTGTTTGAAATATTGGCTGTCGCAACAGTTCTGTTTTTTCAGTACGGTATTGGCTTTTCCGTCATCATCTTAGTTTCGGTCTTCGTTTATGCGACTTATTCAATGAAAGCAACCGATTGGCGAACCAAATTTGTACGTGAGATGAACACTGCCGACTCAACCACTAGTTCTCGTGCTATCGACAGTTTGCTTAACTATGAAACCGTAAAGTATTTCAATAATGAAGCTTTCGAAGCAGATCGTTACGATGTTGATCTGGCGAAATGGGAACAAGCCCGGCGCAGAAATAGACTCTCTCTTTTTGCTCTCAATGGCGGCCAGGCATTTATTATTGCAGCGTCAATGACCAGCATGATGTTACTAGCAGCCAGCTACGTGCAAGCAGGTACAATGACCATTGGTGATTTTGTGTTGATAAACGCGATAACGATGCAAATATTTATGCCGCTAAATTTTCTAGGTTTCGTCTATCGAGAAATTCGAGGCTCACTAGCGAACATAGAAAACATGTTCTCGTTGCTTAAACGCAAACCCAAGATTGTCGATAAGCCCGGCGCCGCCCCATTGACAGTAGAAATGGGCAAGATCACTTTTAACAATGTCAATTTTCACTACAACGAACAACGGCAAATTTTAAATAACGTATCGTTTGAAGTCGCAGCAGGAAATAAAGTCGCAATCGTCGGTGCAAGCGGTAGCGGTAAGTCGACCATCGTAAAACTGCTATTTAGATTCTACGATACGGTATCTGGGCAAATTTTGATTGATGGGCAAAATATTCAAGACGTCACCCAGCTGTCTTTGCGCAAAGCCATTGCCATGGTTCCACAAGATACCGTATTGTTTAACGACAGTATTTTAGAAAATGTGCGCTACGGCAGACCTGAGGCGTCTGATGATGAGGTTCGTGAAGCGATTAAACTGGCGCACTTAGGCGATTTCATTGAGCAATTACCAGACAACTGGGACACTGAAGTAGGAGAAAGAGGGCTCAAACTGTCCGGCGGAGAAAAGCAACGCGTGGCAATAGCTCGCACGATTCTAAAACGCCCCCCTATCCTATTGTTTGACGAAGCGACCTCATCTTTAGATAGCCATTCGGAGAAAGCTATTTTAGATGCATTTAATGAAATTGCCCACGGTCACACAAGTATCGTCATTGCCCATCGACTCAGCACCATCGTGGATTCAGATCTAATTTTAGTAATGCACAAAGGACATCTAGTTGAACAAGGGAATCATGCGCAACTTATAGAAAAAGGCGGAGCTTATTTCGATTTGTGGCAAGCTCAGCAAAAAGAGTCGGAGTGAATCATGTCATTTAGCCTTGAAGATAAATCACAGTTACTCGAAGCTATCAATACAGTCATGCCATTTGGCAAATACCAAGGCAGAATATTATTAGACCTTCCCGAGCCTTATCTTGTTTGGTTTAAATCGAAGGGTTTTCCAGAGTCTAAATTAGGGCAACAGTTGGCGCTTTTATATGAAGTAAAACGAAATGGACTTGAAACTGTATTACGCCCGCTGGCAAAGAGAGCTTAGGAGGCTTACCTGCACCATAAACACTGTAGTAAAAACGCCTATTTAGATTTACAAACACCACTAAAGACTGTATATATAAACAGCATGAAAAGTTGAAGTTTTAACACAATGCGTCGTCGCAACACCACCAATAAGCCATACAATATTCGCAAAAGCGGACTAAAAGAAAAGTTTATCGACAGGCAAATTCTGGCAATTCATAAAGCTATTGTGGAAAAACTTATTATTTCGCCCGAACTGGTAAATAAATCAATTGAGCGAGTTGAGCACCTTTATCAAGAAGGCCGAATGCGTCACGGTACCTACCTCACTTGGTTTTGTTTACTCGAAAACATAGACGATCACGCCGAATTTAGAAAAGGCGTGCTTGAAGATTCCCCACGCATGAACAAACTGCGCCGCCAAACGCCTCTTGTGGGTATACTCAACGAAGATGAAAGAACCGAAGCGTTACACAAATTTGCCTGCGGCGAGACAACATTAGAGACGATGCTGTAGATGCTTGGCTCAGTGCAAGCCTTTATATAGTTGTAATGCCAAGCGCACACGTTTGTTTAAATCAGAACCTTCTTTTTCACAATAAACAACACGCTTCTCAATATTCGACAAAGAGAACCTAATCTCTTTTTCACGAAAAATGAAAAACACGCTCAATATACAGGTGGTCAAAAATACAAACGCGACAAAATAAAGAAAGCCAACAAGGAAACTCATGGTACTGCAAAACCATTTAACATAAAAACTGTGATCATTATAAAGTGTTGGTTAAACAGGCATTTAGGAAACGTCACTCAGTGCTTGTAAGCAATATCTCAAAAGCCTGCGGTTTTTCTGCTACATGGATAACATTCCCCCCTATCCTCTCGCAACAAATTCGTTAATTTCCATTCAGTTCTGGTTTAAATCATGGCTGATTAAATAAAGGTACATTGATTTTGTGAACCAGTTCACATTATCTCAATATGGTAAACAGGCCGTCTTATTTGTAGACAATACTCATTTTTCGTTTATCGCAATTTGCTGTTAACTCAGCGATAAGTACTGTGCCTTTAAACATTGCAGTGCTAAAACCTAAGATGAGAGTTGTTATTAAGTTGGAATGGATGAAAAGAGAAAACGAATTACTGACTCAGCGCAATATCGCCCTTTGGCAATCTTTGCGTAATCCGGGTGACGCGCAACTAGAAGCAGCATACATGGAATCTTGCAAAGCACTCATAGAGAAAACGCGTAGTCAGCGCAATATGATTGAACAATTAAGTCAATAAAGAGGCGAAATATGACCCAGTCTACTGCAAACGAATTAGATAATTTAGTTTCGATTACCCAAAACGCTTTGGAGAAATGGTTAGGACAGCCAGACTCAAAAGACCTGCAACAGGCGTTCAAAAATGCCAATTTAGCATTACTACAATTTTCACGTTCTCAAAAACAACTAGTGCAATAAGTTAAGCAACTGCCTAAATAAAATAACAACGGTCAAAATCACCTTAAAAGCTGTTAATTGTTAGCATCGTAATGTCACTACTGCAGTTTCCAAAATTAGTATTACTTTTTTCGCGCACCTCATTACTAATTTTAAAATTTCTACTTTGTAACTGCCTAAGCGAATCTAATCAGAAATTACCCTTGCATCACTAGCGTTTACGTTAGATTATCTATTACACAATGAGCGTCGATAGTGCCTTTCCAAGCCTCCGGCGAATGAGCAAAAACAATAATAAATTTATTCAACTAAGTGTGAAGGAGGCCGTGTGCAGCAGCATAACGAAAATATTCTCTTTATTGTATTAATCAGTTGCGTGGCAACTATTGGCGGTTTTTTATTTGGTTTCGACAGTGGTGTAATCAATGGTACTGTCGACGGTTTAGTCATCGCGTTTAACTCTGACGATATCGGCACCGGTTTTAACGTAGCGAGCATGTTACTTGGCTGTGCTATTGGTGCTTTTTTCGCCGGCCGGCTTGCTGATAAATATGGACGCAAAACGCTACTACTAGCTGCGTCAGTATTTTTTATCGTCAGTGCTTGGGGTTCGGGTATCGCATCTGGATCTTTTGAATTTATTATTTATCGCGTGTTAGGTGGTATGGCAGTGGGCGCCGCCTCAGTGCTAGCACCAGCTTACATCAGTGAAATCGCACCAGCCAGACTTCGAGGCAGATTAGCAACGATCCAGCAAGTCGCCATTATCTCTGGTCTATTTGTTGCTTTTATTAGTAATTTCTCCCTAGCAGCATCAGCGGGCGCTTCGACGGAATCTTTCTGGATGGGATACGAAGCCTGGCGCTGGATGTTCTGGATGGAATTGATTCCGGCTATATTATTCTTCGTTCTATTATTTTTCATTCCAGAAAGCCCTCGTTACCTAGTGATTTCTCGTCGTAGTGACGAAGCAAGAGCAGTATTGGCGAAACTCTATGGTTCCGATGTGGCCGAACGTCAATGCAGTGACATTGAAGCAAGTTTAGCCAGTGACCACCAACCTAAACTAAGCGACTTATGGGACAAGATGAGTGGTAAAGTACGCCCTATCGTTTGGGTGGGTATTGGTTTAGCCACATTCCAACAATTGGTCGGCATTAACGTCGTTTTTTATTACGGCGCGGTACTTTGGCAAGCGGTTGGTTTCTCTGAATCAGATGCACTGATGGTCAATATTATCAGTGGTGGGGTGAGTATTGCGGCCTGTGTCATCACCATGTATTTGATTGATAAGGTGGGCAGAAAGCCATTCCTCATGCTAGGTTCAATTGGCATGGCATTTTCTCTTTTGGGTTTAGTCTTCGCCTTTGCGTCTGCAGGAACCGATGCCAATGGCAATTTAGATTTGGGTGACATGGGTACCTTTGCTCTTATTGCTGCAAATGTTTATGTCTTCTTCTTCAACATGTCATGGGGACCGGTCATGTGGGTTATGCTAGGTGAAATGTTCCCCAACCAAATTCGCGGTTCTGGCTTAGCCGTAGCAGGCTTGATGCAATGGCTATCTAACTTTGCCATTACCATGACATTCCCAATCATGCTTGCTGGTATCGGACTGGCGGCAGCTTATGGTTTCTACACCTTCTGTGCGTTTGTCTCGATCGTCTTTGTGCTTAAGTTTGTCCATGAAACTAAGGGTAAAGAACTGGAACAAATGGAAGGTTAACCAGCAACCACTCAGACATAAAAAAACCAGCTTTCGCTGGTTTTTTTATGTTGTGTCTATGTGCTCGCTATCACTGAGGTAGCACAGCATTGTGATAGACGTTTTGCACGTCATCACAATCGTTGAGCATATCCATAAACTTGTCGAACATCGGCATATCGTCTTCTGCGATGTCTACGTTAGTTTGTGGTACGAAACTAATCTCCTCAACATCAAACTCAATGTCTGCATTAAAATCAGCAAGGGCATTCTTAGTTTTGAAAAACTCGGTGTGAGGCGCGAACACAGTTACCTTGCCATCTTCTAATTCAACATCTGCAACATCGACATCCGCTTCCATTAAATGCTCTAATACTGCTTCATCGTCATCGCCTGCGAAAACGAACACCGCGTAGTGATCAAACATGTGAGCCACCGCACCAGGAGCACCGATTTTTGAATTGGTTTTAGTGAAGCAGTTACGCACATCGGTAATGGTTCTATTGTTGTTATCGGTTAAGCAGTCGACAATGACCATACAGTTACCAGGGCCAAAGCCTTCATATCTTGCTGGAACAAAGTCTTCGCCGGCACCGCCTGTCGCTTTATCAATCGCTTTTTCAATAACGTGACTGGGCACTTGGTCTTTTTTAGCTTTGTCGATAAGGTGCTTAAGAGATAAGTTCGCCGATGGGTCAGGGCCACCATTTTTCGCACTCACATAAATCTCTTTACCGTATTTTGAATATACTTTTGTTTTCGCAGCCGCGGTTTTTGCCATCGCGACTTTACGTACTTCGAAACTTCTACCCATTTTTAACTCGTTTCTCTTTCGTCTTACTTATAAGTGTTAATTAATTTGATGCTTCGTTAGACATATTGTGCATGTCTAAATTGGTGAGTTCATCCTCACCGCTGTTTTGCTTACTGGCATCATTACGCGCTTTATCTAATTCTTCTAGATAGCTCTGATTGACATCAGCTGTAATGTAAGAGCCGTTAAATACTGACATCTCAAACTCCGAAATAGTCGGATTTTCCTCGCCAACAGCATCTTTCAAATCGCCGATTTCTTGGTAAATCAGACCATCAGCATTGATTGACTGACATATCGCGTCGATTTCCCTACCGTAAGCAATAAGCTCATTTGCTGAAGGCATATCTATTCCGTAAACATTTGGGAATCTAATCTCAGGTGCCGCGGAGGCAAAATACACCTTCTTCGCTCCAGCTTCTCTAGCCATCTCGATAATTTGGCCAGAAGTAGTACCACGTACAATAGAGTCGTCAACTAATAATACATTTTTGCCTTGGAACTCAGACTTGATGGCATTTAATTTACGGCGCACTGACTTACGTCTTTGCGTCTGTCCGGGCATGATAAAAGTTCTGCCGATGTAGCGATTCTTAACGAATCCTTGTCGATACGGCAAATCAAGCTCTCGCGCTATTTGCAAAGCAATGTCAATGGACGTTTCGGGGATAGGAATAACCACGTCAATGTCCATTTCAGCCCATTGTTTAGCAATTTTCTGTCCTAGTTTTTTCCCCATATTTACGCGCGAGGCGTAAACTGAAATACCATCAATAAAGGAATCAGGTCGAGCAAAATAAACAAATTCAAAAATACAGGGTACGTGCTTGGGATTTTCGGCGCATTGCTGAGTATACAACTCACCGTCTTCGGTAATGTAAACAGCTTCCCCAGGCGCGACATCGCGAATAAATTGAAACTCTACAGCATCTAACGCGACGCTTTCTGAAGCGACCATATATTCGTCGCCTTTTTCAGTGGTACGTTTACCGATTGCCAATGGACGAATCCCATTAGGATCGCGGAAAGCCAATACACCGTTGCCAATGATTGCAGCAACAACAGCATAAGCACCACGCACCTTTTTATGAGTGTTGGCAACCGCTTTGAATACCTCTTCAGGTGTTAATTTTAAGCCTTCAGAGTGCTGCAGCTCATATGCCAGAATGTTCAACAACAATTCTGAATCTGACGTCGTATTGATATGACGTTTCGCTAGTCGCAATACTTCTTCTTGTAATTCTTGGGCATTGGTCAAATTACCATTGTGAGCCAGTGCAATTCCGTAAGGAGAGTTTACATAGAATGGTTGCGCTTCAGCAGAACTAGAAGAACCTGCAGTTGGATATCTGACGTGAGCGATACCAAGGCTTCCTGTCAGCCTTTGCATATGCCTGTTTCTGAAAACATCACGTACCAAGCCATTTGCTTTACGCAAATGGAACATGCTTTCATCTACCGTTATCATGCCTGCCGCATCCTGTCCTCTATGCTGCATCACAGTTAACGCATCAAAAAGTTCTTGAGCTACGGCTTCATGCCCAACGATACCTACAATTCCACACATTTAAACATTACCTAGATAGATGGAGTAATAAAACTAGAAGAGTTTTGAATATAGTCAAAAAACCAACTAATAATTAATTTGAACTCAGGAATTAACACCGAATCCTGCCACGCTTGTGAGCCCGCCGCTGGTGTAAACACATCAGCAAAAAACAAAATAGCGCTCACTATTAGCGCGCCACGTAGTGCCCCAAACAAAAGCCCCAAGACTCTGTCGGTTCCCGACAAACCAGTGAACTGCACAAGTTTGGCAACTAACATATTGATAAGACCGCCAATGATTAACGTAATCACAAACAAGATTGATATAGCAACGCCATTGCGCACCAAAGCGTCGTTAAAATACGTGAGAAACTGAGCCAAATCTAAATAAAATTGACTAGAAATTAAAAAGGCCAGAAACCAAATGCCGAGTGAGATAGCTTCTTTCACAAAACCACGCATCAAGCTGGTTAGGGTGGAAACCAATAGCACTACCAAAATGGCTATATCAAGCCAGTTCAAGTCAAACAACATAATTCACTTTTCTGTGTAGCTTTATTATTTTTATGCACGCTATTCTACCAAAGCGATGGGCACCTGTCCCAACCTAATGTGCTCTATGAGTTCACCTTGAATTGGGCAATTTGCCCCTTAAGCCCAGTAACCTGTTCAAGGTGTGATATGGCTTGCTCGAGCTTTTCGCGTTGCAAGTCAGGCCCAACAAACACTTTGGTTAGCGTACCAGAGCCAGTCTGCACGGGACGGCTAAATGCTCGATACCCTGCTTGTTCAAGTTTACGCAATAAGTCTTTTACATTTTTACTGTGACGAAAACTGCCCAACTGAATCACCCAGCCAGAATTTACCTCAGCCTGTTTAGGTTCAATTTCAGGCATAACAACCGCTGGTGCTGGCTGCTGTTCTATTGGAGCGGGTTGTTCCAGCGCGGTTTCATCGTCCAACGCCACATCATCAACAATTTCCACCTCACGTGTAACCGCACTGCTCACTTCTTCATGGGGAAAGGCTTCAGGCTGAGAAAGCGTTTTCATCGGCGGACGTTGCGGGATAGCTTCAAATTTATCTTGAGTTCGCTGCTTTTCGCCATCTAGTAATTCAGGTAAGAATATCACCGCAATGGCGACGAGAATGATGGTTCCAACTAGTCTATTTTGAAATGTTGACGCCAAAACAACTGTGTCCTACGTTATCGTCAGTAAATCTTGTACTTGCAAGACCTCGGCGACGGTAGCAAAGGAGCCAAACACCAGAACGCAATCCTCTGTTTCAGCCGCCTGTAATGCAGCCTGAAATGCCGACTCGACATTTTCATACCGTTTACTAGGTCTATTATCGGAAAGTGCGGATTCTAACACTTCAGCACTCGCTCCGCGAGTACAATGTAACGAAGCCAAATACCAAGCAGCGGGAATTTCTGTAAAAGTTTGCAACGTGCCAGCCAAGTCTTTGTCCTCGAGCATCCCTACCACCAAATGCAGTTGTTTAAACTTGAGTTTAGCGATGCGATTTCGAAGCAGTTGTGTTGCCTGAGGATTATGTGCTACATCAACGATTATCAGAGGTTTATCGTGAATAGATTGGAATCTTCCAGGCAGCCCTTTATCTTTAAACACAGTGAGCCAATCGGTATTTTCTAGCGGCCAATGTAATAGTTCCGCAGCAGTAATCGCAGAAGCGATATTACCAGGATATGTCGCATCACAATCGACTTTAATGCTATGAGTTCCCTGATATTCGATAACACCCTCACGTCTTGAAATCGAGAAGTCATCTCCAGCCCATCGTGAGTCAACCGACAGGTCATCCAATATTTTGCGTAAATTTGTTGGTGGAGTAGGCTCTCCGATGACCGCTAAACCATTTTTTCTACAAATGCCTGACTTGTGCTCAGCGACTGACTCTCGTGAATCACCAAGCCATTCCTGATGGTCTAAGCCAATCGACGTAATAATGGCAAGATGCGCATCGACAACATTTACGGCGTCCGTTGCACCGCCTAGACCGACTTCCAAAATAACGACATCAGGTGCGTGTTCTGAAATAAGTTGTAGTGCCGCAAGCGTCCCAAACTCGAAAAACGTCAGCGCGGTATCGGCTCTTAATTTGTTAACTCTGGAAAAAGCCGCGCAATGTTCGGCTTCAATAACCTGTTCGCCATTCACACGCACTCTTTCTTTATAATCGATTAAATGAGGAGATGCATAAACACCTGTGGATTTACCGAGAGAAAGTGCCAATTGTTCCAGTGCGCGTGCGGTAGAACCTTTACCATTGGTACCGGTGATAGTAATAATTTGCGCGTTTGGGAATTGAAGATGTAAATTCTGATAGACCGTTTTTACTCTACCCAACCCCATATCAATAACCTGATTGTGCTGGGTAGAGATGAAGGTCAGCCACTCATCTAGTGAGTTGGGAGCAACTGACACACTGGTAGGCTTATTCAATGAAAAAATGCTTAGCGGTTAGCGTGATGTAGCTTGTCCAAAATAGAATAAATTTTGTCACGCATTTCTCTTCTATCGACAATCATGTCAATAGCACCTTTTTCCAGAAGGAATTCGCTTCGTTGGAAGCCTTCAGGCAGAGTTTCACGAACAGTTTGCTCAATAACCCGAGGGCCAGCAAACCCAATCAGAGCATTTGGCTCTGCAACATTAACATCGCCTAGCATAGCTAAACTTGCCGAGACACCGCCCATAGTAGGGTCGGTCAATACAGAGATAAAAGGGAGTCCTTTATCACTCATTTTTGCCAATGCAGCGCTAGTTTTCGCCATTTGCATTAATGAAAGTAACGCCTCTTGCATACGCGCGCCACCACTTGCAGAAAAACATACCATCGGTAAGTTGTGCTCCAAACAAATGTCCACACCTTTTACGAAGCGCGATCCTACTACGGAAGCCATAGAGCCGCCCATAAAGTTAAACTCAAATGAAGCAGCAACAATGCCCATCCCTTTGAGTTTGCCTTGCATAACTACTAAAGCGTCTTTTTCATTAGTATGTTTCTGTGCAGCAGCGATACGATCTTTGTATTTCTTAGAGTCCTTGAATTTAAGGACATCTTGTGGCTCCAACTCGCTGGCAAGTTCAGAGCGCTCCCCCTGGTCAAGGAACTGGTTTAAGCGCGCGCGTGCGCCAATACGCATGTGTTTACCACATTTAGGACAGACCTCGAGTTGCTTCTCCAGCTCGACCTTGTAAAGAACCGATTTACAATTAGTACATTTCGTCCAGATGCCCTCTGGAACATTACTTTTTGTTGAAGACTGGGTTCGTGGAAGAATTTTTTCTATCCAACTCATGTTATTCGCTTTCTCTATTCAAATTAGTGTTATGTCATTCAAACACTGCATGTCGCCTACGCAAATCAAGCGTGCCTAAACGGATAAATTCTATTAGCTTATTGCATTAAAACATATTCTATCAGCATAACCCATGCAAAGTGGTCTAAGAACATGTACCAAGCTAGTCATCGCTTAAAAACAGTGGACCTGGTTGCATCACCGGGATTTGCCATTGCTCTGGATAATCGACTGCAATAAGATACAACCCGTTTGGCTTGGCCGTTGCAGCCGCTTTCGTACGGTCTTTTCCCACTAATAATTCTGCCATCCATTCTACTGGAGCTTCCCCACAACCGATCTTAATCAATGAACCTGTGATGTTTCTCACCATATGATGCAAAAAGGCATTCGCCTTTATATCGATAATCACATAATCGTTGATTCTGCTAACTTCAACAAAATGTATATTGCGAAACGGCGAATTTGATTGACACAACGAGGCTCGAAACGACGTGAAGTCATTTTCACCAACCAAACACTGCGCTGCGGCATGCATTTTATCCGCGTCTAGAGGTTGGTAATAGTGTGAAAGACCTGAGGTAAATAAACCGGGTCGCGTTTTAGTATTGACGATGACATAGCGATAACGGCGAGCCACCGCAGAGAATCTTGCGTGAAAATCATCAGCGACCTGCTGACTCCACTTAACACCTATATTGTCAGGCAAATTGGCATTAACGCCCATAGTCCACGCCTTAAGTGGTCTAATAGAATCAGTATCGAAGTGAATAACTTGGTTTGTTGCATGTACGCCAGCGTCAGTTCGCCCAGCGCAATGGATATCTATTTTATGATCGGCAACTTTTGCGAGTGCGTACTCTAACTTCTCTTGGATGCTCGCGACTTCTCGTTGACGTTGCCAACCGAAATAGTCCGCTCCATTGTATTCTATGCCAAGTGCTATGCGCATAAATTAATCGCCTCAGTTCTCATGCCGGCGCATTTTAGGTGAGCTAATCCTTTATCTCAACGTTTGAGTTTAATTATTGGCAATTCGGTTCAATATTTCTTGGGCTTCTTTCTGTTGCTCTTCATTACCATCGGCAATGGCCTCTTGCAGCAGAATTTGCGCGGACTCGACATCGTCTATTTCAATGTATGCAATAGCTAAGTCTAATTTTTCCTGAATACCCTTATCTTCATCGACATCGATGATATCGTCATCATCGGATACACCAGAGAACTCTTCTAAATTAACGTCGACATTTAATTCTTGCTCAGTAAAGGGTTCAGATTCCGCCTCTAAACTTTCTTCAAGCAAAGAATCAACGTCTAGGTAATTGTCTAATTGACTTTCTTCAGTTGTTTCCTGCGGATCGGCCAGAGGCTCTAGTTCCAGAGGTTCACTGCTTTCTTCTGAAAGCAAGGCTTGTAAATCTAGGTCTGGATTTTCAGGGAAATCGAACTCTTTTTCATCTTCAAGTTCAGTAACCGGTTCCACCGGCTCATCATCTAAACTGCTTAACAATTCATCGAAACTCGTGTTTTCGAGTTCCTCTAGCATAGATTCATCGTCCGAAGATTCTACCGCTGTAACGTTCGCAAACTCGTCTCCCGACACATCTGAGGGATCAGATAATGCAGACTCTAGTTCTTCTAGTTGAATATCAGGTTCTTCGAGCAACGGCTCCAGTGCTAGGCCGCTGTCCGAGTCTTCACCAAGGGATGGTATATCGGACAATGCTTCATCTAGACTCTCGCTCTTATCATCGTCGGTGGATTCTGATAACCATTCACCGAGCTCTGGAGCATCATCAATCGGCGTAGCTGCAACGTCAGTATTGGATTCTGCCCAATCGCCAATATCTGGCACGTCATCCAATAAATCATCTAGATTGGGTAACTCGATATCGGTATCTAATACATCATCTGCAGAAACCGATTCAAAGCCCTCAGTTGTTAGCGTTTGAGGTTCTGCTTCTGTAGCAACATTTAACTCTTCTGTTGTCGAGACATCGGCGTCTTCAAAGTCATCAAGCGCCGCTTCCAGTGGATCGCTTTGTTCATCAATAGGTGCCGCTATTGAGTCTTCATTCAAAGCATCCAGTAAGTCGTTAACTTCAGCTTCTTGTTCCTCGAATGATTTCTCTAAATCAACAGAAGTGTCTTCCTCATTGGTATCAAACGTAAGGTCGCCAGCAGATAAATTGGGTTCACTAACGTCTTCAGCTGATTCGGTCTCTAAACCGTACTCACTTATTTCTGCTAGGTCTTTAAGCTCTTGCTCTGCATCGATGTCCTCAACATCATCCTCAGAAAATTCTGCAAGAGCACTATCGAATTCATCTTCAGAAAGTCCAGGCTCATCTGCGGCAGTAGCCTCGTGAAGTGCCTCAAGCTCAGCTAATGGATCGAGTTCTTCGTCATTCGCTAACTCCTGTTCTTGCGGACTTGAGGTATCTTCATCTTCCAATAACGTTTCTAACTCTGAAAGCTCGTCACCTTCAGATGCAATAGGTTCCGCGGTAATAGACTCGTCGAGCGCGTCATCTAAAGGAGTAACATCCTCTAACTCGGGCAAATCTTCCAACTCAGGAAGGTCAGGCAGTTCAGCTACTTCTTCAGCTTCAGGTTCTGCAGTTGCCTCGTCGGCAACATCTTCTAATTCGGGTAAGTCTTCCAACTCAGGAAGGTCTGGCAATTCTGCAACTTCTTCAACTTCAGGTTCTGCAATCGCTTCTTCAGCGACATCTTCTAATGCGGGCAAATCTTCCAACTCTGGAAGGTCTGGCAATTCTGCAACTTCTTCAACTTCAGGTTCTACAATCGCTTCTTCAGCAACATCTTCTAATGCGGGCAAGTCTTCC
>WKFJ01000016.1 GCA_014872785.1 Alteromonadaceae bacterium
AACAACAGCAACTCATAAAATAACTGTATATTTAATCAGTATAATGAAGTATATTTAATAGTCAATACGCTTGTTGCATATTGACTAAAATGAATCATAGTATTTCTACCTATTTGTAAGTTCGTTTTAAACTACTCAACCATTGAGTAGTCTCTTCACTTACGGCCTGATAATGCTTCGGTTCAGGCAATTACACCCTTGTAATTTGTTGAAAAAAGTTACAATTTCAATTTGAGTGTCTAGGAAGCGACAGCTCTGTGACGCGCGAAAAAACCGAATTACATTTTTTTAATATTGCATAAATTGGCATCGGTAAGTTGATCTAATCCGCCTCCTGAGAACTAAACAAAAACATTAGTATTTGTAAGGTAATATCTCGACAGGAAACAGCTATGCGAGTTTTGGTAATCGAAGACGATAAAACGGTCGCAGACTTCATCGAAAAAGGCTTAAAAGAAGCAGGCCACAATGTTGACACCGCTTATGACGGCAGACAAGGTTTGTTTCTCGCGACAACCGAACAATATGACGTGATGGTTGTTGACCGCATGTTACCGCACGTTGAAGGCGTCGCCATCCTAAATGCACTCAGAGCGTCGGAAAACTTTACTCCAGCGCTTATATTAAGTGCGAAAAACAAAGTCGAAGACAAAGTTAAAGGGCTTAGAAGCGGCGCAGATGATTACTTGGTCAAACCCTTTGCTTTCGAAGAGTTGCTGGCTCGTTTAGAAATATTAGCTAGCCGCCCGCAAACTAAAGATGAACGCGATACAAAGTTAAAAGCCTACGACTTAGAACTGGATTTACTATCGCGGCAAGTCAAACGTGACACCCAAACCATCGATTTACAGTCAAGAGAGTTTCGTCTGCTCGAATATTTGTTGCGTAACAAGGGCAAAGTCGTCACTCGCACTATGCTCCTCGAGCATGTTTGGGAATACCACTTTGATCCCCAAACCAATGTGATTGATGTCCATATCAGTCGTTTGCGCCAGAAAATCGATAAGCCTTTTGAAAACAACATCATTGAAACTGTAAGAGGTGCCGGGTATATGGTTCCCGCAAATAGCTAATTGTCATGAAGGCAATTAACAAATTCACACAGAGTTCTAGCTTTATGGTCGGGATTCTGTTTTCAGGGATGTTAGCAATTGGGATTTTGTTTGTAGCCTTTTTTGCGATTATTGCCGAAGACAGAACACTAACCAAAGAAACCGAGTCAGCATTACTATCACAATCATTGTTATTGCAAAAGCTACATGCTGTTGGCGGTACTGAGGCGCTTAGCGACTCAATTTCGTCACAAATTGCCAGTCCAGATAACGATTTTTTTTTAAAACTTACCGACCGATACAACCAATTTATCGCTGGCAATGTCACTTCCTGGCAGCAACTCGCTGCGCGTAACGACAACGAGTTCTCGATTGTCTTGCATCAGCCTTTAAGCGACAGGATGCTGGAGAAGAATGTCACTGGAATGGTCGTTGAATTCGAAGGCTACAGCTTGTTTCTTGGTCGAGATACAAAAAACCTTGAGATTGCTCAGTGGCTGTCCGACAGTTTCGCTTGGCTGATGATGGCAATCTTGGGTTTGGTCGCTATCGCGAGTTTGTTCATAGGCCACTATGTTGTCACGCGAATAAACCGCATATCCGATATTGCCACCAATATTATGAACACAGGCAACCTTTCTGCGCGCATTCCAATCGACAGTAACTGGGACGATCTCAGCAAGTTGTCGGTGGTTCTAAACCGAATGCTTGAAGAGCTTGAAGATATGGTGCACGGGGTCAAAGCCGTGTCAGACAATATTGCCCACGACTTAAGAACACCGCTGAGAAGGCTTCGTAGCGACCTAGAAATGTTCGACAACCCCAATGACAAGCAAAAACTGCTTGATGAAGTGGATAACCTTCTCTCTATTTTCCATGGATTACTGCGCATTTCCGATATAGAAACAGCACGACAAAAAGCCGCGTTTCAAATCAATCAATTAGATGTGATTGTGGAAGACGTCATTGAGCTCTACGAAGCGCTCGCGGAAGACAAAAACATTCACTTAGATGTTGATGTTAGCAATTGCCAATTGTTGTGCGACCGCGACCTGTTATTTCAGGCATTTGCCAACATCCTCGACAATGCCATTAAGTTCACGCCGGAAAAAGGGCAAGTCAGTGTGACTCTGCGCAAAGCCAAACAAACCATATTCTTCGAAGTCTGTGACTCAGGTCCTGGGATTCCCGCCGAACACAAAGAACAAGTCACCAAGCGTTTCTATCGCGTGGAATCCAGCCGCTCCACAGCTGGCAATGGATTGGGTTTAGCATTGGTCTTAGCCATTGTCGACCTACATCAAGGAAAATTAACTTTCATAGACAACCATGAACATCATCGTGGCAATCACGTGGGTTTATGTGCATGCATCGAGATACCAAAAATCTTGTGAAGCTTTGTTAACTCATTGTCATGCACAAGAAAGACATAGGTAAAGGACACAGGCGTAACGTGTCATTGTGTTTCATTCATTCAAGGATCTACCTATGCAAAAGATACTTTCTTTGGCGCTATTTTGCGCAATAAACGCGACTTACGCAGTTGCAGACACTGCACCGAATACCCTCTACATCACAACTCAATCGGGTATCGGCCTAGTTGGTGACCAGTCGGGGACAGGTAATTCGGCTGACGATTTTTCTGGGAATTGGAATACCACCCTAGATACCGGATACTTTGCAGGCTTCGGCGTTGGTTACCTGTACAATGATAAGCTCAGTGGTGAAATATACTGGGAATATCGCAGCAACGATGCACAAACGCGGGTATCGGCAACAGGTAACGAATATTCGGGAAACTATGCCTCGAGTACTATCTACTTCAATACCTATTATCATTTTGCAAGCTTTGATAACTGGCGACCTTACGCAGGCTTGGGATTAGGTTACCTGCAAGAAATCGATATTGATCTGGAACTAGCGGGAATTGAAACCTCCTACAGCGGCGATGGGGATCTGGGTCTACAAGCCATTATTGGCGCGAATTATTCGTTTGCCGATAGATTGGATCTATCTCTTGAGGCTCGCTATGCGCGTTTTTCTTCGACAGAGCTGACAGGGGAAGGCATGGCCAGTGGTACAATTGATGGGTTTGATTATGACCCTATGTCAATTGCGATCGGATTGAAATATCGTTTCTAGTATGACGCAATAATAATTTCACTCATTGTTGTTCAACAGGATATTGCAATCAACAATGCTCCTTCACTGTTGCTAGAATTTCGACACATTGTGCCCAAACGAGTTGCATAATGTGTCAATCTGCGTACTATCTTCGACAGCATTCAGTTATAAGTTTTTTCATGTCCCACAGCATTATTTACTCGCACAACATCCTACAAATTAGCTTTTCCGGTCACGTGACTAATGATGAGCTGGTGCTTTTGGATAAAGCGTTATTTGATGAATGGCAACACGACGATTGTGAGGGGCATCTTTACGATTATACTGCGCTTGAATCGATAAGTTTTACCGAACAAGATGTAAAACAAGTGGCCATGCTAGACCGCAACGAATCTTTGGTTAATGGACACTTAAAAGTCGCCATTGTCAGCGTCGAGGAATATATAGCGAAATACTCTCGGATCTACGTTGAAGAAATGCAAACCTCTGATTGGGATGTCAGACTTTTTGATAATCTCGAAGATGCAAAAAAATTCCTAGGACTAAGCTAAGCTTATCTTCAACACTGATCCTATTGAGTGCTCAGAGCTTATACCTAGAGCAGACACTCACGATCTAGGGAATAGCATTTTGACGCACTACAACAAATCCAACATTCTGGACATGCCGCAGCGCTATCGCGCAATGTTTATCAATTCACTGTCAGGCTATAAAAGCGCCAATCTAGTGGGGACAAGTGATAGCGACGGTAATACTAATCTGAGCATTGTATCTTCGGTGTTTCACTTAGGTGCAGATCCTGCGCTGATGGGAATGATAGTGCGCCCCGCCTCTGTTCGTCGTGACACACTGGAAAATATTCTCAGCACTCAAAGTTATACCTTGAATCATGTTCACCCTGAAATTTACCAACAAGCGCATCAAACCTCTGCACGTTATGAACAGTTTGAAAGCGAATTCGATGTTGTGGGTTTGACACCCGCATACGAGTCAGATTTTCACGCACCTTATGTGAAAGAAAGTAAATTATCCCTCGGTCTGCAACTACGCGAACACAAGACACTCGAAATAAACGGCACAGAAATGCTCATCGGCGAAATCATGTGGGTCAATGTCATTCAACAAGCCGTCACAGAAGATGGCTATATTGACATTGAATCTTTGCAGAGCATCTGTATCTCGGGATTGGATGGATACCACACTACGCAACAAATATCGCGATTGGAATACGCAAAACCCGATCTAAAGACCAGAGAAAAGGAAAATTGGAAATAGTGAGAATTGCAAAACACCCCGCCAGAATAGTAACAATTTTGACACGTTACGTTAGTCTCACGCGCGGTTAAACAAGCCAGTCCTGCGAAATCTTAATGCGTGATTCACACCGAGCGATCATCCAGCATCTGATTACCAAGTTAGAAAATCTCAGATTAAAGCCCGTCATGCATTTTGAATTAGAAGGCATGTATCGCACGAGGAATAATACAACCATTGATTTCTCATCGATTAACAATTCACTTAAATCCCTAGGCATTCTTGGCACGCTGAAAAAAGAGTACTGGCCTTTTCAATGGGAGTTCGTATCTGATTTTCTTGGGCAATCGCCCTTAAGAGAAGCAGACTCCCTTGCCCAAGCAATGCTGCACATTCCCAAGTTATTCGCCCAGCAAGGAGCCGAAAAGGTCTTTCTTTGTCCTGTTGTATGGCAAGCCACCAAAGCCAAATACTTACCCGAGTCTTCTGTCTTATTTGGCAATAACAACGGCATGGTTCATGTTCCTAATGCCATCCAAATCAATATCAGTGTGCTCGACAGCAACAAAAATAACCTGATGGCCGAAAGCCCACTGGGTGAATGGGTACAATTTCATTTGCTCAAACAAAGCCTGGCCTGCTGCTTATTGTTTTTGCCAGAGAATGACGCCTTTAGACGCCTGCAATTGCGCTCATTGTTCGGTTTGGACGCTGAACTCAGCTCACCGTTTGAATTATCTGGTGGTCACCAAGGCAGTATTGCGCTCTACCGCGAAAAAGGTAAACACAATCAACTCATGGGGCAAGAGCCTTTATTGATAAATTCAAAGGCGGAAGTAATTGCTTACATACAAGACTGGCGAAAAACATCACGTGTCGAACATCGACTAGGTGCAACAAGTGCGTTGTATGACCCTTATTTGAACACCATTTTTATCTTGCTCGCAGTATTAGATGCAGTGGCTGACTGGCAACAATCCCCAACTGAGCCTACGTCGTTTGTAGATTGTCAATTGCCCACTACATTAACCAACAGCGTAGGTGAAGCTGGCGCTATTGAACTGTTTGAGCAAGAAGGTTGGTTTGCTACCCAAATTGACCACTACTGCCAAGATATGGCAGGAGAAAAGAACCATTCTATTGGAAACCAAGTAAAACAGCATTATCTGAGAATGATTAAGCGACATGCATCACACAATCATTCACAACAAGAATTATGGAATTGAGGAGTTCTCTATGTGCATTGACCAACCCACGCTGATCAAACCGCCTCTACTTAGCGGTGGTTCAACAGAAGAAAAGCGCGCACATATAAAATCGTATTTTACTGAAACTTGGGAACTCTATGAGTCTCTGTTTGCTTTGATAAACAATGATGAGGCGTATTTCACCCGCCCTGAGCCTTTGCGTCACCCATTGATTTTTTACTACGGTCATACCGCAGTGTTTTACGTGAATAAATTCATGTTAGGCAAGTACATCGATAAACGTATTAATCCCAATCTAGAGTCTATTTGTGCGGTTGGTGTTGACGAGATGTCATGGGATGATTTAAAACCTGACAACTACAGTTGGCCGAGTGTTGAGTCGGTGCGTGACTATCGCAACCAAGTGAAACAGCTCATCTTGACCATGATTGACAGCATGCCTTTACAGTTGCCTATTCAACAAGACTCATTAGCTTGGGTCATATTGATGGGGATCGAGCATGAGCGTATTCACATTGAGACATCTTCGGTCATTATGCGCATGATGGACATCGCCTCTCTCGATGCAAGTGAACACTGGAAGGCGTGTAACTCAGCTGATTCTGCCCCGAAAAATCAGCTATTAGCAGTCAGTGGGGAATCTCTTACCCTAGGTAAGCCAGATTCCAATGATACCTACGGCTGGGACAATGAATACGGTAGATCTGATGTCACTGTTTCAGACTTCAAAGCCAGCGAATATTTGGTGTCCAACGCAGAATACATGGAATTTATCGAAGCCGGTGGTTATCAAACGCCTGAATTTTGGACAGAAGAAGGACAACAATGGTTGTCTTTCACAAAAGCCACCATGCCCAGGTTTTGGTTATCTCGGGACGGTCAATGTTGGCAACGCAACTTAACCAATGAGATCCCGCTGCCACTTAATTGGCCTGTGGAAGTGAACTATCTAGAGGCTAAAGCATTTTGTAACTGGAAAGCGCAGCAGACGAACCAATATATTCGCTTGCCGACCGAAGCAGAATGGCAAGTGATGCGCGATGAAGTCAAAAGCGACCTGCCTACCTGGAAGCGCGCACCGGGGAATATTAACTTGGAGCACTTTGCCTCTTCATGCCCAGTTGACCAATTTAAACAAGGTCAATTTTACGATGTTATTGGCAATGTCTGGCAATGGACAGAAAGTCCGATAGATGGCTATGACGGATTTGAGGTGCACCCACTCTACGATGATTTCTCCACACCGACATTTGACGGTCAACACAACCTCATCAAAGGCGGTTCATGGATTTCCACCGGTAATGAAGCGACACGCGATTCACGTTATGCATTTAGACGCCACTTTTTCCAACACGCCGGCTTCAGATACGTGCAAAGCGACAGTGCCGATGTGCCTATTACCCCTGTAAATCCTTTTGAAACTCAATCTAAGATAAGTCAAATGCTGCATCATCACTACGGGCAAATGGGTGAAACCTATTGCAACGACTTGCTACAAATTGCCCAAGCAGCTAGCACAATACAGCGTAAGGGAGGTAAAGCTCTTGAGCTAGGTTGTGGTACTGGACGTTTGAGTTTCGAATTAGCAAAGCATTTTGAACAGGTCGATGGCATCGATTTTACGGCAAGGCACATTCAACATGCGCTACAGCTAAAAGAACATGGGCAAATCAGATACGCGTTAGAGACAGAAGGCGACTTACAACAGTTTCACGAAGTTTCATTGGAAGATTTAGGACTTGCAAGTGTTCGTGATAAGGTGAATTTCGTGCAGGGAGATGGCCATAACCTAAAACCTCAATTTACCGGCTACGATATGATAGTGTGCCATCGAGTGCTTGAAGAGGTTTACGATCCGAGTAGCTTCTTGCGCACTTTGCAAAGCCGCCTCAACTCGCAAGGTTACCTACTGATATCCACCAGCTATGACTGGAAGCACCACTGTATAGAAACGGATAAATGGTTAGGTGGTTTTAAGCGAGACGGTGAAAACCTCACCGGATTCGAGGGGATGGCAGAGGTGTTAGAAGAACACTTTGAACTCATCGAACAAACCCATGTTGAAACTCGTTTTCAAGTGAACCAACGTTACGCCAAACTATTCAACAATGACGTAACGATTTGGCGAAAACACTAGGGCGTGTTTATCTTTGTTTATAAATAATGCAGCTGCCAATTTTCCAGCTAGACAATCACAAATGAGTGCGGTTTGGTGGGTCAAACGAGCGAATATGTGGGCAGTATGGCTGGAAAAGGGGCGCTCCCCTAAGCGTTCTTCCTGAGCGTGGCCAAAACGTGAGCTTCACATTGTTGAATGGGGCGGCCAGAGCCCCACAGAAACGGCAATGACAGAAAACTGGTGAGCATCACCGATGCACCTCGAAAATCTTAGAGGGGCAACCTAAATGTCAATGCGTCTAAGCATTACCGTTGGGTTACAAATATTTAATTGAGCTTTTTCGAGTTTGCCTGCGTAAATTTGCTAAACACTTAGTAATTGTAGGCATATATGAAACAAGTACTCATAACGGGTGCAACGTCTGGTATCGGTGAACAACTAGCAATTGATTATGCTAAGTCTGGATGGCAGGTATTTGCATGTGGTCGCAACCAAGCAAAACTCAATGAATTAGCATCCCAGCACCAAGGTATCTCAACGTTTAGGTTTGATGTAACCGATGCTGACGCAGTGAAAGACGCGGCGCGTTTACTCTCGGGTCAAATTGATCTACTCATACTCAATGCGGGCAATTGCGAATATATCGATGATCCAATGCGATTTGATGGCTCGCTATTCGAACGGATAATAAAGGTAAATCTCATTTCACTGGGGTATTGCTTGGAACACTACCTACCGAAAATTCGCAAGGGTGGTCAGTTGGCAATTGTGAGTTCCAGTGCGGCCTTTTTGCCTTTCCCACGCGCTACGGCTTATGGCACAACCAAAGCTGGTGCGAGCTATCTAGCTAAAACACTAAGCATTGAACTGGCGCGTTACAACATAGATGTCAGTTTGGTTAATCCGGGATTTGTGAAAACCCCACTTACAGATAAAAACGGCTTTGAAATGCCAATGCGAGTGAGTGTCGATTATGCCTCCAACGCCATCATAAAAGGATTGGAAAAACGCAAAAGAGAAATACATTTCCCTACTAAATTCACGTACATACTTAAATTACTTGCGGCTCTACCTGATCCTATCTGGCGTTATATCGCTAATAAAATGGTACGTGCACAACAGGCTCATTCGTAGTTGGAGAGAACGATGGAACAAATACAATCAAACGCTAAAGAAAATGGCACCGAACGACTAGGATTTTATCAATCATTGGTTTTTCGTTTATTAAGCTCTGCGAACCGTGGGCAATTAAACATGACAGTAGAAGGTCAACGTTTTCAGTTTGGCGAACAAGAAAATCCATCGCTCGTTGCCGAGGTGCAAGTACTAGACAAGGACATTTTTAAAACCCTAATGTTCAGAGGCAGTATTGGCATTGCAGAGGACTTCATTGCCGGGAAATGGAAAAGCCCAGATCTCACACGCGTTATCGAGTTTTTTGTGGCAAATCAACATTCCCTTGACGCGGTAGAGCGCAAGTTCGGCCCAATTCTTAGATTGGGATATTTCTTCAAGAAATTCAAAAATCGTAACAACGTTAAGCAGGCGAAGAAAAATATCTTGGCGCACTACGATTTGGGTAACCACTTGTATCAGCAGTTTCTCGATTCCAATATGCAATATTCAAGCGCCATATACCCAGATACCCTCAGTGACCTTGAACAAGCACAAACACACAAAATGGATACGATATGCCAGCGCCTTCAATTAAAGCCTGGTGATACCGTGATGGAAATTGGCACAGGCTGGGGGGGACTGGCTATCCACATGGCATCAAAATACGGTTGCGAAGTCACCACGACAACCATTTCTGACGCACAACACGAGTACGCTCAGGCACGCATCGAAAAATTGGGATTGAGCGATAAGATCACCCTGTTAAAACAAGACTACCGAAAACTCACTGGCAGTTTCGACAAGCTTGTGAGTATTGAAATGATTGAGGCCGTTGGTCATGAATACCTCAACGGTTTCTTCGAAAAATGTAGCAGCTTGTTAAAACGAGATGGCCTAATGCTTATCCAAGCAATCACCATCGCCGACCAGCGCTATGATTATTACCGGAGGGATGTTGACTTCATACAGACCTACATTTTCCCAGGCGGTTGTTTACCGTCGATTGAACGCATGAGCCGTTCAATCGCCTCACATACCGATCTTGTCATTCATGAAATGCACGACATTGGATTGCACTACGCTAAGACGCTAGAGCACTGGCGAGAACGTTTCCTAGAAGCTTGGCCACAGTTGAGTCAGCAAGGGTTCGATGAACAATTCAAGCGTCTATGGCTCTACTATTTATGCTACTGCGAAGGTGGTTTTTTACAACGCGCCATCAGCACCGTGCATTTAGTCGCTAGAAAACCAGTTTTCTTAGCCTAGTTAAACAAAGCAAAACTGACATGAACACCTCGTCAGGCTACTTCAAGTTTATCAATTTCGTTATTTTTAAACTCATTTGGGTAGCCGCGGTGGTGTATCAATACGAAGGCCTTTGGGTATGTGTGTCGCTGTTAGCTTTACACTTCATGCTGAGTGAAGACAGAGAAGCAGACTTTCGCAGTACCTACAAGGCAATCCTCCTCGGTGTCGGGATCGACTTTACCATGATGGAGGCGGGAGTTTACGTGTTCAACAGCCCTGGTTTTCCGACTTGGTTGATTTGCATTTGGATAGGATTTGCATTGCTACTCAGGCATGGCATGAGCTGGTTGGGTAAAAAGCCCGTTTATTGGCAGGTGCTACTTGGCGCTTGTGGTGGCACCTTGAGCTACTTATCTGGTGCCAAGCTAGGTGCCGTGGAGTTTACCTTAACTCAGATGCAAACCATTTTTGCCTTGGCAACAATTTGGGGCACTGTTGTTCCTACATTCTTTTGGCTTATGCGGGAGAAACAAACTAATGCGCAAATGGCCTAGTATTTTATTTGGGAGTATCGCAATCATGACATCTACACTTGCTACGGCTGTCCCTTGGCAAGACATGGAGCTGGTTGGCAAAGGTAAGCTATCCGTTTTATTTTGGGATATCTATAACGCCGAATTGTTTACTGAGTCGGGCCAGTATGAAGAATCCAAAACGCCTATCGCGTTGAAGCTCACCTACCTGCGTGATATCGACAAAAAAGACCTTATCAACGAAACCATTAAACAATGGGGTAAAGTTGGCTTTAAAGACAAAGTTAAAATCGAATCCTGGTCAGCTAGGCTAGAAGAGTTATGGACTGACGTAGCAGAGAATGACTCGATTACCCTGTACATTGACCAAGAGGGCTGTAGTTACTTTTTCTTTAACGAAGAAGAGCTAGGCAAAGTTGATGATCCTCAGTTCAGTAGCGCGTTCCTTGCTATATGGTTATCTGAAAAAACCACCGCCCCAAAAGTTAGGAAACAACTAATCAAAGGAAGCAAACGCAATGCGTAAACTCATTACACGAACAGTGTCAGCCATGCTGGCAATTTTCCTCGTCGCTAGCTGTACCAGCAATAGTATTGACAGTTACGCGAATACCTCTCCCAAACTCGATTTAAAAACCTTCTTTGACGGCAAGTTGAAGGTGTATGGCATGGTGCAAGATATGTCGGGCAACATGACCCGTCGATTTACCGCTGATATTGACGCCAGCTGGGAGGGAGACACAGGCATCCTCGATGAAAAGTTTTGGTTTGATGACGGCGAAGAACAAATTCGCATCTGGAAACTCAAAGATTTGGGCAACGGTGACTATTCTGGCACTGCGGGGGATGTGGTAGGTACTGCTTTTGGCAGCACGCGAGGTTCCGTTTTTCGCTGGCAATATGTTTTAACCATCCCATACAACGATGGAACCTTGGACGTCAAACTAGACGATTGGCTTTACCTTATCACTGAAGACCGATTGCTCAATCGCACCAGTATCAATAAATTTGGTTTAGAAGTAGGCGAGATTACGTTGGTTATAGAAAGACTCGGTTCTTAGTCGACTGCATTTACTTAAACAAGTGGGGGTCGAACTCGTGCCCCAACTTTTGGGTTTTTGTCTCAAGATATTTTTTGTTATCGTCAGTGATTCCGTGATCAATGGGAGTTCTTTCCACCACATTAATACCCAAATCGGTTAATGCCTTTATCTTTTTGGGATTATTGGTCATCAAACGAACGCTGGTGATATTTAAGGTTTCCAACATTAACTTACAGATGTCGTAATTGCGCAAGTCAGCATCGAACCCCAAATGTTCGTTAGCTTCAACCGTGTCTAAACCTTGGTCTTGCAAGTTGTAGGCTTTGATTTTATTCAGTAAGCCTATGCCACGTCCTTCTTGTCGTAAATAGAGAATAACGCCTTTGCCTTCCGCTACGATGTTTTGCATGGCTTTTTCCAGTTGGAAGCCACAATCACAACGCGTACTGAACAGTGAATCACCGGTTAAACATTCAGAGTGAATACGAATGGGTACCACGTCCCCTGATTCCCACTGACCATACGACAATACCACGTGCTCTTGTTGTGACGCGGTTTCTACAAAACCATGAATGGTAAATTGTCCCCAACGGGTGGGTAATTTTGCAGAACTGACGTATTCGTATAGGGATAAAGATTGGGTCATCAAGTCTCAACTACTAGCAAATTATCAAAGTGTGGTAAAAGAGAATTCACTATCTTGCCACATTTGACACTATATGTTGTCAGTTTGACTGATTTTCAATAGCCAAGTACGCAATAAATTGTCTTAAATCATTGGGCTTAGCGACGCCATATCCTTGCGCGTAATCTACCCCAATTTTGCCAAGCTCAGACATTATCTCTTTGGTTTCCACGTACTCGGCTACCGTGCTGATACCCATAGCTTTGGCGACATCTTTCATCGAGCACACCATGGCCATATCAATCGGGTCAACCAATATATCTTTTACGAAGCTGCCATCGATTTTGACGTAGTCTACTGGTAGCTTCTTAAGGTGCTCGTAGCTTGAGAAGCCAATACCAAAATCATCAAGGGCAAACTTACACCCCAAATTATGGAAGGTTTTAATGAATTCCAGGGTTTCTTCCATTTTCACAATAGCCATGCTCTCAGTGATCTCAAAGCACACCTTGTGATATGGAATGGCATGTTTTTCAAAGGCGTTTAAGAAAAACAATTTCATATCCTTATCCGCCAGCGATAAGCCACTTAAGTTAATATTAGCCTGCTCCAGGCTAGCCAAGTGCTCCGGATTTTCCGACAGCCACTTCAAATAGTTTTCAAGTACCCACTTGTCAATTTTCGCGCTGAGATTATAGCGTTCGGCGGCCGGTAAAAATGACGCCGGAGGTATCAAGCTGCCGTCTTCTTTTTCGATTCGCAGTAATAACTCGTAATGATGTCCTTGTTTCATCTCTTGCAGCGGCAAGTAATGCTGATAAAACAAAACAAAGCGATTATCTTCAAGCGCTTCGTTAATGAGTGAAATAGAGTCCAGGTCAGCCTCATACTTCTGCATTTTGGCGTCTTCGGTAGAGTAGATGTGAATTTGATTACGACCTTGTTCCTTGGCCAGATAACAGGCCGAATCTGCCATACTCATCAACTGCTCGGCAGTCAGCAACTTATCGGTAAACTCTACCATGCCGATACTAACGCCCAGGGTAAACATACGGTTATCCCAGATAAAGCGGTAATCGCGAACGGTTTTTAACAATTGATTGGCAACATTAAAGCCAAGTACTGAATTGTCGCCATCGAGCATTACAGCAAACTCATCACCGCCCATTCGACCGAGCATCCCCTTGCTGGAGACCACATCGTTCAATTGACGAGATAGCTCTTTAATCAATACATCACCGGCCTTATGACCGCAAGAATCGTTAACAGTTTTGAATTGATCCAGGTCGAGATATAACAGAGTTAGACTGAAATCTGGCTCATGACGCTTGCTCAATACTTCGCTGAGGTTGCTCTCAAAATGACGGCGATTGTAGACCCCGGTGAGTGAGTCATGCGTCGCCATGTATTTCAGACTAATATCGCTTTGTTTGCGATCGGTAATATCGACAATTGATCCGAACAGTAATTTACTGCCCTCTTCATCGCGCAATTGCACTGATATGGCGAACCAAAATTCATTGCCGTCGCGGCGAATGCCTTTCACTTCCTTATTGACCGCTTTACCCTCACTGAGCAGTTGTCCAACAAGAACATCTCGGTCTTCGCGGTTCGCATAAAACTCAGCAGCGTTTTTAATTTCCTCCAGCATCTGTTCTTCATTATCGTATCCAAACAGGGTACACATGGCGGGATTTACCGAGATTAACTGGCCATCATGTGTCGAGCTAAACAATCCCTCTGCTGAATTGTTAAAAAAGTCGTAGAAACGCTGTAGATCTTTAATCGTGGTTTGTTGCTGTTCGTACTCTTTGTGGATCAGAACTTTTTCATGTGCTTCCAAGGCGACAGCGATCATCAAGACACCCAGCAACAAGAGTAAGCTCAACAGCAAGTCGCCACCACTGCCCAGTAGGGTGCCGCTTAAAAATATGCCAATGTGAAATATATTGGTCGCAGCGATAGCTGACATACCCAGCACAAAAATGCGATTTGGCAGACTATTGAAAGGGTTTCGATAGGCGATGGTGCAGCCCAATTGAAACAGCATGGCAGAACTTCCCACCAGCGCAGCGACTACAATCTGCCAGTAGGCGTTGGGAATGATTGCGAGAAATAAGAAGGCAGCGGCGAAACCGTAATTAACAAATTGAAATGCCTTGGGTAACCCAACCAACAGCGAATGAGATATTTTGGCTGTGCTGAATAACACCATTGCTAATACAGCAAGCGTGATTGAGGCCATGTATTGCGCTTGCTGGGTAAGCATGCTCAATATCCCCTGAATATTCAGGAATATTGCTAAGAAAGCCAAATTAGTTAGCGCAAACCAAAAGCGAATGGGGCTGTGTAGCATAAAATAGGTGACGAAAAAATAAATCGTCAAAATACTTAACGCCCCTGAATAAGCACCAATAAACGTTAGCTCACTGGTGGCTTTTTTAATGATTTCAGTGCTCTTGATGAACTGAATATCAAATGCAGTGGGGCCTGTGTCCTGTATCCGAACATAGATTTCAAACTCTTCGCCGTAATCCAGCTCAAACGGCAAAGCAAAGTCACGAAAATTGATAGGACGATTAGAATAAGGTCGGTTAGCACCAATAATGGCCGAATGTTTTATTCGGCCAAGTGAATCCATAACATAGATATCCACCATATCCAGCATAGGGTTGCCTATGACAAAGGTATAACGAGCGGATTCAATACGTTGATAACTGAAGGCTAGCTTAAACCATAAGGCTTCGTCTGAGCCTAACGGAGTAACGCTATAACTGCTTTGCCAGTCTAGGCCACCTTGCACGATATCCGAAAGCTGCTTACTTGCGTCAGTTCGCAAATATTGCGCGCTGTTATCAAGCAACATTTGTAAATTGCTATCATCCAAAATAATACGGTTATTCTGTGCAGTTGCCATGTGCGACCACGCACCTAGCTGCACTAGTAGAAGTATCCCCCAAATTATTTTTCTAATAACTAATTTCACGCTACAACTTTTTGTTTTACCAAGACTTTACGCTTATAAAATACCGGCATCAATCTGCCGTTTTCTCACATTATTTAATGAGCATTATTTCGCTGAGGGAAGATTCCTCCTCCTGCCAGAATAGCACAACCACCGCAAATATTTGTGATGCTTTATGAAGAGGAATAATGCGAATTTAGCTAAGAATGGAAAACAGTCGTTGAATATCAGTGTCTGGCTGCATGGCTTCAATCCATATCGACATACTGAGGATTTCGCAGTGCAGCACATAAAGCTCATTGGCAAAGGTAAAAATAGCCTGATGTCTGTCTGCACCAGAATTCACCTCTTGCACATTAACGGCATCCAATGGCAAGAGTTTATCCACATTCGCTTTAAACTCATTAGCATCGGTAAAATCGACATCACTAAAATTAGCCTCAACAACCGCTAGTGATGTTTCAATAATGGTTTGCTCTTCTACCAGACTCAGTCGCCATTGATTACTCATTATGTGTTCTCTTTAACTACTACACGACAGAGCGATGCCCGACTCTGATGCCGGCGGCTCCGCCGCGTAACGTTCGAACCCCGGTTGCTCATTAAAAGGAGACTTAAGCACCTTAAGCAAATTTTCAGTCTCTGAAAAATCGCCCTCTTGTGCCTCTTTTATCGCTTTTTGCGCTAAATAGTTCCTCAATACATAACTGGGGTTGGCCTGCTGCATCGCAGACATGCGCTCAGCTTCAGTGCGAGTTTCTTGGTTAATGCGCTCAATGTAGCGTTGCAACCACTTTGACACGCGTGCTTGATCAATAAAATGCCGAGTGAAAGCCTGATTATCAGCGCTTGTACTTACTTCACACAAAGCTCGAAAGCTAATGGTGTAGTCGCGGCGCTCATTAACCAGGATGTCCATAAAATCATTCACGATAAGATTGTCATTTGGCAAACTCACTGCAAAGCCAAATTTGCCCTGCATAAGCCTAGTATATTCATCCAGAATCGCAGGCTCATATTCTCCCAATATTTCACGGATTTCTTCTATATCCATGTGCCCCATAAAGGCCTGTGCGAATGCATTTAGATTCCACAACGCCACACCTGGCTGTTGATCATAGGCATAACGCCCTTGGTGATCCGAATGGTTACAGATGTAGTCAGGAATAAATTGGTCTAGAAAGGCATAGGGGCCAAAATCAAAGGTAATACCATGAATCGACATATTATCGGTGTTCATCACCCCATGACAAAATCCAAATGCTTGCCATTTGGCGATTAATGTTGCGGTGCTGTGTACCACTGCTCGCAGCAAACCTGCATGCGGCTTATCAACACCGACCAGCTCTGGGAAATGATGTTTGAAAGTATATTCAAAAATCTGATTTAAAGTAGCTTCTTGCTTAGTGTGGTAGTAGTACTCGAAATGTCCAAAACGAAGGTGGCTTGGCGCCACCCGAATCATCATGGCGCCGGTTTCTAATTGCTCACGCAGCACCGGATGATCGCTAGAGAATAAACACAGCGCTCTTGAGGTCGGGATACCTAATGCATGTAGCGCTTCGCTGGCCAAATATTCTCGTATAGTAGAGCGCAATACCGCACGGCCGTCGCCCATGCGGCTATATGGCGTCTGTCCTGCGCCTTTGAGGTGTAAATCCCAGCTTTTGCCACTGTTATCTTGCCATTCCCCTAGCAATAAGCCGCGACCATCTCCCAAATCAGGGTTCCAAACACCGAACTGATGCCCGCCATACTTTTGTGCAATGGCATCTCTTCCTAGTGCATTGTTCCGCCCCATCAACGACATTAACTCGTCAGCTTTTTGCCATTGATTGGGGATGTTAAGTTCGTGGGCTAAGTCGCGGTTATAAATCGACAACTGCATGCTGTGTAGCAATGAGGGACTCACCTGTGACACAGTATTGGACAAGCTTTGAGCGTAATGATGCGTTATCTGAGACACGATAATTAGTCATAAAGTTTTAATTTTATTAGTTTGCATTAAAAATGTTGCAATTGGCATCTAAATCAACAGTTTTAAAGCTATAACCCTACATTTTATAAGGTTTATTTCATAATAATTCACAATTTAATCAATAGCATTTCCCGTTAAATTGGCTAAAGTTACAGGTTGAGAACAGCTCCTTCACTAGCTTATCAATAAAAACAATATCAAGTTGTCTGGAGTAACCATACTGAACAAATAACCGAGGACGTGTGTTATGCAGTTCCGCATAGGATCATTGCGCATTTCGAATGAGCAAACAGGGCAGGAAAACGCCGAATTACAATC
The DNA here is from genome assembly GCA_014872785.1 of Alteromonadaceae bacterium. Taxonomy (GTDB): domain Bacteria; phylum Pseudomonadota; class Gammaproteobacteria; order Enterobacterales; family Alteromonadaceae; genus Planctobacterium. The sequence goes on from WKFJ01000016.1 coordinate 17,584, forward strand.
TAAATTAAACGCTATTGATAAATCTCAAGCCGTCATCGAATTCAATATGGACGGCACCATTATCAGCGCAAACGAAAACTTCTTGGGTGCGATGGGATACAGCCTTAATGATATCCAAGGGCAACATCACAGTATGTTCTTGTCACCACAAGATGCCCAAAGCAACGATTACCGCCAATTTTGGCAACGCCTGAATAATGGTGAGTTTCAAAGCGGTGAATTCAGGCGCATAGCCAATGGCGGTAAAGAAGTTTGGATTCAAGCCACCTATAACCCTATCTTCGATGCCAATGGCACGCCCATTAAAGTCGTCAAATTTGCGTCAGACATTACGCAAGAAAAATTACGCACGGCGGAATTTGAAAGCCAAATAGACGCGATTGGTAAGTCTCAAGCGGTTATTCATTTTGATTTAGATGGCAATATCCAGTGGGCAAATGACAACTTTTTAGGCGCCATGGGCTATAGCCTAGCGGAAGTACAAGGCAAACATCACGCTATATTCGTAGATAGTGAATATGCTCGTAGCCAAGATTACCTCTCTTTCTGGGCCAAGCTCAAGCGTGGTGAATTTCATTCTGGCGAGTTTCGACGTGTCAATAAAGCAGGCGAAGATGTTTGGATACAAGCGTCCTATAACCCGATAATGGATGCATCAGGTCATCCCGTTAAAGTGGTTAAGTTCGCCAGCGATATTACCGCACAGAAAATAAAGACGGCTGACAATGACAGTCAAATTAGCGCCATCAGCAAATCGCAAGCGGTTATCCATTTCAATATGGACGGCACCATTTTATGGGCCAACGATAACTTCTTGAACACCGTTGGCTATAGCCTGACTGACATAAAAGGTCAGCATCACAAAATGTTCGTTGATGCTACTTACGGTAACAGTGCCGAGTACAAAGCGTTTTGGGAAAAACTCGATCGCGGCGAATTCGATTCAGGCGAATTCCAACGCTTTGGCAAAGGTGGCAAAGAAATCTGGATCCAAGCGTCATACAATCCGATTTTAGATGTTGATGGCACACCAGTAAAAGTCGTGAAGTTTGCTGCTGATATAACGGAGCAAAAGACTCAAAGTGCCGATTTTTCAGGGCAGTTAGAAGCCATATCCAAATCTCAAGCGGTCATCGAATTTGATTTGGACGGCAATATTCAAAACGCTAATGAAAACTTCCTTAATGCGGTCGGCTACTCCCTAGATGAAATTAAGGGCAACCATCATCGTATGTTTGTCGACCAGCAAACCGCGAATTCAGTGGAATATCGTCAATTTTGGCAAAACTTAAAAAATGGCGAATTTGCATCAGGTGAATACAAGCGCGTTGGCAAGCACGGTAAAGAAATTTGGATTCAGGCCTCCTACAATCCGATCTTAGACACCAATGGCAGGCCATTCAAAGTGGTTAAGTATGCTTCGGACATCACAGCGACTAAAATGCGCAATGCAGACTTTGAAGGTCAACTAGAAGCCATAGGCAAAGCACAAGCAGTTATCGAGTTCAATCTAGACGGCACAATTATCTCTGCTAACCATAATTTTCTAGCGGCAATGGAGTACAGTCTCGAGGAGATTCAGGGCAAACACCACCGCATGTTCGTAGAACACGACTATGCAATCAGTGGCGAATATGAAGCCTTTTGGGCGAAGCTTAATCGCGGCGAATATGAATCAGGCGAATTTAAACGCCTAACCAAAAGCGGTGACGAAATCTGGATTCAAGCGTCATACAACCCCATTTTAGACATGAGTGGCAATCCAGTAAAAATAGTGAAATACGCCACTGACGTTACCGAAGATAAAATGCGTAATGCTAACTTCCAGGGGCAAATTGAAGCAATCCACAAGTCTCAAGCGGTCATAGAGTTCGATTTAGAGGGTAATATTCTGATTGCCAATGATAACTTCTTAGGCGCAATGGGATACCGACTAGAGGACATTCAAGGCAAACACCACAGTATGTTTGTAGAATCATCGTATGGTGCAAGTCCAGAATACCAGCAGTTTTGGAGCAACCTAAAACAAGGCCATTTTCAGTCTGGCGAGTACAAGCGCATTCACAGAAATGGACAGGAAGTATGGATATCTGCAAGCTATAACCCTATTTTGGACTTAAACGGTAAACCCTATAAAGTAGTCAAGTTTGCCACTGATATTACAGGTAGAGTAAAAGCGGTGAATACGGTTGCAGAGACACTTTCAACGCTGGCAGAAGGCGATTTAACCTGCCGTATTGATGAAGAGTTCATACCAGAGTTCCAAACGCTTAAAGATTCAATTAATCAAACAATTGGCAAATTGCGCAATATCGTTTCTCAAATAAACGATGCCGCAATGGAAGTAACCACAGGCTCTAGCGAGATTTCACAAGGCAATCTTGACTTAAGTGGACGCACCGAACAACAAGCGTCTTCGCTACAACAAACGGCATCCAGCATGGAAGAGATGACGTCTACCGTAAGAGAAACTGCCGCTAACATTAGAGAAGCTAATAAACTCTCTCGTATTGCCCGTGAAAAAGCCGAAACCGGCGGTCAGGTAGTGAGCTCAGCGGTGAAAAGTATGGAGGCTATCAGTACGGCGAGTCGCAAAATTGCCGATATTATTGGTGTTATCGATGAAATAGCTTTCCAAACCAACTTGCTGGCACTTAATGCTGCCGTTGAAGCTGCAAGAGCAGGTGAAGATGGCCGTGGTTTTGCTGTAGTTGCCACCGAAGTTCGCAGCCTCGCGCAACGTTCCGCTGGGGCAGCTAAAGAAATTAAAGAGTTGATCGAGGACAGTGTAGGCAAAGTAGACGAAGGTACACGCATGGTGAATGAGTCTGGAGAGACCCTCAATGACATCATCGGCGCGGTGGCATCAGTCAGCGAGATGATTGACAAGATTTCTGACTCATCAGAAGAACAAGCTTCCGGAATCACAGAAATCAATAACGCGATTGCCCACATGGACGGCATGACGCAACAAAACGCGGCTCTTGTTGAAGAAGCGAGTGCGGCCAGTGGCTCACTGAGTAATCAAGCCAATGAGATGATTGACCAGCTAAACTTCTTTAAGATGTGAAGCTAAGAAACTCCGAAACGGAAAAAGCACAGACCTCTGTGCTTTTTTGTTATTAGTCAAAGATTTATTGGCGAATCGATCTAATATGGCTAAGTTTAGTATAAAAGATTAACTGTAATTAGAGGAAAAGCCCGTGAAACTAAAAACGTTATTATTCGCAATACTCGCCACTGGCGCTTTAAGTCAAACAGCTTTAGCAGCTGATGCAGCGGCTGGTAAGGCAAAAGCCGTTGTCTGCGCTGCTTGTCATGGTGCAAACGGTATCTCTACGATACCAATGTATCCGAATCTAGCAGGGCAAAAAGAAGCCTACTTGTTAAAAGCGCTGAAAGATTACAAATCGGGTAATCGTAAAGACCCTGTCATGTCACCAATGGCGATGCCTTTGAGTGATGCTGATATGGCAAATTTAGCCGCGTATTTCGCATCACTACCAGCTGGCGGTTAACTAAATAGTGGCTAATTGATATAGAAAATGGCCTCATAAGAGGCCATTTTTGTTTCAAGTCAAACCTAACTTATACAACAGCGATAGACATCGTATCTGGGTCGTTTTAAAAGAACGCATTTCATACTTTTATGGTAAAAAAGGACAACACCAATGTTATGAGTACAGTCAAGAGTTGGCAGCCAAATACATGCCAACCGTCCTTCAAATTACCGTCTTCCCAAAACCCGAAGAGAGATATGTCAAATCGTTTTTTAATAAAATAAACAGACAAAATGTAATACGAGAGATAAACAAATAAATAGATCATTTTGAGACAGTAAGTTAAATTTTATTCATCAGATTCTTCAACGACAATTACAGCGGCGCCTCCTGCAATACCACTACCTACCGCTCTCGCTGTAGATGCTAATCCACCAGAACTTGAATAAACAGCAGTTGTGACATTTGCAAACCCTCGTATAGGATTCAAGAAGCCCCCAACAGCCCCTGAAGCTTAGCCTAGTTTGGGAGACAAAATAACTACCCCTTAGTCCAGTTCTCTGCACTCAGATCGAAAATATCGCACCAAAAGTCCAATTAGTCTCAATTACCTATAATTTTTATGGTCTTATTCCTGCCCGCTGCGTAATAAAAATGAAAATCAATACCGTCAATAACGGATACAGGCATGCTACAGGTACATCATCTAAACAACTCTCGCTCTCAGCGCATCTTGTGGATGCTCGAAGAGCTAGAACTGGACTATGAAATAGTCAAATATCAGCGCGACAGCCAAACCATGCTAGCGCCAGATTCACTCAAGCAAGTGCATCCTTTAGGCAAATCACCGATTCTCACCGATGGCGACAAAACCATCGCGGAATCAGGGGCTATTATCGATTACTTAGGACGCTGCTACGGCGATGGATTATTGCGTCCCACCGAAGCAGAGGAGGGCTATCAGGATTACCAGTATTGGTTACACTTTGCGGAAGGTTCCATGATGTCCCCAATGCTAATCAAGTTGGTGCTGCAAAAGGTGGAAGATAATGCGGCTCCATTCTTTGTGAAGTTCATTGCTAAACAAATTAATAAGAAGGTGAACCAAAACTTTATTCATCCCAATTTAACGCGTCTTTTTGCCTACGTAGATACACACCTTGCAGTAAATGAATGGTTTGCCGGTGGCAAATTAACAGGTGCGGATATTCAAATGAGCTTTCCGCTGGAGGCAGCTGCGCATAGAGGGATCGTAGATAAGTATCCAGCTATTTTAAATTACGTTGCCAAAATTCACGCTAAAGATGCTTACAAAGTCGCTTTAGAAAAAGGTGGTGAGTACGAGTTCGCCTGACAGGTGTGCAGCTACGCGGCTACACTAAATGCGAATTAATAAGAGTTAAAAAGTGCTGGCCATAACGCTGCAGTTTAACCTGCCCTACGCCATTCACTAGTAGCATATCTCTTTCGGTGGTGGGCATAACGCTCGCCATTTCAGTGAGTGTAGCGTCACTAAATACCACATAAGGAGGGACTTCGGCTTCTTCAGCAAGTGTTTTACGCAGGTGCTTTAACTTGGCAAATAGAGCTTTGTCGTAGTTTTGATTGACCGACTTTTGATCTTTACTCCAAGTTACATTAAGTCGCGGCACCGCCATTGTTAGCGCTAGCTCACCTTTAAGCACAGGACGCGCAGGCTCACAGAGTTTAAGAATTAAGTGGTTAGTCAAATCTTGTCGCAGCAGTCCACGGTGAATCAGCTGATGGATAATATTCAGCCAGTAAGCGTCTTGTTTGCCTTTACCAATACCGAAGGTCGACAGTTCAGCCATTTCTGGCGCGGCATCTTTGGGCAATTTACCTTTTAAGATTTGTACAAGGCGAGTGGCAGTTTCTCGCTGCTGCACTCTTAATACGCACGACAGTACCATTTGCGCATCGACCGTGCCGTCATAACGCTTGGGCGGATCTAAGCAGATATCGCAGTTACCGCAAGCCTTGTCACTGTATTCAGAAAAGTAATTGAGCAGTACCTGACGTCGGCAGGTTTGGGCTTCAGTAAAAGACACCATAGATTGAAACTTGTTAAGCTCAACTGTGCGTCTCTCGTCGTTGGGGTTTTGTGCTATCCACTCGCGATTGCGACTCACCTGCTTCTCATCAAACAGCAGCAATGCTTCGGAGGGTAAGCCATCACGCCCGGCACGACCGGTTTCTTGGTAATAAGCCTCTATTGTTCTAGGCAAATCATAATGCACGACAAAACGCACATTCGATTTGTTGATCCCCATGCCAAAAGCCACCGTGGCCACCATCACCTCGATGTTGTCCTGCAAGAATTGGCGCTGTGCATAGGTGCGCTCTTGCACGCTTTTACCCGCGTGATAAGCACCGACTTTAAAACCCTGCTCGGCGAGCTTTTCAGCCAGCTGATCGACTTTCGCCCGGCTATTGCAATAAATGATGCCGCTTGCTCCATCTTCTTGCTGATCCAGATAGTTAATCAACTGAGTAAGGGGCTTATACCGGTGGGTTTGCACGTATCGAATATTGGGACGGTCAAAACTATTTTGTTGAACGAGCGGGGTTTGCAAACCCAGCTGCAAAATAATGTCTTGTTTGGTCGCGGCATCTGCCGTCGCCGTTAACGCCATGACAGGTGCATCGGGGAAATACTGTTTCAGCCTTCCCATTTGCCGATATTCAGGTCGAAAGTCATGTCCCCATTGCGACACACAATGCGCCTCATCAATGGCAAAAAAGCTAACTTCAACCTGTTGCAACCACTGCATAAACAAAGGCTGCATCAACTTTTCTGGTGAGACGTAGAGGAGCTTGATTTGGTTATTCGCCAAACCGTCCATGACTTGTTTGTGTTCGCTTTGTTCCTGGGTGGAATTGATGCAAGCTGCCTTGACGCCCGAAGCTTGCAGCGATTCGAGTTGGTCTTGCACCAGAGACAACAGCGGGGAAACAACTACAGTTACGCCTGGCAACAACAAGGCAGGCACTTGATAACAAAGGGATTTACCGCCCCCGGTGGGCATTAAAGCAACCGCATCTTGTCCGCCTAATACCGTTTTAATCAGCTCTGCTTGGCCTTGGCGAAATTCGCGATAGCCAAAAACATCAGACAGGGTCTGTTGCATACGCTTTGAGTACGGGCATTCGGATTGGCTAGCGGCGGCTTGATTCAAGTGTTAGATTGCTTCTTAGTAAACTTTTTATGGTTAGCACACGTTCAAAAGGCGGCGACGTTTTTCACTGCAAATTGATGGGCTAATTCTAACTTTTATTTAACCGCTTTGAAATGACAACTATGGCAGAACAGGAAATTCTCTCAAACGATGACATGGCACGCTTAGTCATGGATATTTTCGATAAACACTTACCTTTTAATCGCTTCATTGGCCTTGAAGTGGATAAGTCTGACCTAAGTAAGGCGCGCATTGTGCTGCCCTGGCAAGACAGTTTAATGGGCAACCCCTTTCATAAAATTCTGCACGGGGGGGCTACCTCGGCTATTTTAGACACGGTCGGCGGACTCATGGCCATGTTACACGCGGTAAAAGACGCACAACCGATGACGCGCGAAGAATTCAGGCAGCGTATGGCAAATATCGGCACTATCGATATGCGAGTTGATTATTTGCGCCCTGGCAAAGGGGAATCCTTTATTGCCACGGCAGAGGTCATCAGAAAGGGCAACAAGGTAGCGGTGTGTCGCATGGAACTTCACAACCAAGACGGCACCCATATCGCGTTTGGCACCGGCACCTACATGATGAGCTAAAAAATTATACTAAGAATGCGTCGTCAATAGATTCCGAATAATGCGGATGTTGTCGATAAGGTCTTGCCTGTGTGGATTATCGGCTACTACGTCTGTTAGTAATGTAAGCGCTGATTGGTAATCTAATTGTGCTAAATACACTTGTACTCTGCCTAGTCGCGCTTGGGTATTTATATGGTTAATGGTTTCTGCGCGTTGATAATAAAGCTCTGCCGCGGCAAATCTATTTTGTTCAAGCGCCAGTGTTGCTAAACCCAGCAATGCTTCGGCGTTACCCGACTCAAGCTCGATGGCTTGCTTCCACAGTTTTTCCGCGCGCGCCAGTTTGTCGCGAGCTTTGGCCACTGCCGCTTGATGCTGCATGACAATCGCTCTTTCATTTGACCCCAGTTTTGCCTTCGTAATTGCTTCACTGGCAAGCAGTGTAGAGAGCACCTGCCACTGCTGCTTGTTGCCAAGCCAGACACATAGTTTATTCAATTCACTGAAACTCAATGCATTGATTTGCAGCAATGATTGCGCGTATTGACTAGCCGCAGTATAACTGTCTTGTTGCAAATGCAATTGCATGGCGAGTTGTTTTGCAGCAAGATCCTTCGCCCCTAAACGCAATGCAACTTCTACATGTGTTAGTGCATCGACTAATTTATCCTGCTTTAGCGCAAAATTAGCCCTTTGCAGCCACAATTTACTGTTGCCAGGCTCAATGGCCAGCATGCCGGATAACAAATTATCAGCCGCTTGTACTTGATCGCTGTTAACTAGCGCAAACAATAGCCCTTGCCTGATGTCATTGTCATCTGGTGCCAGCATTAGCGCCTGTTGATATGCTGAAACTGCAGCGTGTGAGTCGTTACTTTGTATGTGTAAATACCCCAAAAGTGCAAAGTGTTTTGCGTCTGTCGCGCCTAGCGAAATGGCTCTGATGAGTGATGCCTTGGCGGAATTTACATTGTTTTGTACTTGATAAATTGCGCTTAAACTCAAATGGGCACGCATCACATCAGGCATAGTCTTTAGTACCTTCAGTAAAGTAGATTCTGCTTTATTCCAGTTCTGCACTTGCATATGCAGCTGTGCTTCGAGCAATAACAAGGCTTCGCTTTTTGGGTCACTGTAAGTAGCTAACTCTTCAATGGCTTGCCCATAGGCACCTTGCTCTAACAACGGTCGTAAACGCTGCGACAACGGAAACTCGTCAGCCGACAATGTGACTTCACGTTGTAGGTAGGGTTTAGAAATATTGGGAAGCACCGGCGGTACTTCTGCGAGGTTGCTCGCTGCAACAACATGATTTAGTACAAACCAATGTACACTCGATAACAATACCGCTAACCAAAATTTAAATGTAATTAACGAGCGAGTGTTCATGAATCGGCAAACTCAACTGGCCAATGGAAAGCTGCTCTGACTGCCATGCCATCTTTTTTAGGTACGCTAAAACGCGCTCGACTGACAAGTTTTTGAATGGCCGAATCTAGTTCTGGATGCTGATTGTGAACAACGCGTCTTAGCAGCACACTACCCTGTTCATCAATCATCACGTCAAGCTCAACCTCAGCAATATTAATTCCTCTGCGCTTGAGCTTTTCTGGAAAGCTTACTTTGATGTTAGTAAGCAATCTTGGCATTTCATCAAGGTCAGCCAGACCAAATGCCTGCCAATCAAAATTCAAGTTATCCAGCAACGCAGTTTGGTCATGGCTCAACTGCATTTCGGGTAGCTCTGGAGGGGCTATTGCCACATTCAAATCAGGCTTTTGCAGTGTTAGCGTTGCACCTGCCCCTTCTACGGCAATATTGACCGCAGCTTTTGGGCTCTGAACTGAGGATTGTTTCTGCATTGGCGGCGGAGGTGGTGGGGGCAAAGCAACATTGACTTGCCTAACCGTGATTACCGGTTTTGTTTCACTGTTAGATTTGCCGAGTTCCATCAGTGACACTAGTAACAACGCCACGATAGAGAAGGCCATCAAAGTTAAGGTAAACAATCGCAGTTTTGACATAGTTAAAACCCTTCTGTGGCAAGATTCACCTGAGTTGCTCCAGCCAGTTTGGCCTGGTCAATCACCTGTACCAATAGTTCTGCGGAGACCTGTTTGTCGGCCTGCACAACAACGGCTTGCTTTTCACTTTTCAAGAGTTGTGCAACGGTGGCTCTCACACCTGACACACCAATATTGGTGGCATCGTAAACGACCTCACCACTGGTGCTAATCGCCAATAAAATAACGTCTCTTTGCAACTGCTCACTAGATACTGCTTGCGGCTTATCTACCTCGATGCCCGTTTCTCTGACGAATACCGTGGTCATAATGAAAAAAATCAACAAGATGAACACCACATCTAGAAGCGGAGACAGGTCAACTCCTTGTTGTGGTTGCTCCAATTGCTGTTGTAGTCTACTGCGCATATTGACTCCAATATCTGGCACGTTTTTTAAGTAGTCCCAGCATGATGAGGCCAGGTACTACAGTAACCAGCCCCACTTGTGTAGTGAGTAGCGCGTCTGCAATGCCACCGCTTAACAACTGCGTCATATCCAGTGTACCTTCGGACAATTGCGCAAAGGTATCCAGTAAGCCCATCACCGTACCGAGTAACCCCAACAGAGGGATAGCCGCCAAAAGCGTGGGCAGAATGGCCATCCAACTACTTAATTGCGGTGTTGACATTGTCTGATTGCGCGAAAGCGTAAGAAAGTGCAGCATTACAACAAAACACCCTGTTGCAAGTAGCAAAATAAACCAGACGATGGGATTGTTTATGATAATCATCGAAGCACTCATGCAGCTTCTCTTACACTATGAGTTGGAAGTTGTTCACCAAGTTTCCCTAGACGGATCGCGGTGCTATCTAATTGACCGTGATGATGCCGTATAAAACGACTTAAAAGTGCGTGCAAAATGAGCGCGGGGATGGCGACAACCAAACCTAGCTCAGTTGTAATCAGCGCCTTGGATATGCCTCCTGATACGACCGCAGGGTCTCCGCCACCAAATAGGTTCATCATATTGAATGTTTCTATCATTCCCGAGACCGTACCCAGTAAACCAAGTAGCGGCGCGACAGCGGCGGTAATTGCAATAGCGCCCAATCGAGATTGCAATCGCTCTCGATAATCTAACAAAAAGGCCAACAACCTATCGTCTCGCCCATCGCCTCTTTCGGTTTGCAAGGTTATTTCCACAAGCGCTAACTGCGCCCCTTGTAGCGTTGCTTTAAATTTATGCAATTGCACGTAAACATCATCTGAGGTGCTCAACATCTCAATACGCTGAGCAAGCATTGGATTCAACCTTGGCAAACGCCATAGCTGCCAAGCCTTGGATATTGCTATTGCAATGGCAAATGCGGCAAATAACAAAATAGGGATCACCCAAATGCCACCGCGGGTTAGATGCTCATAAAGCGTTTCCTCTGCTTCTGCCAACTCCAATAATGTACCTTGTGAAGGGTCAACGACCAGCCCCCCCGTCGATGAGTCATGCAAAGCCAACATATCTTTAGTGTGTTGTTCGTTGAAGACCCAGTTAACTTGGCTTTCCTCATCCAAAAGACCCGCTCTAAGAAACTGGGGTTGTACAAACCATCGCTGTAGACCTATTGATAACACCATTGCTTGTTGGATTTTCCCGGCACTGGTTTTAATCGGCCTCTCTTGCCAAGTAGGTGCTAGTTGAGATTGCAGCAGCTCTGGCAGTCGACGAAAACGATTCAGGCTGACAGTGATGTCAGCATAAAGTGCAGGTGATGGTATTGATGAAAGCTCAAACGAATCCAATGACTCCGACAACAAGCGCAATTGATAATTTTCCTGTTGCTGCCATTCGTTCAAACGCGACTGAATCTTGGATAAGGCCAGGGTTTGATCATCCAGCATTCGACGTTTTACCGCGTTTTGTTGTCTTAAAGAAACAACTTCAGCTTGAAGCGTTTGTAGCTCAACTGAAAGCGATGTGCGTTCTTGCGATATTTGTTCTCGGGCTTTTTCAAGCCTCACTTGCGCTTGTTTTATGTCTGCGAGCAAACCAACTTTAACCGAATCTAATTCATTGGCTATTACCCAATTTGATTGCAAAAATAAGACGCAAAACATCGCAAAGAAGAAAAAGATAAGGCGCATTAGTTTACGCCTCCATATTCTTGCAATGCCTTTGTGTCGATAGGTAGCTGTACCCAATTTGCACTACGTGGATTGTCCAACATCGCCAACACACTAAGCAGTGTTTCCGGCGATATCGAAGTTGGTTGCGATTGCCAAGTCCAGCCGTCAAAACGACTGTATCCCTTACCCCAATATGCGCCATCCACTGTGACGTAATAACCAAAAGCGACGCCGAGAAAAAACTGATTTACTTCTCTTTCTTCCCCGTCAAACCACATTCTTGCTTTGTGGACTGCAATGCGCCGATTAAAGTTGGCTGCGCTGTTAAACATAGCCAGCTGTAATTCAAGTTTTTCGTTATTGCTCGCGGCATCGGCATATGCCAACAAATCGGCTTGCCACTTTTCTTGAAGCGGAGGAGGGAACTGCTCCTGTAGAGATGTTAGCTGTAAATGATTCTTCTCTAACGCCGACTGTAAAGAGGATTGATTCTTCTCAAGCAGCTCTTGCTGTGCAATTAGCAGCTCTCTTTGGTGTGTAACATCATCTTGGGAGCTTAGGTCTTGATTAAGCAGCTGCTGCAATTGTTGTTTTTCGCGCTGCAATAATTCAACCTGCTGTTGTAAAACTGGCTTTTGCTCTCGCCATTTTTGCTCAATTGCATTGGCCTGCTGTTCAAGTTGAAGCCAGTGTAATACGAGTTTTTCCATCTCGGTTGCGCTCGTAGCAAAGGCAGGGGAAGCAAAACAATAAATAAGAACAATCGAAAAGCGCATAGCAAAAGTTAAAAGTCACAATGGAGTGTAAATTGAATTACAAACAAGTGTATTGATAATCATTATCATTTGCAATAGATAAATAATATTGACGTTATCTTGGTGCAGAGGTCATCGGGTTGCAGAAGTTTTAGGGGTTGCCAAAGTAGAACGGACGACGAAAGTAGAAGGGGTGACCAAATATTAATTTGGCTCCCCCCAAATAAGACTATCGATTAGAAGTTGTAAGTAAGGTTTAGCGCAAACTCACGACCAGGCTCACTAAAGCGGTCGATACCATTGCCACTAACGCCGCCAAAGAACCCACCATCTCCTTCACGAACAAGACGGACGCGAGGCCACAAAGCGTATTTTTCATCAAATAGGTTATTCACCGCTGCGCGGATAACCGTGTTGTCGGTCAATTCATAAAATCCGTTTAAATCAACCACTGTGGCATCCTCTGAGTAAAATGTAGCACTGTAAGTAGCATCGTACTCTTTACCATCGATGAAGCGCGCATAAGATGATACACCCCAGTTCTGGCTCGAACTCAGGTAGCTAAGCCCCAGAACACTAGTATCTGGTGTGATACTCTCAAGTGCATCACCAGACTGATGGGACGCATCAAACCCAGTTTCAACGCTGCCAACTACACTATTGGTGTATTCACCTTCACTTTGGGCATGGCTGAAAGTCAGCATCCAATTCTGATTAATTTGCCAACCCGCGTCGATTTCAAATCCCGTGACCTCGACTTCACTGGCATTGGTGGGTACCCCCCAGGTATCTTCAGTCAAAGTCGCAACCGTCCAGCAACTATCGTCAAATACAGGGCCTGCGCATTGCGGCAAAAACCAATTAAATGAAGCTTGTGTGATAGGCGCATCAAAAGCCGAAGCTTGATTGATGTTAACAATGAAGTTGTCGAAATCTGAACGGAAGACAGAAACATTGAAAAAGCTACCGTCTTTTTGCCATTGGTAGGCAAGTTCGTAATTGGTACTTTCTTCTGCCTCTAAATCCGGATTTGCCACCGTATCTAGGTCAAGTTCGCTACGTCCGTTTGGCACATACAGTACGCTGCCCGAGTTAGGCTCGACGAAACGTACCGCGTCAGTAAACTCGCTGGTTCCGTTGGTACCATAGTAAAGTTCTTGAGTGGTAAGCGCTTTAAAACCAGTCCCCACACTTGCCCAGATGCGTTGGTATTCACCGAGCTCATATTGTAAGTTAACACTCCAAGTAACAGCATCGAACTCGGCATCTGTTACGCTGCTTCCTGTGATATCAATAAAATTGTCACCAACTTCAGGACTATAGCTGGTTTCGTCATATCGAATACCCGCATTCAATGTTAACGCCTTACTCAAGTCTATCGAGTCTGTTAAATAAAGCGATAAGCTATCTGATTCAGTATCTGGTACCCATGCAGGGTCGACGATGGGATAGCCATCTCTCAATCCAGAGTCAACTGTTGTACCGTTGTAACGAATATCTTGTAGGAAGTTACTGACCTCTCTGTTCTCTGAACTGATACCAAAAGCCAGTTCATGCAAAAAGTTACCTAACTGCAATGCCTTGTCGAAATCAAGGCTGAAGCTTGTAAGCTCTTGAGTATATTGCCTGTCTTCATTTCGCAAATAAGCCGTGCCAGCGCTGCTAAACAGGAATAGTGTTGACCCAGCATTATTAATTTCTTGGTCATCAAACTTTAATGACATCGAATCAAATAACGGATTATTTGCCTGCCAGTCAAACCATACCCCGACGCGCTCGCTCCTTGATTCATCCTGCGCTTGAAAATCGAAGTAGCTAGCAGATTGCCTAGACAATGGCTGACCCGATGAGTCTTTTACGTAGTCCTCAAACACCAGGCCAAATTCAACATCAGCGCTCGGCGAGTAGGAAAGTTTGGCCAGTACGTTAGTGGATTCGTGCTCAAATGGATCGGCAACACCGCGGGCTGGCCCTTCAATGTTGGCACCATCACCGTGAGCTTTGGTTTCACTACCATCGCGCTGCGTGAGGATCAACAAACCTTCAAATGCGCCACGTCTGGTCGCCATAGCAACATTTGCCAAGGTTTCACTGTTTCTGCCGTCATAACCTAACTTAACCGCTCCGGCAAAGCCGTCACCGGTTGGGTTTAAATAGTCATCTGCGTCTTTTGTGGTATAGAGCACAGCACCGCCCAATGCACCGCTGCCGGCAACAACTGAATTAGCACCTTTGAGAATCTCGATACTTTTAACACTCTCAGGCTCAATCGCATTGCGCGTTGAACTAAACATGCCATAGCGACTAAATCCAAGTGGGTCTAAACTCTCCCCTTGCCCCAAGCCATCAAGGGTAATCGCAACAGCATCACCATCCATTCCACGTATATTAAAACCGTTGTCGCCGAAGCGGTTTCCTGTGTTATTCACTTCAACACCCGGTAAATAGCGCACAGTATCAAACGCATCTTTTATGAGGTTCGATTCTATTGCATTGGTATCGAGTACTTTGATATTCGTGGCAACTGATGTTTCCTCTGTACTTTCCACTCTTGTTTTTTCTAATGTTTCTTGCGCTAGAACGAAGGGAGAGAGTGTCAGTGATATGATAATAGCAATAGGTTTTAGTTTCTGTGTCATGTGTACTCCAATTAAAAACAGACTCAAATGATTTTTAACTGGTCGCTTCATTTGAATTAAATGTGGCGGGCATTATATGCAAATGATAATGATTTGCAATTGCATCGATGGTTTTGAATGCTATCTTACCGTCAAAATAGCAATCAAGTTCAATGTGTAGTGTTTGGCTCTTGTGCGTTTAGCTTGAGACTTTTTTTGTGATCCACGTTTCTCACGCCTGACAAGTTGTGAATCAGATACATGGCGGTCGATACGATGAAAAATGCCAAAGAAAGGTAAAAAGCATAATTTAGAAACGTCGCTGACCAGTGACTGTGGTCATGGCCTGGATGCGCAAAAGCAAGCACACAAGGTAAAAGTGCAATGATCAAAATCCCAAACGCTGTGTAGTTTTTCACATTTTTCTCCTGTCTTTGTGGTTCGGGTATCACTTATGTTTAAGAAATAGAGTCGAGAGAGCACAGTTCCGCCATTAACAATGGTTTTGATTGATCCATCTATGCTCTTTTCGAACAAATTGTATTTATCCATTCAGTGCAAAGCTTGTGAACTATCCTCAAACATAGCCAAAAACAGCTGATCTGAACTGCTTTGATTGGCGCGTAAGCTCTGCATACAAACCTTTAAATGTGTCCGGCTCGCTGAAGAGGATTCCTCATTAGCAAGTAATTGATTAAGACTGGAATAAGATTGAGCAAACACTATCTTGGCGTGTTCTGAGCACTCTAATTTTTCTAAACAACTGGTAAGCAACACAGTCAAAGAAGTTAACTTAGAAACCAAAATATCCGCTTCTCCCTGATACAGTTCCATCAAAATTTCTACCGTTTCAAACGCACATCCTAAAAACGGTAACGCTTCTCGCCATTTAGCCTGCTGTAACAGTAATTCACCATTTTGCTGTGCTTGCTCCAATCGCATTAACGCTTCTTGCGGATGGAAGTAAACCCAGTCCCGGTGGTTCGGACATAAAAACTATAAATGCATATCACTCACCTTTTTTTGATGTTGTAAAACTACAGTAGATCACAAAACACCCAGTTGCAAATGATAATTATTTTCATTAAGATTGTTGGAAATAACGAGGTTTAACAGAGTCAATTCAAAAAATAGAATGGAGAGCGTAGTGGAAGAACAGTCAGCGTTGAAAAAGGCAGGATTAAAAGTGACGCATCCACGTGTAGTAGTCTTGGAAAGGCTTAATCAGGCTCAAGACCACCATCTAAGCGCCGAAGAGATCTATCGAGTATTATTAGAGCGAGGGCACGACTTAGGTTTAGCCACAGTTTATCGAGTTCTCAACCAGTTTGAAGATGCGGGCATCGTGCAACGGCATCATTTCGAAGGTGGTAAATCGGTGTTTGAGCTCACCAACAAACCTCACCATGACCACATTATATGCTTAGGTTGTGGCAAGGTTATCGAATTTCGCGATGACATCATCGAAGAAAAACAAAAAGAAATTGCCAAGAAATACAATATTCAGTTAACCAACCACAGCTTACATTTATACGGGTATTGCCAAAATGGTTGTGCCAAACCATCTTAAAGAGTACAACCCAGGTAGTTCAACCACTACAAGAAGCTCTCTTCACTAATGTAATCCTCAGGTACCATTGTCTTGAGCGTCTCTCGAGATGTTTCAATAAAATTGCCAGGACCGCACAAATAAAACCGCAGATTGTCGCAGCCCTCAGCCATTTCGGATACAAACCTACTTATTGCAGGAGCGTTTATACGACCTCTATGCCAGGCCTCTCCAGTTTCTCCACTTAAGCAATGTTTAACTTCAAAGCGCTCTTTAAAACGCTGTTGCAACTGCGCTAGCTCACTGGCAAAAATAATATCTTCGGGAGTGCGATTACCGTAAAGCAAGGATACTTTACTCTTTGGCTCCTGGTTTAACACAGCAACAAGCATACTATAAATAGGCGTAATTCCAGAACCGGCAGCTAAGAAACAATGGTGCACACTGCGCTCGGCATCAGGTTGCAATTGAAACAGCCCTTGTGGCTTACTCACAGCGAGACCGTCCCCTGCTTTTACTTCATCACAAATAAACGAAGACACCAAACCACCCTCAATTCTTTTAACCGTCACCGCTAAATGGTTGGTGTCACCTGATGCAATAGAGTAGCGTCTAACATGAGGCTTTCCCGCAATCATGCAGCGCACTTGTAGGTGCTGACCCGGTATCCATTGCATGGCTTTTTGTTGCGCTTCTGGCACCTCAAAAAGTAATGACACCGCATCTTTGGTTTCTTGTTTGATATTTGTAATAGTAAGGTTTGGCATAATGTTGTTTAAGTTGTGAATAGCTACCGCAATTAAGCATACAACACTTATCTAGCAAGTGAATCAAAGCAAGCCGAATAATGAAAAAACAGCCCTCTTAAAGTGGCACATTTCGAGTAAGTAAAACTTAAGTGAATGTTAATTTTTCTTAGTTGAATATATCTATTTTTTCTAAGAAAATTAACTTCCATAATCAAACAGGATAAAACTGTGCAACTTGATCGTACGCAGGCAGGTGTATTACTCGCCATTGCCGCCTACAGCATGTGGGGGTTTGCCCCAATGTACTTCAAACTATTGCTACATATGCCAGCACTAGAAATTCTCGTGCACCGAATAGTTTGGTCTATCCTCATTCTAAGCATCTTGGTCATGGCCTTGCGTCAGTGGCACAAAATTAAAGCTGCGCTTAGCAATCCCAAGTTACTGGGGGTATTAACCGCCTCGGGCTTATTATTGGCTGGAAACTGGTTTCTTTTTATCTGGGCGGCGAATAATGATCACTTGCTCGATGCCAGCCTAGGTTATTACATTAACCCTCTGCTTAACGTCTTTTTAGGCCGCGTATTTCTATCCGAAAAACTGCGCTCATTGCAACAAATCGCTGTGTTAATGGCTGTGGTAGGGGTGTCGATTTTGATTGTCTCTTTCGGGCAGGTGCCCTGGATAGCATTAGTATTGGCGTCTAGCTTTGGTGTCTATGGTCTGATTCGCAAAACAGTGCCTGTTGACTCCATGCCAGGGCTCTTAGTAGAAAGCTTGCTAATGCTACCCTTTGCTATCATCTATTGGGTTTTCTATGCATCGCCCGCAAGCGACTTGAGCCAGATTTCAGGTTACGCCATTTTCCTACTTGTCATGGCTGGCGCGGTGACAACAGCACCACTACTTTGTTTTACCGCTGCCGCAAAACGCATTAAGTATTCGACTTTGGGCTTCTTCCAATACATTGGACCGAGCATTATGTTTTTACTCGCCGTTTTCCTGTACGGGGAACCGCTGGACAATGAAAGATTAATCACCTTCGGTTTCGTATGGGCCGCGTTGGTGCTATTTAGCTTTGATTCCTTTAGGCATTACAAAGTTGAATCCAGCGCGAAGAAAAAACACAAAATTGATGCTACCCAAACGGTAAAAGAAGGCTATACCCGAAACACCTCAAGATGCTCGACTTCAGCGAGTGAATAAAAGGATTTAGGCAAGGCAAATTGTTGAAGGCATGGTTATTTCACGGCAATACAATTTAACGCAGCATAAATCCCTTTAGGCCTCGCCCTTTGGGAGCTTCACAGCACTTCCATTACTGCGTTACAATTGCTTGAAAGGTAACCACATTCCTTCTCAAGTGTGCCTTGTACTGAAAGCGCTGTGATAGCTCTGAAGCACGCATCTTGAGGTGTTTCGGGTATAGAGATTAAGATATTGCGTCAGCGTATTATGCGCTGACAGCAATCTGATTGCGGCCGCTTTGCTTCGCTTTGTATAAGTGCTGATCAGCGAACTTAATCGTCTGTTCAATGTTGCCGTTGTACTGCTGACTCATTCCAATACTAACCGTGCATTTAAACGAATGGCCATTGTAATTAATAACATGTTCCGCAACATCATTGCGGAATGAGTCTAACCACGAATAGGTCGTTTTAGGATCTACACCTGAAATAAACACACTGAACTCTTCACCACCAAAGCGGCTGATGTAGTATTGACTGAAGTGTTTAGAAATCAAACTAGCCACTTCTTTGAGTGCATGATCGCCCACATCATGGCCATAGTTGTCATTAATTTCTTTGAAAAAATCGATGTCGATAAGTGCCATGGTCACCATTTTAGGTGCCATTTTTAAATTGGCATTAACTCGGTTAAAGAAATGCCGTCTGTTAGGTAATCCTGTTAGGTAATCCACATTGGCTGCGCGTCTGATCGCATCAATGTTTTCAACGTGTTCTATATTTTGAATAACGCGGCAGAAAAACTCTTCGTGACAATAAGGCTTGGCGATATAGTCATTAGCACCGCTTTTGATGAAACGTGCAGACAATGCCGAACTACCTTTACCTGATACACCAATCACAGACAAATCTTCTTTACTAAAGGTATTGCGCAGTTCTGCCACCATTTCGATGCCTGTCATATTGGGCATATTTTCATCAGTGATGACCAGTTTAATGTTGCTGTGTTGGCGCAGCATGGTTAAACCTTCTTCCCCGTCCGCCGCTTCATAAGTGATGAAGTTGTGACGGCGTAGTAATGAGGTCACCATCGAGCGGCTAAGACGAGAGTCGTCTACCACAAGGATGCCGATAGATTTATTTTTTTCGAGTCGGCTAAGTAAACGGCTCAAATAATCGTAAACTTGGGCATTTTCTTTGGGGATGTAATCAACGACATCTTTTGACAACACCTTGTCACGCGTTCTCTCGTCTAGGCGTCCTGTAATAACTACCGTAGGAATAAACGATTGTATCGAAAAGTCGATAGCCTCGCCGTCAGGTGCATCCGGTAGGTTATAATCGACAAGGGAACACAGATATTCTTCCGGTGAAGAAGACGCAAAAATATGTTTAGCTTGCGTAAGATTGGCAGCAGCGACTGGCTCCAAACCGGCTTTAGAAACGAGGTGACTCAGCACCTTCATGCTGGTTGGGCTGTCTTCAATGACAAGTACTTTGTGCTGCATGTGTTCCGTGTGATTAATGTCTTCCAAGTAAATCTAGCAGAGTTTGGACTGATTTACATCGCTTTCACATTAGACTTTAGTCAAACGCGCATAACTTAACATGAGGTGTTTGATGCCTACTTCTTCAAAGTTTACCTGTACGACTGCTTTATCGCCTTGTCCGTCGATTTTTAAAATGACGCCTTCGTTGTACTTAGGGTGCAAAACGCGTTCACCTAGCTTATATCCTGTGTCATCGAATGATTCGTGAGACGTCACCGGGTTAAATCGATTACTTACCGGTCGCGCTACCGTATTACGCATGCGCACTTCGTGCAGTAACTCGCTCGGCATTTCTTTAATAAAGCGTGAAACCGAATGAAACTTATCTTGGCCATAAACACGACGCATTTCCGCGTATGACAAATATAGCTGCTGCATAGCACGCGTCATACCCACGTAGCACAATCGACGTTCTTCCTCTAAGCGTCCCGGTTCTTCGTTTGACTGTTGACTTGGAAACATGCCCTCTTCTACTCCCGCTAGGAAAACGAGTGGAAATTCCAAGCCTTTGGCACTGTGAATTGTCATCATCTGTACAGCGTCTTGATGCACTTCTGCTTGAGTATCGCCAGCCTCTAGAGAGGCATGTGCTAAAAATGCAGATAATGGTGTCATATCATCAACATCTTCCGGTACTTCAAACTGCTTACAGGCCGAGACAAGCTCCTCCAAGTTTTCCACTCGTGCTCGGGCTTTCTCACCTTTCTCGGCTTGATACATGGCAAATAAGCCACTGGCATTGATAGCGCGGTCAGCTATTTTTTCAAGCGCCATTTGATGCACGTCTTCTTGTAGCTGCAAAATAAGTTCAACAAAGCTCTGCAAAGCTTTCGCAGCTCTGGCGGTAAATTGCTTATTGGTCAACATCTCATTGGTGGCCTGCCACAGTGAGATTTTTTGAATTTTCGCCGTCTCACGCACTTGTGACATGGTTTTTTCGCCGATGCCGCGCGCTGGCACATTAACCACGCGTTCAAAAGCGGCGTCATCAGCAGGATGATTGAGCAGTCGCAAATAGCTCAACGCATCTTTAATTTCTTGTCGCTCGAAAAAGCGCATGCCACCGTAGATACGATAGGGCATCGCTTCGTGCAATAGGGCTTCTTCTAAAATTCGAGACTGGGAGTTATTGCGGTACAAAATAGCGCAGTCGCGCAGTGCATTGCCATCATCTAACCAATTTTTGATTTTAGAGACTATAAATCGGGCTTCGTCAGTCTCGTTAAAACCGGCATACAGGTTGATAAGTTCACCTTCTCCCTGTTCTGTCCAAAGCTCTTTGCCCAGACGCCCTTGGTTGTTACCAATTACCGCATTTGCTGCTTTTAGAATATTACCGGTAGAGCGGTAATTTTGTTCTAGTCGAATAGTGCGCGCTTCAGGATAATCGCGCAGAAAGTGGTTAATGTTTTCGATATTAGCGCCACGCCAACCATAAATAGATTGGTCATCGTCACCCACAATAATTGTATTGTTGTGCTCATCGCTGAGCATGCGCAGCCAGGCGTACTGGATATTGTTAGTATCTTGAAATTCGTCGACAAGAATAGCGCGAAAGCGCCTGCGATAATGCGCTAATACTTGCGGTTGCTTTAACCACAACTCGTGCGCCCGCAGCAATAACTCGGCAAAATCGACAAGGCCAGCGCGATCGCAAGTCTCTTGATAAACCTGATAAATATCGCGCATTTTCTCTTGGCTAAAGTCGTCACGAACATCAATGTGCTCAGCTCTTAAGCCTTCATCTTTGTTGCCGTTTATAAACCACTGAACCTGCTTAGGGCTCCAGTTCTTCTCATCTAAATTCATTGATTTCAATACTCGGCGAATCAATCGATATTGATCGTCCGAATCAAGAATTTGAAAATTCTGAGGTAGATTTGCTTCTTGATAGTGGGAGCGCAACAACCTATGCGCAATGCCGTGAAATGTGCCCAGCCACATCGAATGCAACGAGCGCTGCATTAAAGACTCAACTCGCTGGCGCATTTCGCTGGCGGCTTTATTGGTAAAAGTCACAGCCAAAATGCTATGAGGGGAAATACCTTCAACCTGCATTAGCCAGGCGATACGATGTACCAAAACGCGTGTTTTACCACTACCGGCACCTGCGAGCACCAACATATCAGAATTTGGTGCCGTTATAGCTTCTCGCTGTTTATCGTTTAGATTTTCTAATAGAAAAGATACATCCATGGAGTTCAGTTATTGCTCACGGAAATTAACGCTTCTGTCTAGTATAACGGGTGATACTGGATATTTGTACACCTTTTCGTGAGATGTATATGACAAGGCTCACATTCAAACTAGGGTGTTATCTGCCTCAACCATGCGTTTTGATTGCTTGGACTCAAATCGAGTGTGCAACATCATAGGCAAAATAATAAGCGCAATTCCCATTGCCAAAGCAAAGTCGAGCTTTTCATCAAACCACAACCAGCCAAGTGCAGCGGCAAACAGTAACCCCGAATATTCAGCAATAGTAATGGCACCCGCTTCCGCGTTGCGATAGGCAAGTACACTACAGAGTTGGTATCCCGCCAAGCACAAGGTACTGCCTACAACCAAATACAGCAAAGACCAAGAAGCTTCTTGCCACTGCCAAATAGACGCGGCAGCCAAAATTGGGAGCGACATAACACATCCCCAAAACATCACGGACGTATTGCTCACTTCTTTATCTACGAAACGCACTGTCAGGTTGTAAAACGCTATACAGATAGCGGCCACAAATGCCGCAACTGCACCCAAACCAAAGCCCTCTGGACGCAATGCTACAACAACACCAATAAAACAAGACACTACACAAATAATGCGGTGGGTTTTGAGCTGCTCTGCCAACCAAATTCTTGCGAACAACATGGTTAATACAGGCGCGGCGTAAAATACGACATTAGCCGCTGCCAAAGTCATTGTTGTTAATGCCAAAACCACGCAACCGCCGCCAATACAGGTTAATACACCGCGGAACACATGCACTTTTGTGTTGGTTAATCGGCGTTTTTCCTGTGGTTGCAGAAAGAAAAAAGGGGCAATCAACAAAAACAGAGTCGCTTGTCGCAAAAATAGGTATTGATAAACACCGCTTGAGCTACTGAATATTTTGACAAAAACGTCCGCTCCGGTAGCCAACAGATTGCCAAATATCAATAGTGACAATGCCACCAGCAACGCCGATGCAAACCCCGTTTGTAGTGATTTACTGGGCATTGCCACCCCGAATCATTCCGATGTGTTCAATGCCATCTTCGAGGTAGATTTCGGTGGCCACCACAAATCCGTGACTGTTATAAAACGCCTGCAGGTGTGCCTGTGCGCTTATTTTGATGTCGACGTCTGGCCAATGCTTTTCACACAATGCAATCGAACCGGCAACGATCTTGTGACCTAAGCCCTTACCCCGATATGCCATCGGATTTAATATTCTGCCGATACTGGAATAATTATCGTAGGAAGTACCTGGTGCTAAAACCCGGGCATAGGCGGCTATCTGGTTGTCATCCCACAAAATGACATGCTGTGTTTCTGGATGCTTATCTAAACCATCAGCATCCTGGTAATAACAGGCTTGCTCAACAACAAAAACTTCCATTCTCAACTGTAAGATCTGGTACAACAAATCGGTGGTAAGTTCTGAAAATGTGAGTGATTGCAACGTCATTGAGTACCTCAAACTAAAATGAAAATGAATTGCTGGGCATAGTGCCTGAAGAAAGTATGTGGGTAATTAACAAATGTTAATTCTGTTGTTTTTATTTGAAATAAAGGCCTTGAACAAATTACTTCGAGAGTCTTTTTTTGATTCTACTTAAACTTATTGGCGTTATTCCTAAGTAAGATGCAATGATCGTTTGTGGGATTTTAGCCACTAACTCCGGATACTCTTGGTAAAAGTGCAAAACCCTCTGTTCAGGTGTTTTAAGTAGCAAAAACTCTTCTTTAATTTCCTTGTACATAAAGTACTTGGCTACCACAGTATTGTGGAATCGCTGCCAATCAGCAAATGAATCCAACAGTTGTTGGTAGGCTTTTACCGGCATCGCAAGCAAAGTTGACGGTTCCAAGCTTTTAACTGAGTAGGCAAAGGGCACACCAGACAACAAGCTTCTGAAGCCGAAAATTAAATCCTGCTCCCAATACACTTCTTTGCAAAACACCTTGCCATCTACCGTTTCAAAATAGCCATATAAAGTACCATTTACTAAGAAATACAGGGTGTCTTGTTGATCACCAGCACGCCATAGTTGCTCAGCATCATGCATTTCAAGCAACTTAACATGTTGCGCGGCAGCCCCAATCATTTCTTGCGCCAGGTCAAAGTGCTGTGCCACACAATGACTTAGAATCAAGACTCTTTTTTCCAATGAGGTTTCAACGAAATCCATTTAAGGCACCTAAAATCATGCAAACATAAACCCAGTAATACAAAACCACACGCAACCCAACCTCAATTACACGACCTGTTGCGACAAATTATTGTACCTAATCAGATGTACATTCTATATTTAACACTACCCAAATTGCTGAAGTAAATCATGAAAATTCTATCTATCGACGATAACCTGGAAAATCGATTCATCATTGAAACTGGCTTGAAAGACGACTTTGACGTAGTTTCAGATGACGGTAGCACGGACATTATGGAATTAATGGCAGCACATGCGCCAGATATTGTGCTGGTAGATATCGTGCTTGAAAACAAAACCGGCTATGAACTGGTTGAGCAATTGCGCAGTGATATGGAATATGAGGACGTATACGTCATCTTCGTGTCCTCATTAAACGACAGCGACGACAAACTAAAAGCGTACGCAGCAGGTGGACAAGACTACATTTGCAAACCGGTAGATTTAGCAGAGTTATCCTTAAAACTCAAACACGTTTTGCAAGGGATGGCAGAGAAGAAACAACTGAAAGAACAATTCAGTGCAGCCTCAACTGCCGCTTTTACTTCCATGCAACAAGCCAGCGAACTCGGGCAACTCGTTAACTTTCTTACAGAATCGCTTAACATCGATGCCATGGACAAGTTGTATGAAAGCGTCAAACAGTACTTTCAAGGGTACGGCCTAAATTGCGCCATGGAGTTTAGGGTAGACGACCATTTCTATCACTTTTCTCCCCAAATTCTAACGACCCTCGAGTTTGAGATCCTTGAACTGGGTAGAGATGCGAAGCGAATCGTCCCGTTCGGCGACAATGTCTTATTCAATTCCACCTGGTGTTCACTGCTGGTCAAAAGACTCCCGCAGGAAGAAGAACTATTAGGACGCTTACGTGATAATTTCGCCATTATGCTGTCTATTTTAGACAGCCGCCTAATGTTCATCGACAGTGAGATTCGGCGCCAGCAAGAACGTAATAAGGCCGTGCGCGACTTAGAAACTAGACTCACATCTGATTTTAAAGAAATAAAAAACCTGTGTTTGGATCAAGAGAAAAAAGTGCAAGACATGTCTAATCGCATAGTTGAAACACTGAATTTGAAAGTGATCACATTAGGCTTAGATGAGGAGCAAGAATCCGACATTGTGCACTTAATTGATGACACGAAGGAGCTGACCGAAGATGCTATAGGCCTATCGCCAGTCATTGAAGACAAACTCGTTCAAATTAATAATCTGCTGAAAAATATCAATTAAAAAGGAAGGCCAAGCCTTCCTTTTTAATATTAATCCGCCTTTAAGCTTGCAGCAATTTAAGTTTTTGCTGAACCTTTTCAGGAAAATTTACCTGTTGCCAAAGCTGTTCACATACGCTTTTGGTGTCTTGCCAATTGCGCGCGACTAACCAATCGATAAGGCAACTAGGATCATCAGGAAACGTAACCGCTTCGCCCGGAGTATGTTCTATCCATTTTTCCAACGCCTCAACATCGAGCTTCATCATTACTTGGCACAAATCCAGTGCAAGTAACGTTTTGGCATTTGACAGTTGTTCGAATTGTCCATGCAGTGGCTTAATTAACAGCTTTTTACCTAGTTGTAAGCACTCACTGGACAACTCAAACCCACAGTTGGCTATCACGCCGCCACAGCCGTGCAAAGCGTTGTGAAAACCCACCTTACTGGTTTTGCGCCACTTGATGTGTCCCTGCTCATGATCGCTCTCAATATCAGGGTGATAACAGATGAAATTGTGTTCACTCAAACTTTCCAAGAGCGTTGTAATGTCCTGAATACTTTCAAACGGCAGGTACACCAAAAAATAACTGCCTGTGTTGGCATTCTCAGCTCGGTCTTCTATGAACGGTGGCATGATGCTGTGGCCGAAGTGATACCAATGCACGCCCATTTTTATATCCGTAGGGGCGAAGAACTTCATAATAATTTTATCAGTTAGCCCTTGGCCTGCCTTGGGCACGTCTTGCGAAAACGCCGCTTGGTGACTAATAGAAATAGAAGGAAGCTTTTGCTGTTTCGCCGCCCATGCAGTAACTGGTTCGAAATCATTTAACAACAAGTCGTAGCCACTTAAGTCCAAGCTGCGAATGTCTTTGATTAGCTGGATGGGTCTGGCTTGCAGAACAGTTTTAACCTGGCTGATAGAACCCTCAGAATGCACAAAAGTCAGGCCATTTCGCGTCTGATAATCGCCGAACACTTCCATATCAAAATACTTTTCTGGAGGTCTTCCACTAAACAGATAATCAACTTGAATATCGCTTCTTTCAGTGAACGCTTTAGCCATTGCTCTGGCACGCGTAATATGTCCATTGCCGGTGCCTTGGACACCGTACATAATTCGTAAAGTCATTTTTTAATCTAGGCTAATATGTTGATGCTGATTATCGAAATCGTGAATCCAAGTGTGGCACCGGCCAAGATATCACCAGGGTAATGTACACCCAGCAAAATTCTAGATAGTGCAATCATGGATGCCCACGCGTAGGCAACGACGGCGACAGCGGGATAAAAGTGCGCAAGTAAGGTCGCCATCAAAAACGCTGCGGCAGAGTGCCCTGATGGCAGGCTAAATTTGTCTGATGGTTTTACATGTGCTCTGAAGTTTGTAAACAGGTCGCAAGGGCGTTCTCTTTTAAACAACTTTTTGAGCAACACATACAAGGGTAATTCCATCGCGTAGGCCAACAAGCCGGTATAGAGAAACAGAGCGCCGTGAGCCGGTTCAAATGCCCACAAGATGATACCAAGCGCAAGGTATACCTGACCGTCACCCGTTTTCGAAATCAAACGAATGAGTCCGCTGTCTTTCTCGTTGGTCTTGTTAAACAACCAATGAAAAAGTTGTGTATCTACACGAGTTAACAAGTTCATTTTGGTTCAATCTTGTCCCAGACATACTTTCTTACAGGTTGGATGTTAAGAGTGATTTATGAACAACGAGTGACACTAATACGAAAGCTTTGTGACAGTTTTTTTCACGTTTAGTGACAAAAAATACGGTCTTTATAGGCCAAAATATAATCACCAAAATTGTACTGATTAGAATTGAGTTTATACTCGGGCTTAGTTACTCTTTAGTGAAGCGTTTAGCAGAAAGCGAGAAATACATGGAATATAACACCTCAGAGTTGTGCGATATTTTTGCAGACAGCATTGATGTTCTTGAACCAATGTTTGTGTCTTATGGTGGCTTGCGTTCCTACGGTGGTGAAGTCAGAACCATCAAGTGTTTTGAAGATAAAGGCTTAATCGACAAAGTACTCGCTCAACCTGGAGCGGGCAGAGTGTTAGTTATCGATGGCGGTGGATCAGCGAGACGCGCCTTACTTGATGCAAACAATGTGCAAATGGCACTCGATAACGAATGGGAAGGTATTATCTGTTACGGCAGTGTACGCGACGTAGACATACTCGAAGACCTCGATATTGGTGTGCATGCCGTTGCTGCTATCCCGGTAGGTGCTGACTCGGATGACATAGGCGATTCTGATATCGCCGTTAATTTTGCAGGCGTTACCTTTTTACCTGAAGATCACGTCTATGCCGATAGCACTGGCATTGTACTTTCGCCTGACCCACTGGATATCGAATAGTCAATTATTCCCGCTTTAAAAATAGGCATACTGCAGATGTTTGATGCTGACTTTATTCTGTATTCGTCAGATACCCTTGCTTCCAAATTGAAACACCGCCCCGGTGAAGAGCGAATCGGCGAGGCATTAGTATTTGCAGAATCCATGGACTCCCTAGCCGCGCTTCAGCAACAAGGCTGTCAATATGCCTTGATTGGCGTGCCAGAAGATATTGGACCACAAGGAAATTTAGGGCGTCCAGGCTCTACTACCGGTTGGTTAGCTTTCCTACAGCAATTTATTAACTTACAGGCAAACCAATACTTCGATGGCCACGGCATTATCTGCCTAGGCGAGTTAAGAGTCATGGCAAATACCAAGGACTTGAGCACCGATGCTTATCGAACTATGTGCGCCCAACTTGACGAACAAGTTCACGCGATTGTTAAACAGGTATTCGCCCATAACCTGGTACCTATTGTCATTGGTGGTGGGCACAATAATGCGTATCCAATTATCAAAGCTGCCTCAGAAACATTTGAAATGCCTTTGGCGGTTAGCAACCTAGACCCCCACTCTGATTTTAGAGCAACTGAGGGACGTCATAGTGGCAATCCATTCCGGTATGCCCATAAAGACGGTTATTTAGCTCGCTACACTGTGGCCGGTTTACACGAACAAAAAAACAATCGAGATAGTTTGAATCAACTCCTCGAGCTTGAGTTTCCTTTTTATAGTATTCAAAAGACCCATTGGCAACGCACAGAAAACTTTGACCAAGTCCTTGAAGATATGGCGAGGTATTTGTTGCACTCAGGTTTGCCGACAGGCGTTGAATTGGATCTCGATGTAATTAGCCAAATGCCCACAAGCGCAATCACAGCTGCGGGATTGAGTATTGACGATGCACTTTATTACGTATCTCAAATGGCAACCTTACCCAAATGTCGATATTTACATTTAGCTGAAGCAGCACCAGATGCGAATAGTCCTGACGAAATGAGAAGCGTCGGCCAGGTATTGGCTGAGCTAGTATCTATGTTTATTAAGAGCCGCATTAAGGAATAATGCGAGAAGGGAGTCGGGTGCTTAGCCACAGAGCAAAGCACCCTTATCGTATTACTCTACTGAACCAGAAACGAATTCGGTTAGTTGAGCAAGTGATAATGCACCTACTTTAGTGCCAACCACTTCACCACCTTTGAAAAGCAATAACGTCGGGATACCTCTTACACCATATTTTGCAGGAGTATCCGTGTTGTCGTCGACATTCAACTTAGCAACTGTTATCTTTCCATCAAATTGATCAGCGATTTGGTCTAATAAAGGAGCAATCATCTTACAAGGTCCGCACCAAGGTGCCCAGAAGTCCACCAATACAGGCTTATCAGCACTGAGTACTTGGGTTTCAAACGCGCTATCTGAAGTTTCGATAATTTTGTCGCTCATTAATTTCTCCGTATATTCGAAAAAGCACTGGCAACTAGTTAAACTAGCCAGCGTTTACAGTACCGGGTATTTATATAGGAACTGTTTTTTTAATCAAGCACTGATAAGCTATAAGCTATGCAAACAACACATTTAACAGAAACTCATTTCTCAGAACTTGCTATTCATCCCGATATTATTGAGGCATTGAAAGCAGCAAGCTTTGAACATTGCACGCCAATTCAAGCACTTAGTTTACCCCAACTACTACACGGACAAGATATTGCCGGGCAGGCACAAACCGGTACGGGTAAAACCATGGCGTTTTTAATCGCGACCTTTCATCACTTGCTAAAACACAAACAAGAAAGTGAAGGTCAGCCGAGAGCCATAATCATGGCGCCAACGCGTGAACTCGCTGTGCAAATTCACAAAGACGCTGAAATTTTGGCGGCCAAAACCGGTGTGAGCCTAGGGCTTATTTATGGCGGTGAAGGCTATCAAAGCCAAATGGAAACCCTGCAAAAAGGGGTAGATATCATTATTGGCACCACCGGGCGCATCTTAGATTATTACAAACAAGGTATTTTCACCTTAAAGCACATTCAAGTTGCTGTTTTAGATGAGGCCGATCGCATGTTCGATTTGGGATTCATCAAAGATATTCGCTATTTGTTCCGCAGAATGCCAGAAGCCACATCTCGTTTAAGTATGTTGTTTTCCGCCACACTATCTTATCGAGTGCAAGAGCTGGCTTATGAACACATGAATAACCCAGTGCATGTTCAGGTTGATGCCGAGCAAAAAACCGCAAGTCGCGTAGTCGAAGAGCTATTTTATCCATCTGATTCGGACAAGATGCTGCTACTTTTGACATTGCTTGAAGAAGAATGGCCAGATAAAGCCATTGTTTTTGCAAATACAAAGCACGCCTGTGAACTGGTAACTGATTGGCTAATTGCTGACAAGCATCGCGTTGGCCTCCTCAGTGGTGACGTTCCCCAGAAAAAGCGTTTACGTATTCTGGAAGACTTCAGTAAAGGTCACCTAGATATCTTAGTGGCCACCGATGTAGCTGCACGCGGATTGCACATAGACAAAGTAACACACGTATTCAATTATGACCTTCCTGACGACGCCGAAGATTATGTGCACCGCATTGGCCGTACTGGTCGCGCGGGTAAGTCAGGCCATGCGATTAGCTTTGCATGCGAAAAATACGCATTAAACCTACCGGCAATCGAATCGTACATCACCCACAGTATTCCTGTGACTGATTACTTCCACGATGCGCTACTTGATGATGTTAAACCACCAAGAAGACATCACAAGAAGCGTGCATATCGCGATAAACGCAATAATCAAAGGCGTCACAATCAGAAAAATTAATGGCCAATCCAGCTTCTTGTAAATCTGAGGCGCTCTACGCCGCAATTGATTTAGGCTCCAATAGTTTTCACATGCTCATCTGCCAACGACATGGTGAGCGTGTGGAAGCATTGAATAGGGTGCGACAAAAGGTTCGCCTGGCTGAGGGGCTCTCGGAAGATAGCAAACTCTCAGTCGAG
Source organism: Alteromonadaceae bacterium (assembly GCA_014872785.1). GTDB lineage: Bacteria > Pseudomonadota > Gammaproteobacteria > Enterobacterales > Alteromonadaceae > Planctobacterium. The sequence continues at coordinate 48,367 of WKFJ01000016.1, forward strand.
GCGATGGAGCGCGGCTGGCAATGTTTACGCGTCTTTGCTGAACAACTTGCCGATATTCCAACAGAAAATATTATCATTGTAGCGACCGCAACACTGCGCCTAGCCACTAACCGACAAGACTTTATTAGAGTCGCTGAGTCTATCTTGGATCATGACATTGATGTGATCCCTGGAGAAAAAGAAGCAGGCCTGATTTATCAAGGTGCAACTCAAGGCGCCAGATCACAAGATAGCCACCTTATTATCGATATTGGTGGAGCAAGTACCGAAATTGTACACGGCAAAGGTTGCACCCCCACCCAAGCGAAAAGCGTAGATATTGGTTGTGTAACTTTTATGCAGCGCTACTTCCCAAATGGAGTGCTTGGAGAAAACAATTTTACTCACGCGGTTCAGGCAGCAAAAGACGCGATTTTTGAAGTATCGGATGCTTATCAAGGGCTTAATTGGCAGTATTGTTTAGGAGCCTCAGGGACACCACAGGCGATAAGAGAAATTGCGCTAGCCAACAATGACGTACGCGCAATAACTCTGGAGCAACTTGAGCGAATCGGCGCAGCTATTGGTGAGGCGAAAAATATCAGCAGTCTAACCATCGAAGGCTTGCAAGAAAACCGACGAGCAGTGTTTCCAGCAGGCATTGCCATACTAAAAGCACTGTTTGAAATACTAAAGATTAATAAGATGGAGCTGGCACCTGGGGCGTTGCGGGAAGGACTGATTGCCCAGCTTACCGGTGATAAGAACGAAACCGTTTGGCATCAACAATTGGCGTCAAAGTACGCCATTGATCAACAGCAAGCAAAGCGCGTTTTGGCGACGGCCAGCGAGTTGATGAGCCCAAACGAAACCCTTGATACAATCGCCAGCAGCAAACTCCTAGATTTAGTGTGCCGCTACCATGAAATCGGTGTGTTTATTGATTTCAAAAAGCACTATCAGCACGCCGTTTATTTACTTAAAAGCATCAATTTCCCGGGCTTGGATATCAACGAAAAGCGCTTATTGGTAAACGCCATAAGTAATCAAGGCGAACATATTCAAACTATTGCTACAAGTGAACAGCAAACATTAGAACAAACCTTGGTGGGATGTTTACGCTTAGCTAAAATCTTTTGCCACCGCAGAGACAATTCGCCTGCATTAGGCGCAGATTTGTCTATTGATGATGCAGGCTGGCACTTAGTCATCAAACACAAAGGCTGGCAACAGAGTTATCCACTTTTAGCGTTTGCGTTAGGCAATGAGCAGCAAGAATGGCGAAAAATTGGCTGGCAACTCAATATTGAGTAATTAGAGCCTGTTGATCTTTGCAGTATGATTTTGCAGAAGTTTGTTTGGTATTTGTACAAGGCAGAGTCTTTGTAGTGTAGTTGCTCTACATTAAAAGGCGATAACGCAGTGGAAATACCAAACTAGCGCTGTCCTCAGATTAAACAAAACTTATACCGCAAAGATCAACAGGCTTTAGTCTAAGAATCGCGCATAAACTTATTTTTGGCTTAACAATTTGGCGGTTTCTTTGGCGAAATAAGTCAATATGCCATCTGCTCCGGCGCGTTTAAAACACACCAAAGACTCTAGCATCGTCGCTTCTTTGTTTAACCAGCCGTTGGCAAACGCCGCCTGGTGCATCGCATATTCACCGCTAACTTGGTAAGCAAAAGTAGGCACCCCGAGTTCTTCTTTACAACGTCTTACAATATCCAAATAAGGCATACCAGGTTTCACCATCACCATGTCAGCACCTTCGTGAATATCTAGCTGTATTTCACGAATCGCTTCATCGCTATTGGCCGGATCCATTTGATATTGCTTTTTATCTGCACCTTTTAAATTACCGGCAGAACCGACGGCATCTCGGAAAGGTCCATAATAGTGAGAGGCGTATTTTGCTGAATACGCCATTATCGCTGTGTTGACGAAACCAGCTTGCTCTAGCGTTTCACGAATAACGCCGACGCGACCATCCATCATGTCAGAAGGTGCCACAACATCTGCACCCGCTTCGGCATGCGATAGCGCCTGTTTTTTCAAAACGGCGATGGTTTCATCGTTTAGTACATAGCCATGGTCATTGATGAGACCGTCCTGACCATGAATGGTGAAGGGATCTAGCGCGACATCAGTGATGACACCAAGCTCTGGATGCTCAGCTTTGATGGCTCTTACAGTTCTTTGTACTAAACCCTCTGGATTAAATGCCTCTTCAGCCAACTCACTCTTTTTGTCTGCTCCAACAACGGGGAACAACGCTATCGCCGGAATACCCAGCTGCACCAATTCCGCACATTCTTGTAACATAAGGTCAATGGACAAGCGTTCGATACCTGGCATTGAAGGCACACTTTCTCTTTGATTATCACCTTCTAAAACAAACATGGGATAAATTAGATCATCAACAGACAAAGTAGACTCTGCCACCAAACGACGCGAAAAGGCATTGGCGCGATTACGTCTCATACGAGTAAGAGGGTATTTTTCTGACATCATATTAATATCCATATTGCATGTAACAAGTGAGTGAGTGACTGATTTTATTGACTTTTTTTAAGTTGCACTTTTTTACGTTTTTCAATGCTTTTTTCCTCTAAAAAGGGTGACATTTTCATTCTCAACAATACCCGTCAATCGATGATTTTCTAATTCTAGCGTTGCATTTTTGGACACAAGCACCTGATATTTTCGCATCACGTCGGCAAGCGTGTCTCTAAGCTCACGATTCTTCGCACGCTCCTTCTTCAACTCTTCATGCTTGTCGTCACGCTGCTTCTGAATATGCTTATTTGCACCACCTCGGATTCGCTCAAGCAGGTCGGTGTATTGATTCATAATGAGAGTGCGACTGACGCCAGCCTCTTCTGCCACTGCGGCTACCGACATTTTGCGCTGAGGCGTGACTATTTTAGGTTTCCCTTGCTCTATCCGAACAATCGCCATGCGTATTTTATTGTGGGTCTTCTCGCGGTTGCGAGGCGCTGATTTAGTCATTGGTATTCACTCGCTGTTTTATGATTTCGATGTCTGCACCAAGGTCAGAGAGAACCTTTTCGCAGCGAACAATGGCTTTGTCGACGGTTGTCTGGCCGGACTCACCCAGCCCTTCAATTTGTTTAAGCTCAATTTGCTGGGCATACACACCTTCCCAGAAGGCTTGTTTTTTATCATCAATGACACCGTGTTCACACTCCTCACAGCGCCCTCCGGCACAAGAGCCGTCGTCATTGGTGCACCACGCCAACCCTGTTGAACGAAGGTATATCTGCTCTGACAGATGCTCAATCATGACTGCTCGTGATTTATAGGTACGTGTTGGCGTGGCTTTATCACGTAGATTGCGAATTTGATTTGCAAGCCCACCAGAGAGCGGTGTATCTGACTCTAACCAGTGCCCGATGATACCTTGTCGCTCATCATCGAAGGCGGCATATATATCGTCATACAGCTCTAAATCCTGCTTATCATTCATGCCGTACAGGATGGTCATATCTAGCGACCAATGTTTAAAATGGTCACGCAGATAACGTAAATCACCCAATTTGTGATGTACAACATACACCGCAAAGGTTCGACGGAACATATGCGACGCAAGGCTGCAATCCAGCCCCAGTTTATCAACGAGTTTTTGAAGCCTGTCATTAACACTCAGGCTACCCAATACGCTGACTTGGTTGGACTTATTTGTTGCTCTCCCCAGTATTACACTGCCCGAGAAGCGTTCTAATCTCGCAACTTCTTTGACGTCTCCTTTGCTCTGTGCATCAAGCAATTGTTGCTCCAAGCGTTTTTGCATGGGCAACATCAGGTCACCCAACACTTTCAGGGCATCAATGGTGATTTGGGGGCATAGCCAATGCGTATCGCCTTCATCGGTCTTTTCAGACGTAGAGCCGATAAAGTAAAACCGCTCCAACTCTCGCTCTGAACCCACCTCGCGAACCTCCGAATACCAGTTATCGCGCTTAAGATTGCACAGCTCATGCACTCGCATACCAGTGGTAAGCAATATCATCAAGAAGCAGCAATCGCGAAGCTCCATGATTGACTGGTTAAAGGCTCGAACACCCGATGCGAAGCCATGGGATTGCAGGAATTTGGAGCGCTCTGCACCATGCCTACGTTCATCTTTCGACTTTGGCTTAAATCCTTCCAAGAGCAATTGCAGGCGAATCAGCTCTGGTGCCGATGCCAGTATCGACTCGGCATATTGAAACAGCGATGCTAGTACCTCATCAGATATGATTTCGGTTTTGGGTTTGCCGTGAAAATCAACTCCCGACAATGCTACTGCGCTCGAATCAGGCCACGGATGGGCAAAACCGTATTGAGTATCCCGCAGTTCAGTATAACAGCGTTCTACAGCAAGAAGTCGTTGACAAACAGTTCCAGGTACGAGTGTTTTACCTTTGCGTTTACCTCTCTTGGATTTCAAGGATTTGACATGCTCCACATACTGCTTTGCCACCAGAGGCGTTATCTCTGCTGTGTTGGTGATATTCAGTGTCGGGAGCCAGTTGAAAAAGGAAGTAAGGCGATTTAAGCTCCCAGTTAGCGTCCCGCCCCGCCTCTTACCTTGTAAGCTGTTATCGCCCCATATCATTCTGGACATCACCACCTTTGCAGTAGAACGTAAGGACGGCGTAGTTATGCGGTTGAAGCTCAGATTTCGACCACTTTCTTTCGTTGCATCAGTAAACCAGTGGTCTGGCAGTAACCAAATATCCTCTTCGTAACGTGAGAGCACATGATACTGGCCGTTATCGAGTTTCAAGTAGGTCATGATACCCGTTAGGTTGGTTTTAGTGCGAAGCTCGTCTCTCAGGCGCTTTTTATCCGCAAGCACCACTTGCGGCATCACGGTTATTGGTGGTCTTATCTTCACCTTGCCATCCTCACCATCGTTAGGTCGCGCCAGAAGGGGTGCGGTTCGTTTTTTGCTTTTTCTCGCATACTTTCCACAAGCTGATTATCAAACTGCGAGGAAATATCCTCATCGATGATACGGATGATATGACGTAGATATTTATTCCAATTCTTGATGCCATAACTGTCACGCTCCCGCACGACTGCCCAATAAAAACTAAACAGGCGATACAGATCATCTTCAGTCACAACGAAGCTTTTACAGCGAAAGCAGCCTAGCGTTTCCGTGCAAACACTCCCGTCTTTTGGGGCGCGATGACCATTTCGCGTGTCCTTACAGCCTGCCAATGCGGTATTTTCTTTGGGGCCGTAGCTGACTCTTAATTCTTCAACACGTGCCTCTCCAATAAAACGCATATTGGTTTCAGCTTCGGGTGGTGCCTCCCAGTAATGACGATTGCCAGTTTCAGGCATATGCTTACCTTGTCGTGCGGCTATCAAGGGGTCTTGGTCAGACAGCTCCCACATGCGATTGACGAAGGTTTTACGTAGCCGCATCATGTTTAATTTAAGCGGCTTGTCATCATCATCAACCAATTGATGTTTGTCGATAAGAGTCTTGATAGCGTCCCTCACATTCTGACCACTCAAAGCCGTGACAGCAACTTTTACTGAAGAGCCTCCGCCCTTGGAGCTAAACACCAGCAGTTGCCTCGGGTCTTTGTATTCACCACGCAGTTCTGCATTTCGCTCAATAATCAAATCGATGGTGTTAGCCACCTGAAGCTTCACACTGCGCAGCAACTCAACATCCTGAGACTGGCGAAGTGAGACCACTTGCGTTGCGTTCCCACGGCGCTTAAAGGCCACTAATAATCGTAAATTCTTTTTAAGCGGGTGCGGTTGAATACAATCAATTGGGAGCGATAAAACAGGCGTTGGATTCATCCCCGTCACCAGACCAATACTCAGCACACATCCCGTCAAATCTACACTATCCAGCGGGTCATCACCGGCTAGAATGCGGGTCATCTCCACTTTTAATGCGCCCACGAGTTGCTTTTTCTCATGCTGGGATAACGGGCGCTGACCTTTGGCTTTGCGGTTGGAGTTGGGGAACGGATTAATAGGGAACAACCGCTTGATATCAACGTGAGGTAAATACCCTTGTTTGTGGGCAGCGACAAGGGGGGCTTTGGTCTGAGTATAGTAGCCTTTCTGAGATGTTGAGCCGATATTAAGGGATTTGAGGTGTGCAACATACTCACCAATCAACGTATCCGTGATATTTACTGATTGCAGGTCACATCCCGCACCAGCACGCCATAGCATCAAAAATTCGAAGAAGATCTTCAACCCAGAATGGCAATAATTGATAATCGTCGACACAGCTAGCGAGGCTTGGTTGGTGGCAATACTCTCTTCCAACAGTTTTTTAATCGTGGAATGACAGAGGGTAGTAATCGCATCAAAGCCTTTTGAGTAATACGGCGCAAAGTCGAAGTTTCGTATACTGGTTGGGTTTTCAGGGAAGCTGATATTAGTGCTGGCAGCGCTGATGTCAGTGACATTATCATCAGTCGTATCTTTTGCCTGTTGGGGCGTGATACCTTCCTGCTCACCAGCTAAGCCGATATCGTCCTGCCTATCTTCTATCGTAAAACGTTTTTTACTCACGCGCTCAGTACTCCGGTGACTTCATCGCAAAGACCTTCGATTTCCAGTTGATATTCGGTGGTCAGGTCGTCTTCAATTTCATGTAAGAAGTGCAGGTAATCTGCTGTCGTAGAGATGCTACTGTGACCTAAAAGCTCCTTCACAATTTGTAGTGGATTACCTGCCAATTTACCTTTGCTTTTGCGTTGTTCGAGGTCGTTTAATGTGTGTGTCGCAAAAGTGTGGCGCAGCATGTGCGGATGCACATTAAAATCAACGTTAAGAGCTTTAAGCTGATTATTGAAGGTAACGGATTTTTGGCTGTATGCTTCACCGTCTTGAGTCACAAAGAGCCTGTCAGTAGGATTTTCCTGACCTTTAAGCAGAGCGCTTCGTTCATGAATAACGTAATCCCACAAATCAGACATTAACGTGACGGGCACCGTCACACTTCGAGCCTTACTACCTTTAATTCGCATCTCAGCGGGGTTTAAATCGACCTTAATATGACTGCGTGAAGAGGCGTTGCTTGGGTTGGTAACATAAGAGATAGGGAACGTTAAAATCTCAGATTTACGCAACCCTACCAGTAAACACAACTTCACCATAAGTTTAAGCGTTTTGTTGCTTATAGCGGTAAGTAGTTGATTCACCTGCTCTCTATTAAGTAATTTGATTTTAGTGTGGGGTTGCTTGAGCATAACATCTGGTCTTGCTGCCATCCCACCGGAGGTGTCGGTGTGAGCTAAAAACCCCTTTGGCTTTCTGACGACAACAGATTCTAGCTCATAAGGGAGCGTTGCTACCCATCCGTGATTGTATGCGTAATGATAGAACTTGATTAAAAAGCGTAAGCGACGATTTATCGTGCTGGCTCCCACGCCAAATTGTTTCATCGACACGTCACGATACAAACCCAAGAGCGTTTCGTCTTGTCGGTGTTCAATGTTGCGCCAATCGATGGCATTCGCTTCACAGAAAGAAAAGAAGTCGTACAAGTCCTGCCCATAAGTGCGCCAGCTATTCTGGCTCTGCACGCTGCCACGTTTCAAGCAATGATAAATCAGGAAATCTAGCGCCTGAGTTTCAATCTCCCCCTGTTCATCAACGAGAATAGGAAACTCAGGGTATCTGATACTCCTCACTTCAAAATCATCAGACGAAAAGACCAAATCCACTGTTTACCTCAAAAGAAAAAGAACCAAAAAGAAAACAAAAGAAGGTGTTGTGGATTGCGGGAATTTTCGCTTCGCTCACCGTGTGGACTGTTTCGGATAAGTGTGGATAAACCTTCGGTATTAACCACATCTTCTCCCAAAACAGACGCACACTAATTCATCCGCAAACACACAACCAAGCAATAACAACAAACCATAAATAACTGTATATATAATCAGTATAATGGTGTGTATTTAATAGTCAATATGCTTGTTGCATATTGACGCACACAAATCATGATATTTAACCTTGTGCTAACGGTTCTTGAAAGGTAATACGATTTCGCCCGTCATTTTTCGATTGATATAGTGCCTTATCTGCCGCATCTAACAACAGATGTTGGTCATCATCTGAACTAATAACTTTGCTGGAATAGCCCACACTAATGGTAGCTGGCAACTCGCCGGCACTATACACCAACGGCGTTTGAGCAATATGCGCTCTTATCTTTTCCAATATGGTTTGCGCACCATCTACCGATGTGTTCGGCATTAAAATAACAAACTCTTCGCCCCCATAGCGACAAACTTCGTCACTTGGACGTTTCAAAAATGACTGAATAACCCCTGCGATGTTTTTCAAACACTCATCACCTACGATGTGGCCATATTCATCATTGACTGATTTGAAGTGGTCGATGTCGATCATCGCAACCGCGAGACTGGTCTGTTCTCGTCGACTTCGTCGTGCTTCTGCCAAATACTTTTTATCAAAGTAGCGACGGTTGCGAATGCCAGTAAGGGCATCCATGGTGTTCTTTTCTTCTAATTCACGATTCGAATCGGCTAATTCGCGAAGTGCCACTTGCAGCTCCAGCGTGCGCTCTTGTACTTTGTATTCAAGCTCTTCGTTTGCCTGCAATTGGGTCGCAATAACCTCTTCTTTCGCCGCGGTTATTTGCTTTTCTTGATCAAGCGCCGTCTCTCGCGCTCTTAATAACTCTTTGGATTGTTGGCTAAAATTCTGCGCTAGCAGTAGTGCCAATAGAATAGTTTCAATAGTGGCACCCAGCATCAACAAATATGGGGTGGTAAGCTCTAATCTCAATACACCTAATTGCCCTAAACTTGCCATAGTGACCGTGGCACTTAAGGTTATCCAGGCCATAAAATAGAGTGAGCTAATTTGCACACCTTGTCCGCGAAGCCACATTCCCAGACCAAATAAAATCAACATCACGACAATAATGCTGACTAGAAAAAACTGCACGATGTCGTAATTATCCTGCAAGCCGCCAAGTGCGATGGCCGTTAAAAACGACAGCGCTAGTAGTTTCAAGCCCCAATCTACCTTTGGGAATCGCTCAGTGATGTTCAGCAATTGCCGCATGAACAAAATGGCAAAAAACAGACTGCTGCTGGTAAATATCGCGGTGCTGTGGTTTTGCATCCAAGTACTGTTTGGCCATAAGTACTTAAATCCGAGCCCAAGTAGACTCATTAATAAAAGCGCAACCGAAAGCGCATAGCCACAATACCAAAGGAAATTCACCGAACGGCTGAATATGAAGAAGAAGAAATTACTCAGCGTCATGGCAAACATGAAGCCCAAAAACAGACCGATGATAAGGCTTTGCTCTGTACCGTGCACCAGGTAATTGGATTGTTTCCACAACCTGATAGGAACCTTGTATTGACCATTCCCGTCTACACGCAACAACACCGTAACATTGTTCTGAGTACTCGCAGGGACAGGAAATAAAAACTGTTCGGTGGCGAGTGCGCGCGTGCGAAAAGCGAACCTATCACCGGTGCGATAGTTACTCAGCAGTGTTTCACCTTCAAAGAACCAAATATCCACATTGTTGAGCGCAGGGTTGTATATCTCTAATAACCACTGCTCCATTAAACTGAGATTTTGCAGGGGGAATTTAAGCCAGACAGCGCGTTCAGGTTGCAGAAATAATAGGGATTCGGTTTGCTGAGCTCTCCATACACCTTTGGGTAACTGCAATGCAGCTTCTGCTGAGGTAATGGCCTCAGTTTCAACAATGTATTCAATGCCGCGGTCAATGGTGTTGTGAGGCGCAGACGAGCTTAATAGCGTCATAAAACGCGTACCTAAAAACAACGCAATCACAGCTGCTAATAGAATCAACCAAAAAGGCGTGTTGCCGCGTGTCACTGAACGTTCAAGCATTAGTATTAAGTCCAAAAAGTTGATGGCTATTTCGCCAACTATTCTCGGCAATTGTTGTGCTGGAGACGACAAGTAATTCGGCTAAAACGTCGATGACGTATGATAAGTATTTGGGTTCGTTACGGCGCTTTTTACCAGGTACATTTTTAGGTACCAAATAAGGCGCATCAGTTTCCACTAACAAACGCTCTAGAGGCAAATATTTAACCGCCTCACGCAAGGCATCACCGCGTTTTGGGTCGCATAACCAGCCTGTTATGCCAACGTATAAACCTAAATCCAGATAAGCTTTTAGTTGGGCGGTATCACCAGTAAAACAATGCGCTACACCAAACGCGCGTGGAAATTGTTTCAACATGGCAATTTGCGTGTCAAAGGCATCACGTTCGTGCAGGAACAGTGGCATGTTGAACTCGCTGGCGAGCTGCAACTGAGCCTCAAATACTGATTTTTGCGCTTCCGGCGGTGAGAAATTGCGGTTGAAGTCCAAACCACATTCACCAACGGCGACTACATGTGGGTGTGAATACAGAGATTTAAGTTGTTCGGCAAAGTCGTTCTCGACATTGGCGGCATCATGAGGATGCACCCCGGCAGTCGCATACACACCGTCGAATTGCTGGGTCAGCTTTGTCGCCGCCTGACTTTCATAGACATTGGTACCAGTGATAATCTGCTTAACTACACCCGCCGATCGAGCAGCGCCAACTACCTCAAACAAGTCTTCTTTAAACCTGCTGTTAGTAAGGTTGACGCCAATGTCACATAGCATCATTTACTTGCTGCGTTTCACTCTTGAACGACGCTTAGAATCTGCTTTTTTAATATAGAATGAACCCATCATCCCACGTTCGACTATCACTTCATCGCCTTCTTTTATTTTGGCGTAGCCTTTTTCGGCTTCTTTCCAAACCTGCCCATTGTCTAGCGTGATAGTCATGCGCTTATAGGGGTTTAATTCTATCTTAAGCGCTATTGCGCGAATGGAATCAAACTCCGCTTCTTTTTGTATCTGAATATCCTTTTCAAATCCAAAGGCTTGCTCTTTAGTCAAGTTTTGCTCAACAGACTCAGCTCTGGTATCTGCGACTCTGGCGCGCTGCTGCTGACGAAGCTCAGGTAAATCAGAGTTTTGCAATCCATTGGCACGCTGTACTAACTTATCGTAACAAACTAGGCGTTTTAGCGAGTTATCAACTCTACTGCATTGTTTGAGGGCGTCTGAAAGTGTCTCTGCTTTGGCATCAAATGTAATCGAGGCCATTAGAAAAATTGTGACGGAAGCAACCCATTTCATATTGTTGTTTGATCCTTTTGATTTTGTTCTTCATTCGACTTTGCGTATAGACCACCAAGCACCACTCCAAGTTCAAACAACAACCACATTGGTACTGCTAACAAGGTTTGCGAGATAGGGTCTGGTGGCGTCATCAACATTCCTACCACGAATGCACCAACGATAATGTAGGGTCTTTTTTCGCGTAAAGATTGCGGCTCAGTGAATCCAGTCCAGCATAATAACACTATCGCTATAGGAATTTGAAATGAGATGCCGAAAGCAAAGAATAACTTTAGAACAAAGTTTAAATAGCTGTTGATATCAGTGTTAATCACCACACCTTCGGGAGCAACCCCAACGAAAAATGGGAACGCCAGAGGGAAGATTACGAAATAAGCAAAGGCGATGCCCGCATAAAATAACAAGCTGCTGCTTATCATCAGTGGAGCGATCAGTTTTTTTTCATTGGCATACAAGCCTGGTGCGATAAACGCCCATACTTGGTACAACACATAAGGAATGGCAATAAAAAATGACAGCACTAAGGTTAATTTATAAGGGGCGAAGAATGGCGATGCCACTTCGGTTGCGATCATCTGTGTGCCTTCAGGTAACGCCGCCATCAATGGCGCTGACATCAGCCCATACAAATCTTGGGCAAAATAGGCCAAACACAGGAAAACCACCAATACGCTTATCACCGAGCGCAGCAACCTATTGCGCAGCTCCAGCAAGTGATCAAAAAGGGTTTGCGGTTCAGTCATTATTCTTTTCGTAGGGTTTTTGTACTGATTGTGCGGCTGACTTCAGTTCGTCAACACTTTGTTGAACCTCGGGAGACAGATCTTTCATTTGCTGCGCTTCAGCTTTTTTCAGGTTCTCGTGCAGTTCCTGAATTCGCATCTGCTGCTCAATTTCAGTTTTAAAACCCGTTGCCATACTCTTGATATTGCGAATGGTTTTACTGGTCGTCCTAATGGCGCCCGGCAACTTTTCCGGCCCCAATACCACAAGCGCGATGACGCCAATAATCAGGAGTTCAAAAAAACCGATATCAAACATTAAATCAGCCTTACAAGATTACTCTGAGTGAGTTTTTGATTTAGTTGAATCAGTTTGTTCTTGCGTCTGGTGCTCTACGTTTTTCTTCTCGGCAAAATCAGCATCGGCTTTGTTGTCATCAGACACTGCATTTTTGAATCCCTTTACAGCCGAACCCAAGTCACTTCCCAAACCTTTTAATTTCTTGGTTCCAAACAACAAAACAACAATTACTAAAATAATTAATAGTTGCCACAAACTAATACCACCCATGAAACTAACTCCTTAAGAAATTTCTGTGCCCATTATAACGACCTTAATCAAAACGTCACTGGATTTGATTAAGTCGCAATCTTTGTTCAATCTTAACGTAAAGGTGCACTAGTTTAATCCAAAGTATTATTACTTTTATGACGTTAAGTTGTTAAATGTGTATCTGTGATAATACCTATAAGGAGGTATCTGTTTTTGCGTAATCTGCTGATAATGAGCGTTTTACTGTTTCAAGTTGTTGCGCCAACCGCCTTGGCTAGTTCAACTCGCGCAGAAAACTCCACAGCAGAGACCGATGATGTACAAGAGTGGCTGTGGTATGACGATCTTTATGTGCAAATTTCAGACTCAGTAAACATTACCGCTAATTGGCTTGATGACTTCTTTGACAATGAAGACTTCAACACTGAAGAACCCGCAACAGGTGGTGCCAGAATTTCACTCGGGTGGGAACCGCGATCTCGCGATTTGATGGAGTTTGAGTCAAAAGTTCGCATTCGCGTGAAATTACCCAAATTAAAAAACAGGGTGGACGTCGTATTTAGTGACTTCGACGAGGATCTCGAACGCGCGCCGGTAAAAGCAGCGCAAGATGAAATATTGGCCAATCAGAACAGGTTCAATCTGGCATTGCGCTGGACGAATAAGAAAAGCAAAAACGCTATCTGGTCAAATCGCATCGGCATTGGTCGTAAAGCCAAGCCCTTTGCGCGCACTCGTTATGCGAAACGCGGTGACTTTAGTGAAAGTAATAGATACCGCTGGGAAACCTCGGCTTACTTCTATCACAACGATGGATTTGGCACCCACTTTGGGTTGCAGTTAGAACAGGACTGGAACCAGCATTCGGTCATCAGATTGGATAACAACTTCTTTTTTCGAGACGAATCTGATGATTGGCTATGGCAGCATAACCTCTATCAAATGTATCAACTAACGAGCTCATCAGCCTTGGTCACAGGGTTTTATCTAGAGGGTTTGTCAGAACCGAATTATCAGGTAAGAGAATACCTAGTAAGTACTCGCTGGCGTAAAAACGCGCTTCGAGAATGGCTCTACTTTGAGGTAGAGCCTTTTGTCTTGTGGCACCGGAGAGACGACTTTGATGCCTCCTACGGCGTAGCATTTAGAGTCGAAGGTTTTTTTGGCAAATACTAGAGCCCATTGCTCTAGATTTACTTAATTTAACCAAGCAAATTCTTGTTCACTTGGGCAGTCAAACTCGTTTGAGCATCTTGATCGGCAGGCTTATTAGCATCCATGTAAGCCAGCGAACCAATCGTTGTCACCATAATAAGTAACATGTAAATAACTATATTCCAGCTCATTGTTACAATCGTTTTCCAAATACCGGACACAATGGATACCTGAAAATAATCGGTGTAAAACCAAATAATATAAGGGACAGTAATAAGCGTTAATAGCCCCATAATATCCCCTTGGCGTGCCTCATAGGTGTCGGGAAAAATAAGCACTATTGGCAAGGCCAGTAATAAATAGATGGCAGTAGACATCCCATAAGCATAAAGCGCCACTTTATAGCATGTAATGCTATTTTGACCACTTGACGAAAATAGTTTACTCATCAACCAAGCGGTGGGAACCAAGGAAATTAAGGTAACGAACATAATACTGTTATCGAGTAGATTCCCGGTAAACTCAGCACCTTGTTTTTCTGCATCTGTTAGTGTCGAACCTTTACCGGCTTCAAATCCTTCGACAAAATCCGCCGACATATCCATCCCCAGCAACGACGCGCACACTACATAAGCTGAGATAGTCAACACAGCAAAACGAAATGGATTTATGTATTGCCCTGATGCAGGATCGGCCAAGAAACCGCGGATGGTATTTCCAGGCGCAGTAGAAAGTCCCTTCAATGTGTTTAAAAAAGCACCATTAAATTCAGTAAAAGCCTCAACAACTGTCATGAGCATGCCTACATCATTCGACTTGGCCATGTAAACCTCCCTTAAAAACCCAAATTCTCTACACAGCCTCACACTTGCTTTAACACTTTTGTTTCTAATATTTAGCCTAACTTTTCGACATTATTCTTTAGTGCAGTAAAGCAGCCTGACGTAGACGAAAAAAAATATACGCTAGTTTAGGTTTTTTGTGCACTAAGAAATTCATACCACGGCTTTGTTACAATTTTACTTGGTCAATAAGCTATCAATTCCATAAAACCAACTACACTTTTTAATAGCGAAGCATTTTTCGTCTATCGCTGTTGCAAGAAAGGGGCAAGGAATTATGGAATTATCTGTTTTACTAATCGATGATGACCCGATTATTCACACATTGCTGGTTAACGCACTTCCAAAAAACATCACGTTACATGAAGCATTTGATGGCGATGAGGGTATAGAAAAAGCGACAGCACTTCTGCCCGACATCATTTTGCTCGATGTAGAAATGCCGGGGCGCAATGGCTATGAAACTTGTGAAATTCTCAAAGCTCAATCAGAGACGAAACAAATCCCTGTCATTTTTTCTTCTTCGCTTGGTGAAATCAGGCACCGAATGCTGGGCTATGAAGCAGGTGCCGATGATTATCTGGTAAAGCCTTTTGCTATAGATGAACTGTGCGCCAAACTGTTTTTACAACACAAACTACTGCAGGAACAAGTGGCATTGAATGAGCAAAAAATGCTCGCTCAATCAACAGCAATGAGTGCCATGACCGCCAGCAGTGAGATGGGTAGGGTAATTCAATTTGTTGAGCTAACCTATGGAATGAACAACCCAGATACGCTAGCGAGCAAATTATTTGAATTACTCAACACACTAGAGTTAAAAACCAGCGTACTGTTTTCACTGAACGATGGGGTTCTGTTGTACTCATCTAGCGGCACCACGTCTCCACTCGAATCGGAACTTTTGCAAAACTGTCACGAGCACGGCCGATTCATCGATTTCGGCTGTCGAACTATCATAAACTACCCAAAGATTTCGCTGTTAATTAAAAACATGCCGCTGGATGACTTGGAAAAATACGGTCGCTACAAGGATCTATTTCCTGCAGTTTTGGGGGCAACTGACGCTAAGTTGCGCATGATGGAAACCGATTTCAAACTGAAACAGCAAGCGGTGAACACAGACGTTGCCTTTAAAGCCATCAGAAAGCAGCTTTTCGGATTAGTCGAAGGTCAGCTGAAAACACAAGAGTCGACGCTTGGAGAATTTCGGCAATTTCACGAAGAGTTTAATTGGGACTTAACAAAAATGGGCTTAGAAGAAAGCTTAGAAGCCTCCATCACCAGTCGTGTCGACACCATGCTCAACAGCGCAGAATCTATATTCGAGAAAAATATCTCTGACCAATCATCCACCTTAGAAGTACTAGATCATATGAAATCACTGACCAATCAACTAGAGGAGTTAATTGAGTCAGCGCAAGAAGAAGTCATGTTCGCTCAAGGTGAAGAAATCAGTTTAGAGGATTCGGAACAGAGTGGTTACGAAATGGATGTCGAGTTATTCTGAGAAATCAGTACTTTGCAGTTTAAGTCAACAAGACGGAACTCAAGAGTCCTAAATGCGATACAGTTTAATAAACGCCTTTAACCAGCAACCAAAACCTAAGCCCGCGCATAAAACAATGCTCCAGGTGGGCAGCTGATACAATGGTAAGATGGCGGCGATAATCACAAATGCCGCACCTGATACCCCATAAACAATACTTTTGGTACTCTCTCGGCGATGTAATAACTGTTGCTCGTGCCAATACTGATGCCTTTCCGGTAATTGCTTAACCTGTTTAAGCGTGTCAAAAACCAAATCAGGGACTTCGGGAAACTTTTCAGTCCAGAAGGGTATATTGGCCTTAGCTTTGTTGAACATCGCGGTGAAACCCACTTGCTCACGCATCCAATCTTCTAAAAAGGGCTTAGCGGTTTCCCACAAATCCAATTGTGGGTAAAGCTGCCTTCCCAAACCTTCTACATAGAGCAGCGTTTTCTGCAGCAGCACCAGCTGTGGCTGCACTTCCATATCAAAACGCCTCGCGGTATTAAACAACTGCATCAACACATTACCAAAGGAGATTTCGGCAAGAGGCTTATGGAAAATGGGTTCACAGACTGTGCGTATAGCTTGTTCGAATTCATCCACGTTTATATACGAGGGCACCCAACCAGAATCCACATGCAGTTCTGCAACTTTGCGATAGTCGCTGTTAAAAAAGGCAATGAAGTTTTCTGCTAGATAACGTTTGTCTTCGCGATTTAGCGTACCCACGATACCAAAATCAATAGCAATGTACTGAGGCGAGTCGAGGTGTCTATCGGCCACAAAAATATTGCCCGGGTGCATATCCGCATGAAAAAAGCTGTCTCTAAACACTTGCGTGAAGAAAACCGATACACCGCGTTCAGCTAGAAGCTTAATATTAGTGTTCTTCGCCTCTAGCTGCGCAATGTCAGCCACTGGAATGCCGCTAATACGCTCCATCACTAACACATTGGTACGGCAGTAATCGGCATAAATTTTGGGAATGTAGAGTAATTCCGAATCTTGGAAATTCTCTCTTAATTTGACGCCGTTGGCTGACTCCCGCAGCAAATCCAGTTCATCAAATATGGTCTTTTTATATTCTTCCACCACTTCCACAGGACGCAGGCGTTTGCCATCGGGCAAGGCTTTTTGCACCAGCCAAGCTAACGAACGCATTAATTCAATATCTGCGTATATGGTGTTCTCAATGTTGGGACGAATTACTTTTACGACGACAGGTTCATCTGTTTCTTTCAACATCGCGGTATGCACTTGGGCGATCGATGCGGACGCAAGAGGTTCAGGCGAGAAGTCTGTAAGAACCTCGTTTAAGTCTGCTACTCCCAACGCTTTTTTGACAATGTCATGTGCGATGACACCGTCAAAAGGTGCTACCTTGTCTTGCAATTTAGTGAGCTCATCGGCTATTTCAGGCGGCAATAAGTCTCGCCTAGTAGAGAGCATCTGCCCAAATTTCACTGACACTGGGCCAAGTGATTGTAAGGCTAGCCTTAATCGCTCACCCGCTGAAGCGTCTTTATGCTGATTGCGCAGCCAAAAAAAAGTTATGCGTAATAATCGGATATACCAAGGTACAAAGCGCTTCGGTACTAAGTCGTCCAAGCCATAGCGCAGAACGGTTGCGACGATGGTATACACTCGAAATAGTTGCACCAGGTTAAATCCTTCTTATTGGTTGGCTTCTAGCTTTTTAATGCGTGCTTCAAGGTTGTCGCATTGAGCATGCGTATCGAAAACTGACTCGACAAAATCATCTACCAGTATTTGCGGTGCAGCGACGCGTTTCTCTTCGATGGCGCCGTCTTTTATTACTTGCTTACCGGTCGAAAATAGTTGCTCCACTGACGACTTAACCCAGTTAGCCGCGCGAAACGCATTGTGTGCAATTACGTCACCGGTGCTTTTGGCAAGTTGCTCTTCCCAATCAACATTCAATTCTTTCAACAGATTAGCGAACTGCTGAGCTGCTTGAATATCCCCCTGCAACGCTAATTTGTCTTCTTTGATCAGTTTGGTAAGTAAAGATATATCTCTTAGCTCAACCAGTGTGCTCAAGTCTGTACTGATTTTGCAGTCACAAGATTCGATAACAGATTCGTCGCGCACCAAGGCCATTACAGTAATCGACTCATGGAACTGAAAGCCAAGATCGAATGACAGCTCTGATAATGAGATGATTATCTTCTTATCAACTAATTTTGCCATTCGCTCAGGTGCGGTATCATCGAGCGACAACAGTTTATTCAGTGCGCCTTCAATACTCGAGGTTAACAGCTGTTCAGCCGGCATTAGAACTTGAATCCTCTGTGCAAGGCGACTATACCACCGGTCAAATTGTGATAGGTGACTTGTTCATAACCTGCGGTCTCCATCATGCCTTTTAGGGTTTCTTGGTCTGGGTGCATGCGGATAGATTCCGCCAGATATTGATAACTCTCGGCATCATTGGCGACTAGCTGCCCCATCTTGGGCAAAATATTAAATGAATACCAATCGTAAAGTTTGGCAAAGTTATCATTTTCCGGTTTAGAAAACTCCAGTACCAACAATCGACCACCTGGCTTCAACACGCGAAACATTGACTGCAACGCCTTTTGCTTATCGGTTACATTGCGAAGACCGAAGGCAATGGTAATTAAGTCAAAATAATTGTCGGGAAAAGGTAAGCATTCGGCATTGGCTTGTACAGTTTCAATATTGCCGACAATGCCTTTGTCACGCAGCTTATCTCGACCAACTTGCAGCATCGAATCATTGATGTCTGACAATACCACTTTACCCGTTGGCCCCACGATACGCGCAAACTTTCCAGCAAGATCGCCCGTGCCACCAGCTAAATCCAGTACCTTGTGTCCTGCACGCACACCGCTGCAATCAATGGTAAAGCGTTTCCACAGACGATGAATACCCAGTGACATAAAGTCATTCATAACGTCATATTTTGCAGCCACAGAATGGAAAACATCCGCCACCATACCGGCTTTTTCGGTGGTATTGACTTGTTTGAAACCAAAGTGTGTTTGTTCGTCAGGAGCCTGTTGAGTCATTAATAACTTTCGATCTGTTGCAAATTTTGTTGGCAATAGTAGCAAATAAGTACATAGTTACGAACAAGGATTTTATTTCTCAAGTGAGAAAAAGCTGCCTTAATCACATTGATCGGATTAGTTACCTCGTACTACTTTAGTATAATTGTGGTCTGGTAATTATTTGCCAAGATTGATTATGGCCGAAAGTCTTTGGCCCACTTAACAAGTAGCTGTACACACATGAACGATAGCCGCATTTGCATTGTAGAGCCTGACGAAATAGAACAAGATATATTGTCAGGTATTCTCTCTGAAGATTTTTCCGTAGAAATGTTCTCTGACGGACTAGCCATGTTACAAACGTTGACACCAGATGTGCCGACCCTCGTGATTCTGGAAACCATGCTGCCAGGGCCTACTGGCTACGATATCTGCCAAATGATCCGCGACGAATACTCACATTGCGTCACCAGTGTAGTCTTTCTCTCTGCGAAGACATCGGTTGAAGAGCGCCTGAAAGGACTTGAGGCGGGTGCTGATGACTACATCAATAAGCCCTACGACATTCTGGAAATCTCAGCCAAAGTAAACAGCGCAATTGATTTGTTGAAGTCCAAGATTGGACTAAAAGAACAGTTGGATTATGCAAGTCAGACCGCCTTCCAGGCAATGTCAGCACAAAGCGAAATGGGCATCATTCTAAAAGGGGTACAAGGCGTAATAGAGGCAGAGTCTTTCGAAGAATTATGTGACGCGGTGTTCAGCTGTATGGCGCAGTTCGACTTAAAATGCACGCTTTATTACGAAATATCTGGCGCTCCCCAATTTCAGGCATCACCAGGGCGCACCAGCTCAACGATCGAACAAGAAATTATTCTCAAGATAAGAGCGAAAGAGCGGATCTGGACGAAAGGCCATCGCGCTATTTTTACCTTTGGCGATACCTCACTACTGATTTTGAACATGCCTGAAGATCAGGAAAAAACCGGTCGCCTACGCGACAGTTTATGCTTTTTAATGGAGGCTTTCGATGTTAAGACAGACGGCCTTAATAAACAGCAAGCACTGGTTGACGCAGAAAACTGGCAGCAATCAATCAAAAATATCACTTTGCTACTGACCAAGGCATCTCACGAACTACAACACAGCGTTGATTCAAGCACCAGCACCATACGACAAATGATGCAGGACTTGGATATGCTGCTGCCAAGTCTGGGTCTAGAAGAAGACCAAGAAGCTCGTATTCACCACATAACCGACAGCTCGACCGAGCTTTTCAATCAGAACTTAGAAAAAACCGAGCGCACAAGCCATGTGTTTTCAGAGGTCTTGCACAAACTTCAGGAAATGCAGCAGTAATGATAGCCTGCTTGGATTTTTTCGGAGTTTTTAGCTAAGAACGAGTTCAAAGCTCACACATAAACCGCCGTGATCCCGATTAAACAGGCGAAGCTTGCCGCCATGGGCGTTGACGATTTCATTGCACAACGCCAGTCCCACCCCAGAACCCTTTTCCTTGGTCGTGTAGAAAGGTAGCAACGCCTGCTGCATTTGCGACTCGGTCATACCATTGCCGCGATCGTAAACCGTGAAGTTTAAGCGATTAGCCTGCTGTGTCAGATGCAGACCTATGTCATCAACAGCGGAGCCTGATTCACGCGCATTTTTTACCAGATTGATAAGCACTTGCTCAAGTTGAGCGGGGTCAAATTTGGCGTGGCTAGCAACAAAAGAAAACTCACATTTGACTTGTAACAGTGTTTGCAAGTGCTGACAAAAAGGCTGCAACTCGACTTGTTCCAGTTTGGGCTTGGGCATTTTGGCGAACTTAGCGTATTGCTCGATAAACCGGCTCAAGTGCTGAGTTCTGCTGCCAATGGTATCCATCACTTCCTTGAGCAAATGGATATGCTCAGGTTGATCGATTATCTTTTTAGCAGACTGGCTCAACGAAGATATAGGCGCAAGAGAGTTGTTAAGTTCGTGGCTAATCAAGCGGATAACACGCTTCCACATATCAATTTCTTTACGCGACATTTCGTCAGTTAGATTGTTGTATAAATACAGAAAATGCGTAGCGCCGTTGAGAACAAACTGCTGGCAATTAACGTTATAGACAATGGATTGGTCGTCTTTGATTTGCGTCACCAGCCCGTCTGATTTATCTGCCGTCAACTGCTGCAACTCTTCCGGCAAATGAGCAAGTAGCTGTTGAAAATTGCTGCCTTCCAAACGCCTTTTGAGCCCTAATAAATCACGTGCAGCGTGATTGCTATATACAATGTGGTTATTGTTGTTGGTAAGAATCAAGGCTACTGGCGTAGATTGAATCACCGTATCGAGCAACAGCTCTCGCTGAAAGATATTCATGCGTTCATCGCGCAAAATGCCCGCCAGGTCATTATACAAGCCCGCTATGTTCTCTATTTCACGGTAGCCATTTTTGTGGATAGTTAAGCTGAAATCGCCATCTTTAAACGCACTTACCCCGTCTTCCACGGCTTTGAGCATACTTGTTAACGGTGAAAGTAGATAACTCAGTGATATTGCTAGTACCAGCAAAGACAAAAGCGTAGCCGCAAGTAGCGACACCCACAACTCGAATTCAAAGTGTAGTGCTGTAATAAATATGGCGCCCTGTAAACTCACCAGCAACGCGAGTTTTAAGTAAAGGTGCCAAAAGAGAGACTTCTTAGCCAATGTCGTCAATACCAAACTTTTTCATTCGACGATACAAGGCTGAACGACTTAATCCAAGTGCTTTTGCCGCATCAGATATGACGCCACCCGCATCCTCAATCGCGTCTTTGATAGTTTCGGCTGTTACCTCTACTGTCTCTAGCTCCTGCACTACCTCTACTTTCAGACCAAGATGCTGTGGTTCAATCATTTTATAGCCACACAATAACTGTGCTCGCTGCATGACGTTTTTAAGCTCGCGCACATTGCCCGGCCACGTGTACGCCTTTAAAACCTGTACAGCTTGTTCGGAAATCTGACAATCTTGCTGCAAAAACAGATTTGCCAATGGCAATATATCTGCTTTGCGCTGCTTTAATGGCGGTAAGTTCAATTCGATGACGTTCAGTCGATAAAACAAATCTTCGCGAAAATCCCCTCTGCTGATAGCTGCTGGTATATCTGCGTTGGTTGCACTAATCAGCCGAACATTGACGGTTAGCGTTTCACTTCCGCCGACTCGTTCGAATTCCCCGGTTTCCAGTACTCGCAATAATTTGGCTTGCCCATCCATCGATAAGTTACCAATTTCGTCTAAAAATAACGTTCCCTCATCAGCTAATTCAAATCGTCCTTTGCGCCTTTGGGTTATTCCAGTGTAAGCCCCTGCTTCGGCACCAAACAACTCCGCGGCCATGAGCTCTGGCGACAACGCACCCACATTAACCTTAATAAAAGGACCGTCTTTCACCGAAGAATTAGCCTGTAATATTTCAGCGATTTTCTCTTTGCCAGCGCCGTTTGGACCGGTAATTAACACCGAAATATCAGAGTTGGCGACTTGCGTGGTCATTTGCAAAAGCTGACGCATAGGTTCGCTTTGGTAGCGGATCCCACACAAATCAAATTTTTGAGCTAGTGCATCCTTTTGCTGCAAATTTTCGATGGCACGATGGTGATGCTCTTGTTGCAGTTCGGCTAACTCTAACAAGTTATTGATAGTCACAATCAGTTTGTCATCGTCCCAGGGCTTGCTTAGATAATCACTTGCTCCAGATTTCACCAGTTGCACAGCTGTTTCCAAGCTGGTCCACGCAGTAATCAAAATAATGGGCAAGTCAGGGTGACATTCGCGAATTTTTTGAAATAGCTCAATACCTTCGACACCAGATGTCATATCTTGAGTGAAGTTCATGTCTTGAATAACCAGATCGATACCGCCCTGTGCCAACACTTGCAAGCCCACTTCGGGGCTAGGCGCATATTCGCAAGTCATTCCGTTGATTGTGAGCAAGACTCTTAACGCACTCGCGATGTCTTGATTGTCGTCAATGACGAGTATTTTAGCTGCCATAATTCCCTACCTGAAAACTCGAAAAAAGAGTACCACATAAAACAATGCGGGTACTCTTTAAGCTCGCTATTAATTGTTGCCTTGTGCTTCGTTACTTATGCACCGCGGGTCACCGTTGCCGGCGAGATATTTGCAGCTCTCATTGCAGGGACTAGCGTTGCAATAATGTTGATTGCCCAAAACAGCAATGCAATGCCGATAAACAGCCCAATATCTAAGAGGTTCTCTTGTTCAATATTGGATAGCTCAAACGTCATCACTAATGTCACTATTAATCCCAGTACTAAGCCAACCAAGCTGATAATGCTATTTTCGGTCAGAAAATATTTTAAAATATCACTCTTTCTGGCTCCTAGCGCGCGGCGTGTACCAATTTGCTTGCGGCGCTGATTGACTTGGAACGAGGTTAACCCTGCGATACCAAATGCAGTGATAAAAACAAGCACTGCGCTGATTACCAAGAAAGTTAGGGCACGACTACCACGACCGTCGTACATACGTTTTTGCACGCGCTTTAAGCGCTCGTATTGTGATAAATAGCGGCCTTGTTCTTGGTAGAAGACACTAGCGACATCCTCTAGCTTGCTCTCGGCAATACCAGGTTCCATGCGAATAAGATATTGTGGTTCTTGCTCATGGCTCCAGGTAGAACGCGCTCGTAAAATTGATTGATAAGACTTGCCGTAATAGTTCAATGTCTCCCCGGTCATGAAGTTGCCGTAAACGCCAACAACTTGTACCGGATCGCTGCCCTTACTCAACCATACTGTTTTGCCAATGGCAGTGCTGTCGGGAAAAAGTTTTTTGGCCATGTCTTCACTCAGCATCACTTCACTGTTTTTCTCTTCGCTGTCATAAATCATATCAGCAGCGGTGAACGCTCGACCCTCAAGTAACTCAAGCTGCAAAGTGTTTAAAAAGTGTTCCGTACCATCATAAATGACGGTTTGGTACTCCTGAGCTTCTTCTTCTGAAGTCAGGTAAACCTCAGTAACATTTTCTGAGGCAAAAGGCGACCCACTAGTTGGTGTGACAGACAGCACACCAGGCATTTCTTGCAATCGCTTCAGGTCATTATTCACCGCGGCCGTCACACTTTTACTGCGGTCATAAAAACGTGGAGTAACACGAATAATATCATCGTGTGGAATGCCCGAAGGTAAATTCCACTCTTTCAGCGTGCTGACCGAAATAAATACGGAATTGCTCACAACAGCCATGGTAAATGCAATTTGAATAACTAATAGCGCCGCAAGGAATTTACTGCGTTTAAGTGCTAGCAAAATAGGTTTGATTTCCATTGTCTCGCTCCTATGCTGATTTCAATTGGCTAGCGGGTGGAATATTACAGATCCGCCAGATGGGATAGAGACTTACTACCAAAGTGCATGCAACACTGGTTAAGAAAGCCTGACCAATTAACAAGGGGTTCAATTGATATTGATGCGCAATACTTTCAGCTGTGATGGTGTAATCCACGGCATAAAGGCGAATATTCAACATACCCCACAGCCCAAAGTAAGCAATGATCACACCGAGAATACCGCCTAAAATGCCCACCATAACCACTTCCATCACATACTGTTGGATGATCACGGATTTCCTTGCACCTAACGCTCTTCTCAAACTGACTTCTTTAGTGCGACGAATAAACTTCGCCAACATAATGCCTATGGCGTTTAGCAAACACACGGCAAAGAATAGCTGCGCAATCATTTGGAACATATTGATGTAGCCATTGCGACCCGCCACGAACTCGATTTGCTCGTTAATATTATCCACGACAATTTTGATATCGCGCGGGAAGCGTCCCAGTTGCTTTTGAGGGTCAATATAGCGCATGAGATGACTCTCATAACCTTCTAGCTGGCCTTCAGGGATCGCTGCCCATAAGCGCATCCAGCCACACTCAGAATTGATAAGCTGCGTCCATTTGTCGTTCTCAAATTCAAAACGCGCCTCTTTTTCTGTTTCCCAGCAATCAAAATTTTCATTGCGAGGGATGTCGCTATTAATGGCATAGCCGGTTGGCACAAAAAAGTCGTGAATATAGCCAGGTGCGTAAGTGCGGTCGTAAAAGCGGCGAGTAATATTCCAATCTTTGGTAACACCAACCACAGTCAGGGTATCAGTATTGACTCTAATGGTTTGCCCAACGCTGTCTATGCCACCAAACAAACGGTCATTCATGGCACGACTGATAACGATCACGGCATCGCCTTTCTCATCGGCTTCGCTCGACCAGCCACCACCATATAAAAATGGTGTTTCGAACATATTGAAAAAAGCAGCATCAGTTACCAAGATTTCGGAACGCACTGCGGTTTCAGTATCAGCATCTCGGTTTATTACTCCATAGGAGTTCCAGTTAATGGTGTAGCTAACACCTGGCACCGGCGCGTTAATCAAGTTCATGACGTCTTTGTAAGTCGTATCGGGCATCTGGGTGGGACGCTCGATAGGGTCGGCCGAGGTTTCCCGGTGATCCATGGTGACTAAATAAATATTTTGGCTCTTGTGCTGTATAGGAATATCGCTACTGTAATAAGAAATAGTCTGTATCGTTGTGAATAACCCCAAACCAACAGCAATGGTCAAGACCATCAAAAAGGTCAATCCGGGGCGTTCTTTAAGGCTATTTAAAGCCAGTGAAAAATTGTATTGCAACATACTGTTCCCCTACGCAGACTTAACAAGTTCAGCCGTTGCATTCATTTCCATATCGCTTACTTGGCCGTCGAATATTTGAATATTGCGATGCGCGCGACGTGCTAGTTGATCGTCGTGCGTAACCATCACGATAGTGGTTCCTTGCTCGTTGATTTTTTCCAAAAGATCCATCACTTGCTGCGCCATTAGCGAGTCCAAATTACCCGTGGGCTCATCAGCTAATAAGAACTTAGGTTCGCCGGCAATAGCACGGGCAATGGCAACACGCTGTTGTTGGCCACCAGAAAGTTGTGTAGGGAGATGTTGCATACGTGACGCTAAACCAACGGTTTCCAGTGCATGTTCAACGCGTTGTTTGCGTTCCTTGGCTGACATGCCTCGATAGCGCAAAGGCACTTCAACGTTTTGAAACAAAGGTAAATCTGCTAATAAGTTGAAACTTTGAAAAATAAAGCCGATTTTCTGGTTGCGTAAGTCACTTAACTGATTGTCATTTAAGCCCTTCACGTTTTGTCCATCGAGGTAGTAGTCTCCTTCCTCAAAAGTCTCGAGCAGGCCTGCAATATTTAAGAAGGTGGTTTTTCCTGAACCAGATGGCCCTGTGACTGAAACAAATTCACCCGCTTTGATGTGCAAATCCACCTTGCGCAAAGCATGTGTTTCAATAAGTTCGGTACGAAAGATTTTGCTAACGTTTTCCATTTTAAGCATGACAGTTACTCCCCAGATTACTGTGTTAAGTAAATATTTTGTTGTTGGTTAAATTCGTTGAGGCTAGAGATAACAACTTGTTCCCCCTCAGCAAGGCCGCTGATAACCTCAACTTCGCCGATACTGCGTGCTCCTAGAACGACATCGCGTTTGAAGGCGTTGTTTTGCTCAACGACGTAAGCAATACGACCACCTCCTGATTCCACAAATGCGCCACGACGCAGCTTCAATACATCTTGTTTTGATTCGATAAGAATACGAGCGTTGACTCGCTGGTTCTGGCGCAGATTTTGAACCTGCGTTTGGTTGAAACGGATGCGACCGGTCACCTGACCGTCTTGCACCTCAGGAGAAATAGCTACTAGCGTCCCTGCTAAAGTTTCTCCATTAAAACTGATTTCTGTGCCTAAGCCGACGCCCAGATCATCGGCGTAGTTCTCCGGAATTGCCGCTTCAATCTCCAGTGCACTTAAATCAATGACGGTAATAATAGGTGCATTGGCATTAACGTTGTCTTTTTCTCGCACATAAACGGTTCCCACTATGCCTGACGTGGGTGCTAGTAAAGTCAATTCGTCCATTTGACGCTGCAAGTCGTTAACTACATATTGCTGACGTTCAAGCTGAGATTGCATCCCCTTTAATTCCAACTCCATGCTTTCTTCCTGAATCGCATAGTTCTCCAAGGCATGTTTGTGGGTAAGCTCAGCACGTTTGTGAGACGCCACTTTCTCTTCGTATTCCCTTTGACTTATCAAAGAATCAGCGACGCTGATTTCGGCGCGCCGCTTTTCGGTTTGTGCGGTCTCCAACGTCACAGCAGCAACTTCAATTGCTTGCTTGTTATTTAGCTTGGCGCTTTTGATTTGAATCTTCTGTCTGCCCACTTCTAGTTTCAATTGCTCAAGTGTTGCTGACTCTTGATCCAGTTGATTGCTCAGTAAAGGGCTATCTACTATCGCCAGTGTTTGACCTTGTTCAACGCTGTCGCCAGCCTTGATATGCAGCGACACGATACCAGATGTGTTCACGTAAAGTGTTGGGCTATTGGCTGCTACGACCCGCCCTTGAACCGAAATATCGCGCATCAAGTCTCCTCGCTCTACCGTGGCAAAACGAAGACGTTCTTTAGATACTGCCATGTCAGAAGCGAATAGGTTGTTGAAACGAGGAACGAAAAATCCGCCCATTACTACCAACGCTATAACACCAACACTGAGCCGCCATTTGTTGTTGTTGGTAAAACCTGATTTTTGAATAACGCGATCTTGTCCAGAGGTATCTCGCAACATGTATTTCTTCCCAATCTAACTGCGGATGTCCAACTACGTGAACACTAATAACGATTGAGAAAGCAGGAATAATGCCAAAATATAAGCTATTGTTTTTATTGAATTATTTTATTTTCTAAGATGGCCGAACAGGCAGGTGTTCGGTAAATGGTGTGCGCGAACAGTGCCCACGCATTCATTATAAGACGAGGGGCTTTTAGCGCTATTCGCTGTCGAAGCCTTGGCTCGCCAGCCATTCTAGAGCAGCTTCTTTTTCGGGAAAGTAACGGCGCTTATAACCCTGAGCCACGGGCATCATATTGGCGACTTGGTAATGTTGTACACTTTCAAGTTCAAGTACGTAAGCGGTACGAGTTAATCCATGGGCAATTAACCCTTCAATTCCCGCCTTGGTTTTTTCTTGGAACTCAGGCGTACCAAGAATCCAGCGTCTCGCGTCAATGCAAAGAGCCCACTGTGGAACCGATAAAGATTTAGCTAGTATCAGGATATCAGCCACCAAAGCCAGTCCAGCTTCAGCGTTCATCGCGCCAACGGGCTCTACAAAAATGGTCTGGTTGTTGTGGGATAAGCTGTAATCGCCGTGCGCTTTGTATTTGGTCATGTCCCTATGTGCCTCCTCAAAGCTGATTCATAACGTCAAACGCGATTGTCGCCAACGCTCATCGATATGACTCGACTGAGCTCTTGAAGACTACGACCAGACTCTTGCTGGAGATCATTAAACGCATTTTGAATGGCAGATAATGAACGTTTTGACGTTGCTGAACCAGTGATAATGTCTCTTGCTTGGAAGTATCCCACAACATCGTTGCTGAGTAAAAATGTATCCTTACCAAGTGTGCGAAGGGCGTATGCTCCGGTATTCCCGCCTAGGCGGCTGCCATGTTTCTTAAGGAATTCCCATAAACCAATAATATTATCACTCGGCCAATGTGCCACAAACTCAGCAAAACTGCCGTGTTCCCTGGCAACATCAGCAATCATAATGGCATTGTCACGGATGGTTCTGACTTTAGTAAAATTGCGAATAATGCGTTTATCGCCGGCTTTTTGCTCAAGCATTTCATCCGGTATCAAACACACTTTTTCAATGTTAAATTCGAAAAACACCTGCTCAAAATCAGCCCACTTTTGCTCAACCACGCGCCAAACAAATCCCGATTGGAACACCTTCTTAGTGAATTCCGCCAAGAACCTGTCGTCGCCCAGTTCGGCAATATCGCTATTTGTTCTCGGACGCCCCAACAAAGATTCAAGGCTCGCCTCTCCGCCTTTGCGTTCGGCGGCGCGGTGATATATTTGTTGAAACGTTTCTAAACTCATTACCTGCGTCCTTAACCTGTAATGCCAGAATGTCTGAGCAATGCATCGATTTGTGGCTCGCGGCCACGGAATGCTTTAAACAGTTCCATTGGCTCCTTCGAGCCCCCCATCTCTAGAATGTTTTGCAAGAACGATTTGCCGGTTTGCGGGTTGAAGATGCCTTCTTCTTCGAAACGCGAGTATGCATCAGAAGATAACACCTCAGCCCATTTATAACTGTAGTAACCGGCAGCGTAACCACCAGCAAAGATATGGCCGAATGCGTGTTGGAAACGATTGAATGCAGGAGGAATGACAACCGCAACTTGGCTGCGAACACGATCCAGATAATGCTGAACACTTACGCCCTCTTGATACTCGCTGTGAAGTCCAAAATCAAAAAGCGAAAACTCTAGCTGTCTAACCATTTGCATAGCGGACTGAAAGTTCTTCGCCGCTAACATTTTGTCTAACAACTCTTGCGGCAATGGCTCGCCAGTTTCATGGTGACCAGAAATGAAAGCTAGAGCATCGGCTTCCCAACACCAATTTTCCAAGAACTGACTCGGTAGCTCTACCGCGTCCCAAGCGACCCCCTGAATACCTGCAACCCCAGGCTCATTGACCTTAGTCAACATGTGATGAATACCGTGACCAAACTCGTGGAACAAAGTAATCACTTCGTCATGAGTAAATAGGGCAGGTTTATCTCCCACCGGGCCGTTAAAATTACAGGTTAAATAGGCGATGGGATGTTGCAGCTGTCCATCTTCGCGGTATCTTCTGCCACGACATTCGTCCATCCATGCGCCGCCGCGTTTGCGTGCACGAGCATAGAGGTCTAAATAAAATGCACCGCGCTTTTCGCCCGAGGCATCATAAATCACATAATATTTAACGTCTTCATGCCAGGTATCTAGTGGTTGTTCTTGTTTGACTTGCACTCCATACAAACGGTTAACCACTTCGAATAAGCCAGAGACGACTTTTGACTCTGGGAAATAGGGTCGTAGCATTTCATCTGAAATTGCATATTTGTCCTGCTTTAATTTTTCAGCGTAATAAGGTAGATCCCAAGCTTGCAGATCCGTTGCCTGATACTTCTGCTCTGCGTATTCGCGAATCTCTGCAAGCTCTTTTTCAGCCTGCGGCTTGGAGCGCTTGGCTAGGTCTTGTAAAAATTGCTGAACTTGCTGCTCAGACTCGGCCATTTTGGTAGCCAGTGACAACTGCGCATAGTTGTCAAAATCCAATAGCTCTGCCAGTGATTGGCGCAGCCCCATGGTTTCATTGATAACCTCTGTGTTATCAAATTCCCCGGCATTCGGACCTACGTCAGAGGCAACCGTCACAAACGCCTGATACATTTCTTCTCTTAATGCGCGGTTATCGCAATAAGTCATTACTGGTAAATAGCTGGGAAAATCTAAGGTAAACAACCAACCGTTTAATTCTTTTTGCTCTGCGGCTTGTTTTGCAGCAGCAAGGGCCGATTCTGGAATGCCCGAGAGCTCTTTAAGCTCTGTTACCTGTTTACTCCATGCCAACTTAGCGTCCATGATATTGTTACCAAATGTCGACGAAAGCTCAGAGAGTTTGGACTTTATCTCGGCATAACGCTTTTTCTTGTCATCGGGTAACGCAATACCTGATAACTTAAAATCGCGAAGATTATTATCGATAACTTTCTGCTTCGCAAAATCCAAAGAGGCGAAGGCTTCTGAATCTTTAATAGATTGAATAGCTTTGTATAAGCCTTCGTGTTGGCCTACCCAAGTACTAAATTCTGACAGTAGCGGTAAACACGCATCATGAGCTTCCCTTAGCTCGTCACTGCTAACCACAGAATTCATATGACTAACCGGTGACCACACTTTACTCAGTACATCATCTGCCGCATCGGTAGGAACAATGAGGTTGTCCCAGGTAAATTCTGTGTTTTTTAGGCAATCTTCAATTACCCCCTTGTTGTATTCGATGGCTTGCGTAACCAAATCAACAATGGAGTCTGGGTCTACTTTTGAAAACTCAGGCAAGATATCGCCGAAAGGAAAATGCTCAGATTTCGTCATAATTTCAATAATGGTCTAGACTTAGTTAAAGGTTAACATTAGGGCACGTGCTGGGTTATTCAAGTTGTGAAAAGCTGATTAACTTGTTATGCGCTCTAATTTTACACAGCAGCTTTTATCACCGTCAGTTAATAAGAGAGATCTTGATAGGACTAGGGAGATAGCAACGCGTGAAGGTTCTGGTAATTGATGATAGTAAACTGGCTCGGTCCGCTATTATCAACTTGGTAAAACAGACCGTGCCCAAAGCCACTTTTGCCGAAGCAGAAGATGGCGATATTGCACTTCGCATGATTGGCGAGGACAACTACGACCTGTACACCATTGACTATACTATGCCAGGCGCAAATGGTGAGATAGTGGCGCTTGCAGCCCTCACAGCTAGCCCACGCGCCAAAATTTGCATGCTCACATCCGCCACAGGAGGCGATATGCAAGCGCGCTGTGAACGTATCGGTGTAAAATTTTTGAGCAAAGAAAACTTCGAAAGTGATCTAATCAGCTTCATAACTTCTTAAAACACATAACCCAATCACGGCTAGTGAGCATTTTCGCACTTAGACGTAATAAAATGCGGCTTAGCCAGTTCTAATTAAAAAATTTAAAGCAGGCAATCGATTAAGTGGGTTTGCTTTTATTACCTCAAGCCCTATAACCTATTGCACATTCAAGCGATTAACAGTTAGAGACCTATCATGGCAGATTTTGATTATATTTGTATCGGCGGCGGCAGTGGCGGTATTGCCTCTGCAAATAGAGCAGCAATGCACGGTAAGAAAGTGGCAATCGTAGAAGCTCGCCATATCGGCGGCACGTGCGTAAACGTTGGTTGTGTGCCCAAAAAAGCAATGTGGTATGGCGCGCAAGTGGCAGAAGCTATTCACTTGTATGCTGAGGATTATGGTTTTGACGTTACCGTAAACAACTTCAACTGGAAAACGCTAGTTGATAGCCGTGAAGCTTACATCGAACGCATCCACGGCTCTTATGGTCGTGTCTTTGAAAAGAACGAAGTGACGGTCATCAACGGCTTCGCGTCTTTTGTTGATAAAAACATGATTGAAGTCGAGGGCAAGCAATACACTGCAGAACATATTCTTGTGGCAACAGGCGGACGTCCTTGGAGACCCGAGATTCCAGGTGCAGAACATGGTATCGACTCCGATGGTTTTTTCGAACTTACCGAACAGCCTAAAAGTGCACTGGTTATTGGTGCCGGCTACATTGCTGTTGAGCTAGCAGGTGTGCTACATGCACTAGGCACAGAAACCCATTTAGCAGTGCGTAAACACGCGCCACTGAGAAACTTCGACAACTCGATTCATGAGACATTAGTCGAGTTGATGGGTCAACATGGACCAACATTACACACGCATTCAACGCCTGAGAAAGTGGTAAAGAATGACGATGGCAGCCTCACAGTAACCTTCACCAATGGCAACAGCCTAACGGTGGAAACTCTTATTTGGGCAGTAGGCCGCGTACCCGCCAGCGACAAACTGGGCTTGGAAAAAATTGGTGTTGAACTGGACGAAAAAGGCTACATCAAGGTAGACGAATACCAGAACACTAATGTCGAAGGGGTTTATGCACTTGGTGACAATATTGGCAAAGTAGAACTAACACCCGTTGCAGTTAAAGCGGGTCGTATTTTGTCTGAAAGACTATTCAACGGACAAACCGAATTAAAAATGGACTACAGCCTCATTCCAACGGTGGTATTTAGCCACCCACCGATTGGCACCATAGGATTGACCGAAGAGGAAGCGAAGGCCGAGTATGGCGAAGATAATGTGAAAGTCTACAACAGTAGCTTCGCCGCCATGTACACAGCTGTCACTAAGAACCGTCAATTAACCCGCATGAAATTGATTTGCGCGGGTGACAATGAAAAAGTCGTAGGCCTTCACGGTATTGGTTTTGCCATGGATGAAATTCTGCAAGGCTTTGGTGTTGCCATTAAAATGGGAGCGACCAAAGCGGACTTTGACAACTGCGTCGCAATTCACCCCACTTCAGGTGAAGAGTACGTAACACTGCGCTAATGCGCAGAAATTGTTAATAAAGTATTGAAAGGCAGCTCAAAGCTGCCTTTTTTAGCTCCGTAGATAGTACACTCTTAATCCGTTTCAGGGTCAATACTTGGACATTTTCACTGCAATAAAGCCCTGCCCCTTTGTCCCTTAGCTACCTTCACAGTGCGCCAGTCAATGACTCCCATTAAACAGGCGAAAGAGACAAATCGATTGATGTGTAATACAAGTCAGCAACCCCCTCGTAACCAGAGTCAGTGCCTACAAAAATCCATATACTGCCACTTTGAGAAGTTTGCACCTCAAAGCCGTTTTCAAGTTCAATTTCTATGGTTTTTTCTGCAAATACATTACCGCTGCAGTCTGCTTCGCTTGCCGCTACATCCCCTACCATTAGTGCGTCATTACCGGGCTCAGACTGGTTGCCTTTGTCGACGTTAAGGTAATAATCCACTTGTGCAGGTTCGATTTCCGACGCTCCTACCTTAACAAAAACCGACTCTCCGGGTGCGCCGCCAATACCAACACAACCAACACCGGCGTTTGATAGAAAAGTTAGACTTCCGGACAATTGGTAGCGTGTACTGGGTTGTAATTCAGTAACTTCAGTCTTTAAAAACATAAACAAATCATCGCTTCTGTTGCTGCCTTTGAGACGAAACCCTTGCATTGAGTTATCTGAAGGCAATGGTGCCAACTGTGCTACCAATTCATAAATATCAGCATCTGTAATCGGGTAATCAGAAAAACCTGCGGACCAGGTACCGGCACCCTCATTAAAAACAATAGATATGTCGACTGGCGCTGTCGCAGGAGGTGGTGTTGGGTCGGGGACAGGCTGTGATTGTTCATTAGAACTGCCACACGCCGTTAGCATCAAAGGAATACACAATGGGATAAGTTGTCGCATTTTTCTGCTTCGGTCGTTTAATGGCGACAATCCTAAGGCAAAGGGTCTTCTCGGTTTGTAATGCTTTGTAATCTAAGCGTTTTAATTTGTGAAAAAGTGCAATTAAGACTAATGTTGAATGACATTTGTTTCGAAATACTTCTAGCATTCAAGTTGGCAAAAGCCTTATATTTTTACCTTGACTGTCGAGTGATAATAATTTGTCATGAAACGGCGATATTACAAATGTAGCCTGTTGATATTGCCGGAAACATTCAGCACAAACCACCGTGCATGCACTCAAGAGTACAAAGAGACTGAAAAAATGTTGAAACCTGCCCTAATTGGCCTTCTTTTACTTACTACCTCAAGTCTCACTGCAGCCGCTCAAGATGCAACCCAATGCGTAATGCGTCACTATCAAAATAGTGATGGAAAGATGACACTAAACGCCATTCGAGCGCAATGCGAGCAGCCTACTATCAATGAAGACGAAACCAGTTTACAGCGCCCGCCAGGCGGTATTGTTAATACGGGCGTGATTTCAGAACGTTTTCTCAAAGAACAGCGTACCCAGTTTGATCCTTATGTGATCACCCCGCATAAGATGAATTACATCCTTCCCGCTTACATTACCAACGACAGTCAAAATCCCGCATACGAGGGCATAAATAGCTTCAGTAATAACTTGGAGGATATCGAGTCTAAGTTTCAATTGAGTCTAAAAGTCCCGCTGACCTCAGAAAGCATGTTTATAGAAGGTGACTCTTTGTATTTAGGGTTTACTTTACAGGCTTGGTGGCAAGTATACGCAAGTAGTATTTCTAAACCTTTTAGAGAAACCAATTACCAACCAGAAGTTTTCTATATGGCTCCTCTAGATTGGCACCCATTTGGCGGTAACACCGGTTTTGTAGTCGGTTTAGAACATCAATCCAATGGTCGCTCTCAAGGACTATCTAGAAGTTGGAACCGCCTCTACGGTCACTTCCTTTATGAAAAAGATGATTTTGCGTTGTCTTTTAAACCCTGGGCAAGACTGCAAGAGGACGAAAAAGAATTTCCACAGGATCCAGAAGGTGATGATAACCCAGATATCGAAGACTACATGGGAAAATACGAGCTGGGCATGATGTACAAATGGGATAACTTGCAGTTTAGCTTTATGGGCAGACGCAACTTTGCAACTAAAAAAGGTGCTTTGGAACTTGGCGTAACCTTTCCTTTGTGGGGCAGGTTACGCGGATATGCACAGGCCTTCAATGGCTATGGTGATAGCATGATTGACTACAACCACAAACAAACCCGATTTGGTATCGGCTTTGCTCTGAGCGACATGCTTTAACAAGAATATAAGTGACCTGACGAATTAAGCATTAGCGACAGGCAAGCAACACTGGGAGAAGCAGCGATGGACTGGTTACAACTGATGGAAATTGCGGTGTCACTGAGCAATCGCTTGGATACTCACTGGACACTATTTATCACGGTACACTTGGCGCTAATTGGCGGGATTATTTATGTCGATAGGCCACTCAAACGACCAGAAAAGTGGGCGGCCATTCTGGTATATACGGGCTTCGCTGCAATCAACTTTCTTATGATGGTGAATCTGATTAATTTCCAAAACAGCTTGTATATTGACCTTATAGCTATGAAAAACCAACCTTGCTGTGAAGGTTTAGCAAGTATCGCTTATATTGAACGTTTGGCAGAATTCGGTAGTTTCAAAACCACCAGATGGAGTATCGCAGGCGTGCATTTGGCAATGTATATATTGGTGACCATTTCTATCATTAATGATTCCGTGCACCGCAAATCGGGCAAACAGCTCGCAAGCGACAACAGTAACGAACCACAATAAACTAACCGCCGATCCCAGCAATCGATGGATAGAACAATGAGAGACGAAACGATGAAATTAAAAGCAACCACACGACTCTTTCAAACTTGCGTCTTGGTAGGCGGCCTAACGTTGCTTGCAGCATGTGATTCCAATGAAGTAGCGACGCAAGTGGAACCCAAGTTACGTCCGGTTAGAACATTAGAAGTTAAGCCGGCAGAAAACAGCCTTTACAAGGAATTCACAGCAGTAGTCGACGCCTCTCAAAAAGTTGATTTAGCCTTCAAAGTTTCAGGGCGTATCATCGAAATGCCGATAAATTCGGGGGACGAAGTACGTGAGGGTCAGCTAGTCGCTCGTTTAGATGACACTGACATTAAAATCCAGCTAGATGAAGCGCAATCTAGCTATGATAAAGCCTTATCAGACTTTGAACGCGCCAAAGACCTGATTAAAACCAACAGTATTTCCCAAGCTGACTTTGACCAACTAAAAGCGCAGTTTTCATCGGCCAAGGCTCAACTTGAAAACGCGCAAAACCGACTAGAATACACTCGCTTGTACGCATCATTTGACGGCATTATCGCGGAGCGATACGTAGAGAATTTTCAGGAAATTAACGCGCAGACGCCAATTGTTGCGTTACACGATTTGAATAACATCAATTTTAAAGTGGACGTGCCAGAAAGCATTCTAATTAACGTCGCACCCAATGCGATTCCGCCTAAAGTCACCGCTTTCTTTGAATCCATCCCTGATAGAACCTTTGATTTAACATACAAGGAAATATCCACTCAAGCCGACGCAGTCACCAAAACCTATCAAGTCGTATTCACTATGCCGAGTCCCAAGAGCTATACCTTGCTTCCGGGTATGTCGGCACGAGTGCGAGTAGAGCGCTCGGCAGAACTTGGGCCATCCGCCAACTTTTATTTACCTGCACATGCGGTATTGATGGATGCCGAAGGCAACTATGTTTATACGGTGAGCAGCTCTGGAGAGGGGCAAGGCACAATCAAAAGACAAGCCGTGAGTATTGGCGAGATTACTTCCTGGGGCATAGAGATCTATTCAGGCATTGATGTTGGCCAGCATGTGGTGACCGCAGGTATGAGCAAGGTCACTGATGGCATGTTAGTTAAGTTCTCAGGTTGAGGTGTCGGCTGTGAATATCACAAAACTAGCTCTTGAAAATAATCGCACCACATTTATGCTCATGGCCGCTATTTTGCTGTTTGGCATAATGGCGTACAACACCATGCCAAAGGACTATGATCCAGGCTTTACAATCCGTACAGCGCAAGTTATTACTTACTTTCCTGGCGCTAGCCCGCAGCGGGTCGAAGAACTGGTAACCGACAAAATCGAAAAGGTCGTACAAGAAATTCCCGAATTGGACTTTGTCACTAGTGAATCGCGCACCGGAGTATCCATCGTATCTGCCAATATCAAAGAAAGTTACAAAGTGATGCGTCCCATTTGGGACAACTTGCGTCGCAAAATAGACGCCGTCAAAGGTGACTTACCAGAGGGCACCCAAGAACCCATCGTTAACGATGAATTTGGCGATGTATTTGGCATCGTCATCAGCATGACCGCAGAAGGTTATACTTATCGCGAAATGATAGACATTGCAGAAGAAGTCAAAGATGAGTTACTGCACTTACCTGAGGCCGCTAAAGTTGAAATATATGGAGATCAAGAAGAACGCATCTACGTAGAATTTGACAACGCTCGTTTGGCTGAACTTGGAATTTCTCCCTCACAAATCAGTGATCAACTAGCAAGCCGGAATATTATTATCTCCGGTGGTGCTATTAACGTTAATCACGAACGTATATCGGTAGAGCCTTCCGGCAATTTCGAATCCCTTGAAGATATTCAAAATACCCTAATTCAAATTCCGGGCAGTGATCGCGTACAGTTCTTACGTGAACTTGCCGTTATCAAACGAAGCTACATCGACCCTGCGTCGACTATTGTGTCTTATAAAGGCGAACAGGCGCTATCTATTGCTATTTCCATGCGCAAAGGTGGCAACAACATTCTACTGGGCAACCAAGTGCGCGAGGTTCTAGACCGACTTGAACAAATCTATCCCATTGGTGTTGATTTCTCTTTGGTGTCCTTTATGCCGCAGGAAGTTGAAGAAAAGGTACAGGATTTTGTCAGTAACCTAGTACAAGCCGTACTCATAGTAACCGTGGTGATGCTGGCCACTTTAGGGCTTCGAACTGGACTTATTGTCGCCTCGCTTATTCCCGCCAGTATGATTGCCGGTATTTTACTGATGTCATTTTTCAATATCAGCATCGACCAGATTTCACTCGCCGCATTGATTATTGCCATGGGTATGTTGGTAGATAACGGCATTGTGATGTCAGAGAATATTATGGTGCAAATGAAGTCGGGTAAAAAAGCCTGGAATGCCGCGATAGACTCCGCGGCTGAGCTCAAGTTACCACTATTGGTCTCTTCATTAACTACCGCAGCGGCCTTTCTACCGATATTTTTGGCAGAGTCTTCAACGGGTGAATACACAGCTTCATTATTCAAAGTGGTGACCATCACACTGCTATGTTCATGGGCAATATCCATGACCATCATTCCAATGCTGTGTGTGTACTTCTTAAAAGTGCCGGTCGAAAAAGCAAAGGCGCCCTCGGCAGTCTATATCAAATACCGTAATTTTCTTGATTTATTATTGCGTAATCGCCTCGCCACCATTGGTGCCACTATTTTTGTATTTTTCCTCGCGATTAAAGCCTTAGGCCTTGTTCCCAGTTTGTTCTTTCCGCCGTCTGATAGAACCTATTTCAAAGTGGAGTTGGAATTACCGGTGGGCACACGCATTGAAGAAACTCAGCGTATTAGCCAGCTGATAGAGCAATATATGGAAACGGAGTTGGCAGTTAACGAATCGCGCAAAGAAGGCGTTACTGACTGGATTACCTATGTGGGTTCAGGCGGCCCCCGTTTTTTGCTAACCCATAGTCCGAAACCCTCCAGTGCTTATTTTTCATTATTTGTTGTGCATGTCAGTTCACTGCCAGTACTGGATGAAATGATGGCCAAGTTGGAACAACATGCACTGCAAAGCTATCCAGATGTGTTAATAAAACTGAGAAAAATAGAGAATGCCTCCCCTGTCGACAACCCAGTTGAAATTCGCGTGAAAGGCAAAGACAAAGATACGTTATTTGCAATTGTCGATGCCATTAAGCAAAAGATGCGAGAAACGAACGGACTTAAGTCTATCCGTGATAACTGGGGCCTGCCTATCAAAAAACTTGTGGTGAAAGTGAATCAACCACGTGCTCGCAGAGCCGGTATTTCAAGTAAAGATATAGCGGTATCGCTACAAACTGAATTAAGCGGCTTGGAGTTAACCCAATATCGCGAAGGCGATGATGTTATCCCCATCATCATGCGCTCCACTGATGCCGATAGGCAAGATATAGGAAAGCTAGAAGCGCTTGCCGTTTATTCTCAAGCTTCGGGATTTTCAGTGCCATTGAGACAGGTGGCAGACATTGAAGTGGTGTGGGAGTCAGCTAACATTTTGCGTCGAGATCGTTATAAGAATGTTACTGTTGGTGCGCAGATTGACGATAGCATTACGGCGACCGAAGCGTTTGACCAGTTAGTGCCATGGCTTGAGCAACAAAAACAAGACTGGCCGTTTGGCTATGACTACGAACTTGGCGGTGAAGCCGAATCTTCAGGTAAAGCCAATCAATCTATCGCAGACAAGTTGCCCATTGCTGTTTTAATCATCGTTTTGTTGTTAGTCAGCCAATTTAACTCGCTGCGCAAAGCAGCCATAGTGCTTACCACCATTCCGCTTGGGCTCATCGGTGTGGTGGTTGGGTTATTGTTAGGTCAATCTTTCTTTGGGTTCATGACGCTGCTTGGCATCGTGTCTCTTGCAGGAATCGTTATCAACAACGCAATAGTGTTATTGGAGCGAATAAAACTAGAAATGGAAGACAATGGGCTGCCCCATTACGACGCAATTTTAGAAGCGGCTCAGCGACGCGCGCGTCCCATTTTACTCACTACAGCCACCACCATATTAGGCCTAATTCCCTTGTATTTGGGTGGCGGTGAAATGTGGGAGCCAATGGCGCTTGCCATTATGGGTGGACTGTTCGTATCGACGGCGTTAACGCTTTGCGTGGTGCCTGTTCTTTATGCGCTTTTGTACAATGTAAAACGCACTAGTTGAACTGGAATTTACATACTAAAGACAGTGGATAAACACAAAAAAGGCGAGCACTGAGCTCGCCTAGCAAAAAACTAATCAATAAAAGTTAGTTAAGTTCTACACCTTCGAAATTGTCAGCAGTAAATGAATTACTGCCTACTAGGTCGAATAAAGGATGTGTTGCCTGATAGATGTTACGCGTTATTTGACTGTTGTCCGTGCCGTCGGCTTCTAGTAGCAAGCCTTTACCTCGTTTACTGAAAAACTCATTACCAATGAAAACATTGGCAAACGATTGGTTATCACCCGCGGCTTCAATACGTACTTCATAATAACCATGGCGCTGACTTTTGGAGTTATTGAACAGCTTGTTACCGCCAAAACGATTGTTAACGCTGCCCTGCACTAACATGCCATTGTTACCATTGCGAATGAAGTAGTTGTTATCAATACGTCCAAAATCACTGCCAGTTAACAGCAATCCCGCCAATGCATTGTTCGCCATCTTGTTATCGGTAACCGAGGCGTAAAGCACGCCTGTTCCCAAAACAATCCCATTAGCGCCGTTGTTATTGATACGGCCATTGGCAACGATAGTGTTATCTGCGACACCGGAAAGTTCGACACCATCACCCGTATTGCGTCGAGACACTAGTGCGACTAACTGCACGCGCTGTGCATTTGCAACAGTGACCCCGTCGCCCTGATTGTCTTGGCTAACGCTATCAAGCACTGCCACAGTACTTGTCGTATCAACGGTACTGGCACTGCCAATAACCAGACCATCGCCATTGCTATTGCGCACGTGTACCCGCCTCAATGTGATGAACTCACCTTTGACCAGCACGCCATCAATGGCCTGTGTTTGATTTTCAAAATTACTGTTAATAAGAATGTCTTCCAGGCCAGCACGAGCGACCAAATCGTCACCTGAACCAAAGCGAACCAGTTCTGTCACCCCAGTCGAACCGTCCATTAAGCGGATCTTAGTACCGTTTCCCTTACCTCTTAATAAAACGTTGCTTGGAATAACGATACTGCTAGAGATGTGGAAGGTTCCCCCTCGAAGTTGAACGATACCGCCGCCACTTTCAGATACGGTGGTTAACGCCTGATTTATTAATATGGCTTGGTCTGTGGTTGGCGTTTCTTCTTTTACTGCTTTGACCACCACCAAGGGTGAACGGGCAAAGGCGACAGAAGTAAAAAACAATAGAAATCCCAAAGAGAAAATGCGAGACATAAATCCCCCTTAATACGCGCACTATTTTTAGAATTGTTAGTTACCCGCTACTCTTAGTTTTATCTGTATGTTGGGAGCAGAAGGTCGTTAGTTTTTATTATTGTTATAATGTAACTCTACCTAGCTCGGGTATTAATGCATAGTTTTTATCCACATTTCTAATACTAAAGTATTAAATTTAATACTCATTTAAGCGCTATCTCCTTCATATATCACGAAAAATGACGCAATTTGCGGAATTATGAAGAGATTGTGAGTTTATTTCTGATTATTAATGATGGTATCGGTACTTGCGTTTACTTGTGCAAATCGTTCCCTAGACTATGCATCCGAGAACAGCACACAGTATGAAGTACAAATATGAAAAAACACTCATTTAAGCTTTTAGCTCCTATTGCCGCAGCGATGCTTACCAGCGCTTGCGGTGATTGGAGTAGTAATGAAGGTCCAGCAGAGGTTCCGGATATCCCGCCAGCGCCTGTTGCCAACCTTACTATTTCTTCCATTGACGCCAATAACCTCAATGTATATAAAATGGACGAAGTCATTCGCGTCGACTATCAATTGGAAGTCACCGAACTTAATCAACCTGATGTTGATGTTGACTTCTACCTGGTTCACGGTGACTCAGCAGAAGACGAAGAAATTGCAGAAACTCATTTCCTCGCTTCGGTTACTCACGCTGCGGCAGAAAATGGTTCAATCGTTGATTCGTTTTCAGTCAATATTCCAGCGGTTGAGCATACCGGCAACTATTGGATTGTGGCAATTGTCGATCCAGACAACGAAGTGGCAGAAGAAAATGAGGTGGACAACCATCCAAATATTGATAACGAGCAACATGTAGAAGGTGATTTCCCAGCGATTCAAATTGAAATCTCTGCATCTCCTGAGCATGAATTTGACTTTGTCAGCAGCTATGTTGACGGTGGCATTGTAGTTCTCGACAGTCCAGAAGTTCACGAAGGTACAGGTGAGCATCATTCAGATATTATCGGCCATATCGATGCGGTTTATCATGGCGATCACGAAGCAACTGCAGCACTGACCGCAGAAGTTGAAATTGATGGTACCTACCAGCCCGTGAGTTTGTGGGACTCTGTCAGCCAAAGTTACACCGATAGCCAATCGGTTACCTTTACCTACAATGGCGAAGAGCACTTTTTTGGTTTTGACATTGGTCTTACCGATGATCAATTGGCAGCAATTTACGCCACTTACGCAGCAGACGCTATCAGTAACGAAATTACACTTCGTTTAACCCTGACTGACACTACCGATGCTGCAATTGAGGCCGATACGGGTAACAACAGTGTAGAAATCACTTCGCCACTTTATTTCTTTGAAAGAACGGACGAGAGTGATGATGGTGTTGATGGTCTCGCTGGCAAAAATGAGCTAATGACAGCGAAAGACGTGACATTCACCGGTAACAAGTTGACCGTTGATGGCTCGTATGACAAATCCTACGGTGACGCTAGCAAGTTTAAAGTTGGTGTTGAGCTAGGCGGTGAACTAGCAGTTGATTTGCTCGACAAAGCAGCGGCACTAGAGGCCGGTGGTTCAGTGGACATGTGGATTTTCAACGCACATAACACCATTTTCGGTGCAAGTTTTGATGGTCAAGCCTACATCACGGGTGTAAACACAGGCTACGATTCTGAAATGATCATCTTCAACACTACTGTATACGAAGACTCAAACTGGGTTGCCCAATTCGAGAAAACCTTCGAGAAATCGTGGGAAGAAGAGCGCATCTTAGTACAAGCCAAGTTCAGCGTTGGACCTATCCCAATGAAGGTCAGTGCCGGTGTTGACGGTGGCGTAGGATTTGAGTTGACCGTAGGCTATGCCCTAAGCGAGTTATATGCAAATGGCGACATTTTCTCTGCTAACTTTGGCGGTTTTGCCCAAGGTGGTGTTGACCTTCTTGTTGCCTCGGCAGGTGTTACCATTGATATCAACATCGTAGACAACGTGTTAGCGATGGACTCTTCTGCGGAGTTGGCATTACTTGAAGAAGGCACCGTCAATCCACGTGTTGATTATAGCTTTGAGTTAACCGATGACATCGATGTAATTAGTGGAAGATTCGGCCTATTTGCGGAAGTAAGCGGTATCAAGTGGTGTAAGAAGTGGGGTATCCCATATCCTTGTGGCACCAAGAAAACCACTTACTACCTATGGTTCTATCAAACACCAAGCGTGTTCCAGAAATCCTGGACCATCTTCTCAAAAGAAGGCTCAGTATCTATTTAACATAGATGAACTAGACTGTGAGTGTGCTACGCTCACAGTCTAATATTCAAACTATCGTCTCGTCTCAAACTCAGTTTTTAGTGAAGCATTATTTATGAAGTCTCTTTTGGTCTCTTTTGTCGCACTGGCCGCGATGACCCAATCAGCTATGGCATTGGAGCAATGCCAGCGAAGCCACCAGCTCAAGGTCAACACCCAATCTGAATTCGACTTCAACGGTAAAAACGTAATTCGGCATAAATTCGACGCGGTGTTGTCTAGCAAACCATTTCCAGCGGCAAAGACTGCGGTTGAAAATGCAATGTGGTGGGCGCTACAACTTACAAACGTGGTACAAACTGCCAACGGCGAAGTGATGCCACAGGACAACGACTATGCGTTACCATTTGCCGTGCTAAGAGACAAAAACGGCTTTTTAGTCGATTTTCACTTTCCAGCCGATATTAGCGAAGATGCTAAAGACAAACTCAAAGGTTTGGCGTTTTATCTGCAGTTCCCCGCAAATGTAAGCCAGATTCCAGCCGATGGCATGCGAGTGGAAATAGACAGTATTGGTCAGTTCCAAGCGAAATACGCCGAAACTGACGCGTCAGGTATTCAAGAAGTACCTGAAAATGCGCAATTCATAGTTAAACAAAAACAACAGTATTTAGACAACAATGCAATGCGCTTAAGTGGTGCTAATAGCAACCCAATCGACACCACAAAAGTTA
Organism: Alteromonadaceae bacterium; assembly: GCA_014872785.1. GTDB lineage: Bacteria > Pseudomonadota > Gammaproteobacteria > Enterobacterales > Alteromonadaceae > Planctobacterium. Next base: position 92,654 of record WKFJ01000016.1, read on the forward strand.
AAGACGCAGAGCAATTAGTCACATTAGACAATTGTTGGTTTGACTCAACACGTGGCCGTGAAAACCTTTATTTTTCTGGTGCTAGCGCTAATTTTTCTATGTCGACAGCGCAAACTTTCAGCCTTATCAAACTTCCCAACACAGCGGACAGTTTGTTGTGGCAATTACCTGGTCAGTTGGCTGACTGGCAATTACAAGAATCGGAAGCGCCCGCACTTACTGAAGAACAAAAAGAAGAATTGGCACAAAGACTCTTACTCGATTTGCAAAGCATTGATATGTTGTCGCTTCGAGGCTCTGAGTTAGCAGCATTTTTGTTGCAATACGACGACGTTATCGACATTTTAGCACCTGCGTTAATTAGCGGCGACTTTACTGATGAACAAAACATGCGTTTGTTCAATGCGCTAGGTCAGTTAGACAGTCCTAGAGGCAATAAAATGTTGGTCGAACTTATTTCTAATGCCGAGTTAGATGAGACCAATCGCTTTCGCGCGATGCGAGCAATTGCTAATGGCACCAGTGCATTAACACCCGAACTGGCCATCCAATTAAATGAATTACTCAACAACGCAGAATTTCCAGGCAGTGAAGCCCTGCACGGTGCGGCGCTGATGACACTTGGCGCGGTTATTCAGCGCCGAGAATACAATGAGCTATCAGCTAACTTACTAACCGACATCAGCAACAAGCTATCACCAGACATGGGTGAAAATGCTCAAGCAGCTTTGGTGGCAAGTTTGGGTAATAGTGGCCGCCCTGAAGTGGTCGAGAAACTGCAAGACTACAGTCAAAATAGCAGCGCTAGAATTCGTTCAAATGCCGCGACTAGCTTAGGTCAGGTAGGTACTGAAGAAGCACAAAATACGCTTAAATCTATGCTCCACGGCGAATCTGAAGATAAGACGCAACAAGCCATTTTAGGTGCGATTGGTCAATTTGAACTAGACGCGGAGGATCTACAAAAAATCAGTGCCATTGCTGCACAAAGTCCAAGCGAAAGAACCCGCTCCAATGCCATTAAAGCGCTCGCTAACCAAACGCATCATGCGGAGCAAGTACAAGTTCAATTACAGACGCTAATGAAGCAAGAAAAGAGTCGACGCAACTTTATTCTTGCCGCTAAAGCCATCGAAGCATTAAAAAAAGACCCAAATTCCAATTAACAAAAAAGGGGCCGCAGCCCCTTTTTTAATACCTGATAAAACGATTAGTATTTAGCGAACAACTGCAACCATACTTTATCAGTATCGGTGGCATGTGTTTCAGCATCGTAACTGGCGTATTTGAATAACAACTTGTAGTTTTTGCTAATGCTGTAGTTCGCCACCAAATCGATTTCTGAACCTAAGTCAGCACCACCAGTTTCAGCGTCGAATTGGTGATACCATGCAGCAAGACCAACACCGCCCACTTTGGTTGCCACTTTAAACCAAAGGTCTTCAACACCGGTTCCAGGTGTACCTAAGAACTTATCAGAGAAACCTTGGAATTTATGCAATGTAGCGAGTGGAGTAACAAAACCTTTTCCGTTGTCGCTACCCAATGACTCAATACCAGCAGCAAGAGTCACTTTCGAGACCTTAGCGCTTACGTCGATGGCGTAATAATCAGCATCATAAGAAACAGGGTTGTCACCCGTGTCCGACTGAGCTGCGTAGGCAAGGTGAACACCAATACCTGATTCGCTCTTATAGTTGTAATCCACACCTACCGTGCTGTTAGACAAGGCTAACGCATCGTCAAAGTCCATACTGTAATAAAACGCCGATACCTTGTGTCCCTTTGCTGGCGTATAAACCGCATTTAATAGATGCAAATCAGCGTCCAAATCGCCATTGGGATTCTTCGAGCCAAAGATGCGATTAACACGATATGAGTAAGTGTAATCCAAGCTTAATTGGTCACTGACTTTACTTTGAATACGCGCACCATCGAAGGTCTGCTCGTTTTGACGCCAAGCAACGCCGCCCACAAAACGCTGGTTATTGTGATTTACGCGTTGGCGACCCAAACTAAACTTGGTTCCCGCTTCACTGGTGTACTGCAAAAATGACTGGTTTAAGTCTGCCCCATCAGGGTCGGCTACAACCGGATAGGTGGTATTCCCATTAATAGTGTTGTTGTAATCTTCGTCAAACAATTCTGCAACGTAGTCAAACTCAACAACGGCGTTCCAACCTGAGTATTTACCTGTAGTAGCAGTAACTCGTGCTTTGACTGTATTAGCACTTGCCTCTTCGTCAAGGCCATCTTGATCTACACCTTCATAACGGTAGCGAAGTGACAATTTCACGTTTGAGTCGGCGATAGCTTTCGCTACGCTTTCTGAATCTGCTGCTTGCGCATAAACAGAACCGAACGCCATAGCGATAGCTAATGGCAATATTTTTGTTGAAGTACGCATTGTGTGTTCCTCTTTAAAAAGTGTTTGTTATGCGACCTTGGCAGATGATTAAACGTCTACGGGTCGTTTATTAGTTGCCCTTTCCCATAAGGGGTTTTCTCATTCCCTGAAGCAAAACTCGTTTCCTGCTATGCGGTTCCGTGCACCAAGTTTTGTACTGTTGAGTGTCTTTTTGTTGAGGAAAATTGGTTTTTAAAATCTCCTTTGGGGTGAATCTTTAACGAATGACCATGCGATTGGCCAAAAGCTCAGCTGAAACGTCAAACGGGGATTGGGTAATCCCGCCAACCACGAACAATGCCGGCCCCTGAAATTTCGCCATTTCTACTTTAGTGGCAATGTCAGATAAGCATCCATGTACTTTGCGCTGTTCTTTACAAGTTGCTTGGTCAATCACAGCAACTGGCATATTTGGGTTCATACCGTGTTGCTCCAGGCGCTGAGCAATGGTGGCAATGCGTTTTAAACCCATGTAAAACACTAAAGTATCCTGTCCTTTCTCAGAACCACCATTTGCCACCATATTTGACCAATCGGGTTCGTGGTCTTTGTCTTTCAATGTTGCGGTAATAAAGCGTACGCTCTGCGCATATCTACGATCGGTTAGTGGCATGCCCGTGTAAGCTGCCATACCGGACGCAGCAGTTACACCAGGTATAATGGCATAAGGAATATTGGCTTTTTCCAACGCTTCACATTCTTCACTAACTCGCCCAAAAATAGACGGATCTCCGCCTTTCAAACGCACTACTTTGCGACCGAGCGAGGCGTGTTCTAACATCAAATTACAAATGGTATCTTGAGAGCACGAATGCTGCCCGCAGCGTTTACCCACAAACTGTCTAATGGCACTTGCGGGGATCAAATCCAGCATTTCTTTGGTGACTAACCAGTCGAATAACACCACGTCAGCCTCTTGCAGTAAGCGATAAGCTTTAAGTGTCAACAGTTCGGGATCACCTGGGCCTGCCCCTAAAATATACACTTCACCGTTACCGCGTTTCGCCTCGCCAGCATCGTTCACATTTTTAAAGAATCGCTGCAGATCGCCCTTAAATGTTCGCCAGTTCGCGGTTTTTCTAAACGAATTAAAAAACGCTATAGGATGTAATATGGGTTGCATAACATTACTTAGGCTCATAGTGACACCACCTCTATTTGTTCACGCTTTGTGTCAGTTATCAGCGCACTCAATTCCGATTTACAAGAACCGCAGTTGGTTCCACAGTGCAGCTCTTGCCCCAATTGTTCGACGCTCATGCAGCCCTCTTTAATGGCTGATTTGATGGTGTTTTCTCGCACGGAGAAACAACTGCAGACCAAGCGGCCTTGTTTAAACTCGTCGCTCGGTTCAAATCGCAACAGACTCATATAGTCGGTTTCAGCAACGCGAGATTGACTGAATACATGCTCAAACCAGTCCAATTTTACTTCCGGCAAGCTGGTGCTTATCCATACCAGCATCCCTACGCTTTCGCTACCATCCTTTACCGTCAACCAACCAGATAGCGCAGGTGTTTGTATGCTAATGGGTAAAGCACTGGACTCGGCTAATTCTGTCAGCCACTGCCACCAATCCTGAGGGGCATCATTTACCCCCAGTAAATAACAATATCCCGAGCTAAAACGCTGCTTTAGCCAAAAATCGGTTTTGTCATTTAATTGTTCTGCAGATAGAGGCTTACGCACACATAACATGACGTAATGCTCGAATTTACAGGGGCTGGCAGCAACCGCCGCATGCTTCAATTCGGGCTGACCTGAAATGGGGTCGCCTACCGCTTCGACTAACGCATTTACATTGCAGTGTGATCCAAACTCTCGGTTCCAATGCATCGGTGCAAAGAGCTCACCCTTCCTTTGTTTTGCGTCGAGCTGGCAGTGATATATAGCCTCACTTCCGGGCATTTTTCCACGTAGTTGCACCAGTTCTCCATCTGCTATAGAAAGCTTTTCAGCATCCTTTGGGTGCATTTGTAGAACGGGCTTTTCCATATGCTGCAACAGATCAGGCGCCTTTCCAGTGCGAGTCATGCTGTGCCACTGGTCTCGGATACGCCCAGTATTGAGTATGAAAGGATATGCCTCGTCTGTGCTTTGTTTAGGTAGCTTTGGCGTAACTGCGATAAAGTTTGCGCGCCCATTTGCCGTAAAAAACTTAGCGTCGGTAAACATGCGCTTGGTACCGCCAACCTGTTTATCAGTAATAGGCCATTGTACAGGCGCCAAATTGTCATACTGGCTGAGCGTTAAATGCCCTAGCCCAGAAATATCAAAATCTCTGGTGCCATAGTTAGCGAAGCCAGAAAGCTCAATATGCTCATTAAAAATATCGTGGGCGTTATGATACTCAAAACCGCTATAGCCCATTTTCTTGGCAACTTCGCATATGATTTGCCAGTCGTGTTTTGATTCTCCTGCAGGACACATTAAACCGCGTTGTCTTGAGATGCGTCTTTCGGAATTAGTGACTGTGCCGTTTTTCTCAGACCAACCGGTGGCTGGCAGAGCAACATGAGCAAACGCCAAGGTATCATTGCTGGCAACGCAGTCTGACACCACAACCAACTCACACTTTTGTAGTGCTTTTGCCACTCGATTGCGGTCCGGTAGGCTCATCAGAGGGTTGGTAGCCATAACCCACAGAGCCTTAACTTCGCCGGCTTCAATTTTTTCAATCAGATCAAGAGCCTTTAAGCCCGACTGACTCGCAATCGTCGGGCTATCCCAGAAACTTTGCACCAATTCTCGGTGGTTATCGTTTTCAATATCCATATGCGCGGCCAGCATGTTGGCAAGCCCACCTACTTCGCGACCGCCCATAGCATTGGGTTGACCGGTGATTGAAAAAGGGCCGGCGCCTACTTTGCCAATTTTTCCCGTAGCTAGATGGAAATTGATGATCGCATTTGATTTATCAACACCACTGGTGGATTGGTTCACCCCCATGGAGTAAAGGGTTACCGCTGAATCACTTTTGCAACAGGCCTTGAAAAAACTCAACAAATCAGAAAGCGAAATATCGCAAAACTCAGCTACTCGCTCTGGACACCACAATCTTGCAGCATCAAGGCATTCACTAAATCCATTGGTATGGTTTTCGATGTAGGAGCTGTCCAAGTTATCGGTTTGCTCAAGATAACGCAGTAAACCGTTGAACAGTGCAACATCAGAACCAGGTTTAATTGCCAAGTGTAAGTCGGCGATTTCACAGGTGGCTGTGCGTCGAGGATCCACAACAATGATCTTCATTGCTGGGTTGAGCTGCTTTGCTCGCTCAACGCGTTGATAAAGTACAGGATGCGCCCACGCTAAGTTGGAACCAACCAATATCAGTAGTTGGGTGCGTTCTAAGTCTTCATAGCAGCAGGGCACTGAGTCGCTACCGAAAGCGCGTTTATAACCCGCCACAGCTGATGACATACAAAGTCTTGAATTGGTGTCGATATTGGCACTACCGATATAGCCCTTCATCAGCTTATTCGCCACGTAATAGTCTTCGGTAAGGAGTTGCCCCGAGACATAAAACGCGACAGCATCACTACCATGTTTGGCAATCACATCGCTAAAACCATCTGCAACTTTGCTAATGGCATCCGTCCAAGAGACGTTTTCACCGTTTACAGCAGGGTGCAAAAGACGACCATCCAAGCCATTACTCTCAACTAACTTGCTGCCCTTTACACAAAGACGACCATAGTTAGCAGGGTGCTCAGGTGTGCCAGTTACGCTCAGTAACTCACCACAGACTTTGCCCGCTTCGTTAAAAGTAAAATCCAGCTTGGCGTCAACACCACACCCCACGCCGCAATAAGGGCAGGTAGTCCGGCGCAATTCCGGAAAGGACTTTAGTAATACATCGTTATTTGCGGGCAAATTCATCGAAACTCTCGGATTATGCTGCGATTTCAACTAAATCGTTTTGAATGCGCACCTGATAAACCGGTACAGATACGTTTTCATCTTCCAGGCACTTTCCTGTCAGTAATGAAAAATGTTGTTTATAAAGCGGTGAAGCAACCACGAATTCTTCGCCAATTGAGCCAAGTACACCGCGGCTCAATACATTTGCTTTGCCGATAGGATCCCAATTACCAAGAGCGAACAAGGTTTGTTGCTCACCCTCGAATAATGAAAACAAGGCAACCTGTTCTTCATTGAACTTGGCACATACGCCCGCGTTGTCGATCAAATCGCTGCTTTTACACAAAGTTTGCCAATTCATTCTGTTTACTCCACACCTAGCGCTTCAGTTTCAACGACATCGGTATCGATGGTTTCAATCTGAATTTTGTTAGCTTGCCAATACTCTTGTTTTTCCGTCTCAGTAGCAGGACGGATTTGGGTGCGCTCTTGCACGAAGACTACGTTTTCGTCTTGGTCAGGACTGTTGACGAATTGACGGAAACGCTTAAGTGCTTCAGGGCTTTCAATAGTAGTTTTCCATTCGCATTGGTAAGTACCCACAATGTGCGACATCTGTTGCTCTAACTCGTCACAAATGCCCAAAGAATCTTCGATGATGACCTGCTGTAGATACTCAAGACCACCTTCAAGGTTTTCCATCCACACTGAAGTACGCTGCAAACGGTCAGCCGTTTTGACATAGAACATCAATAAGCGGTCGATATATTTAATCAGGGTTTCTGTATCGAGATCAGTAGCGAACAGGTCGGCGTGGCGAGGCTTCATGCCGCCGTTTCCACAGACATAAAGGTTCCAGCCATTCTCGGTAGCGATCACGCCAACGTCTTTACTCTGGGCTTCCGCACATTCGCGGGTACAACCAGAGACAGCCATCTTAATTTTGTGAGGGGAGCGCAGGCCTTTGTAGCGACCTTCGATGTCAATCGCGGTGCCAACACTATCTTGCACACCGTAACGACACCATGTGCTACCCACACACGACTTAACAGTACGTAACGACTTACCGTAGGCGTGCCCTGTTTCAAAACCAGCATCGACTAACTTGCGCCAAATTTCAGGAAGTTGCTCTAATCTTGCACCGAACAGGTCAATACGTTGCCCACCCGTAATTTTGCAATACAAGTCATACTCTTTGGCCACTTCACCTAACACTATGAGTTTATCTGGAGTCACTTCTCCACCAGCAATTCGTGGAACTACCGAGTAGGTGCCGTCTTTTTGCATGTTTGCCAAATAGCGGTCATTAGTATCCTGCAGGCCAACGTGTGGCTTTTCTAGAATGTAATCATTCCAGGTAGAGGCAAGAATAGAAGCTGCTGTCGGCTTACATATATCGCAACCTAAGCCTTTACCATGCTTGTCCAACAACTCTTCGAACGTCTTAATTTGCTCAACGCGAATGATGTGGTAAAGCTCTTGTCGACTGTAAGCAAAATGCTCGCAGATATCTTTTTTCACTTCGACGCCACGGTTCTCTAACTCGGTCTCAACCACCGTTTTGAGTAGCGCGGCACAGCCGCCACAACCAGTACTGGCCTTAGTGCAGCTTTTGACGCTGCCAAGGTCGCAGGCGCCGGCGTCCATTGCCTCGATAATGTCGCTTTTGGCAACGTTATGACACGAACATACTGTAGCGGTATCAGGCAAACTACCTGCAGGAAGTCCAGGTGCGCCTTCGGCAACCGGTAAAATAAGAGACTCAGGTAATTCCGGAAGTTCGATACCATTCAACGCATATTGCAGCAAAGTATCATATTCATTGCAGTCACCCACCAGCACGGCGCCAAGTAAGTGTTTCTGTTCGGCATCAACCACAATCTTTTTGTAGACTTGTTTGGCCTGATTTTGGAAAACGTAAGTAAGAGCACCTGGGGTTCTGGCATGAGCGTCACCAATCGACCCCACATCGACACCCAACAGTTTTAACTTAGTGCTCATATCAGCACCAGTAAATGCCAAATCGCTTCCTGCGATATGGCTGGCGGCGACCCGTGCCATTTGGTACCCAGGTGCTACTAAACCAAAAATCATCTTATTCCATAGCGCGCATTCGCCTATGGCATAAATATCTGCATCAGACGTCTGACAGTAATTGTTGATAACGATACCGCCACGTTCTCCTAACTCCAGATCAAACTCTCTGGCAAGCGCGTCTTGCGGACGAATACCCGCGGAAAATAGCACCATATCAGTGCCAAGGGTCGAACCGTCTTTAAAACGCAATTCAAAACGCGTTGCTTCTGATGCTGCAATAACTTCCGTTGCTTTACTGGTGTGTACATTCACACCAAGTTCTTCAATTTTTTGCTTAAGCTGTGCACCGCCACCTGCATCGAGCTGCACGCCCATCAATTGCGGTGCAAACTCGACAACATGGGTTTCTAAACCCGCTTCTTTGAGTGCGTTAGCCGCTTCAAGTCCAAGCAGACCGCCGCCCACAACCACACCAACTTTACTTTGATTGGCAGAGTTCTGGATTGCTTCAAGGTCTTCGATGGTGCGATATACCAAACAGTGTTCTTGATCACTGCCAGGAATAGGAGGCACAAATGGATAAGAACCCGTCGCTAAAATTAGCTTGTCATATTGGAATGACTCGTCCGATGCCGTAGTCACAGTTTTCAGTGCACGGTCGATATGAGTAACCTTAGCGTCGGTGAAAAAGTTAACACCAAGTGACTCGTAATTTTCAGGCGTCGTCAGCGCCAACTCTTCGGCTGTTTTACCCGAAAAATACTCAGACAAATGTACGCGGTCATATGCAAGACGCGGCTCACCACTTAACACAGTCACCACTGCGTCAGGCATGGTTTGACAAATCTGTTCGACGAAGTGGTGTCCCACCATGCCGTTACCAACAATAACTATTTTCATTTTGTTGCTCATTGCACTACTCCTATGCCGCATCCGACGTAGATTCATCTTTTTGCGCCGATGTCTTTGGCGAAACAGGTTCTACTTTGCGTTGTTTTTCGTACAGGAAGCTCAAAACTTCGTGGCGGTAATGGTTGTATTCCGCATTGTCTGCAAGCTGAATTCGATTGCGCGGACGCTCTAATTTGACAGGTAAAATCTCACCGATGGTGGCAGATGGGCCGTTGGTCATCATCACGATACGGTCAGAAAGCAACACCGCTTCGTCGACGTCGTGAGTGATCATGATAACGGTGTTACCTAAGCTTGCGTGGATCTCCATTAAGGAGTCCTGCAAGTGCGCTCGGGTCAATGCATCGAGTGCACCAAATGGTTCATCCATGAGCAACACTTGTGGTTCCATTGACAGCGCTCTGGCAATACCAACGCGTTGTTTCATACCACCTGAAACTTCACCTGGAAGCTTGTCTTTTGCGTGCGTCATATGTACAAGCTCAAGGTTGTGTAAAATCCAATCTTGCTTTTCTTTTTTGCTCATATGCTTGCAGGTTTGTTTAACCGCAAGTTCAACATTTTGATAGGCGGTTAACCACGGCAATAAAGAATGATTTTGAAAGACTACTGCTCTTTCTGGACCCGGCTCATTTACTTCTTTGTTTTCCAGAATGACGCCGCCTTCAGTGGCCTGATACAAACCGGCAACGATGTTCAATACCGTTGATTTACCGCAGCCTGAGTGGCCGATTAATGAAATGAATTCGCCTTTATCAATCTTCAGATTCACGTCTTGCAACGCAACAAAAGGACCTTTTGGGGTTGGAAATTCGATACCAACATTGGAAATTTCTAAATGTGTTTTCATAATAATGCTCCGGGCTCTTCTGCTATCGATTAGCGCAAGTTTGCGCTTTTATCCCAACTGACTTTGCGCTGTAACAACAACATCAAACGATCTAAAACAAATCCAATGGCTCCGATAACCAACACCGCCACCATGATACGTGCCAACGAATCAGAACTGCCGTTTTGGAACTCATCCCATACGAACTTGCCAAGTCCCGGGTTCTGCGCCAACATCTCCGCGGCTATCAACACCATCCAGCCAATACCTAGTGATAAGCGAAGTCCGGTAAAAATCATGGGGATAGACGCCGGTAATACGATTTTCACAACATGTGCGAACGCGTTTAGACGCAGTACTTTACTCACATTGACGAGATCATTAGGGATACTAGATACGCCAACTGCCGTGTTGATTAGGGTTGGCCACAAACAGCAGAGTGCTACTGTAAACGCCGAGGTTAAAAAGGATTTTGAAAAGAATGGGTCATCAGTTACGTATACTGCACTGACCACCATGGTCACCAAAGGCAACCAGGCAAGTGGTGACACCGGCTTAAACAATTGAATAAGCGGGTTAATTGCTGCATAAGCAGATTTACTTAAACCGCAGACGATACCAATGGGTACCGCGAACAAAGACGCGATGATGAAACCAACTGAAACGGTATAAAGACTCGTCCAGATTTGGTCAAAGAAGGTTGGAGCCCCGGTGTAAGGCCTAATTCTAGGCTCATATGTCGGGTCAGCTTCAAGACGAGCGGCATTTCGTTGCTCTTGTCGTTCGTAAAACTTGGCGGCTTTTTCTTGTTCCGAGTTGTGTTCCTGCCACAGGTTAATCGTTTGTTCGTAAACCTGTGTTGGCCCCGGAAATTGTCCCAACGAGGTAATGATATTTTTCGCTGCGATATTCCATAGAACCAGGAATAATGCCAAACCCAATAATGGCAAAATCGCGTTTCGTAAGCCTTCCATCCATTGGCGGTTAGCCATAGGCGACGGTATTTTTAAGGACGTCACTTTTTGCAATGATGCAGATTTGATCATGACACTACTCCAATTATCTGTGCGAAAAACGTTGCTGCAATTCGCTAAATTTACTTTTAAAAAATATCCACATCCTTGTGGTAACACATGCGATGGCTAGCCAGGTCCGGTCGCTAGCCACCGAGATCCGACTTAGATTTTGTCTTGACCTTTCAAACCGATGGCGAACTTCTTCAAGTATTCGTTCGGTTGTTTACCGTCATAGGTGATGTTATCGATGAAGTGGGTTTGCGGGTTGCGGAAACCATCTTCAGTTGCAAAATCTGGGAAGTCGCTAGCTTTAGCTTTGCCTTCTTTGATTAGGTCTTTCGCTGCGGCTGCATAAATGTCTGGGCGATAAACTTTCTTTGCAGTTTCGAAGTACCAGTTGTCTGGCTTCTGCTCGCTAATCTGCCCCCAACGACGCATTTGAGTTAGGTACCAAATGGCATCTGAGTAGTAAGGGTAAGTCGCGTGGTAGCGGAAGAATACGTTGAAGTCAGGTACTTCACGCTTGTCGCCTTTTTCGTACTCAAAGGTACCGGTCATGCTGTTAGCGATAACTTTGGCATCAGCACCTACGTACTGAGGCTTGGCAAGAATTTTCACAGCTTCTGGACGGTTGGCGTTGTTGTTTTCATCCAACCACATCGCCGCACGGATCATCGCTTTCACGACGCGTTTGTGAGTATTCGGGTACTTGTCTGCCCAGCCTTTGCTCACACCAAATACTTTCTCTGGATTGTCTTTCCAAATTTCGTAGTCAGTAATAACCGGTACGCCAATACCTTTAAATACCGCTTGCTGGTTCCAAGGCTCACCTACACAGTAACCATAGATGGTTCCAGCTTCCATAGTGGCAGGCATTTGCGGCGGAGGCGTTACCGAAAGCAGCGCTTCTGCGTCAATTTGACCGCTGATGTCGCCTTTATGTGGTGCGTAGAAACCAGGGTGGATGTTACCTGCAGCCAACCAGTAGCGAAGCTCATAGTTGTGCGTAGAAACCGGGAATACCATACCCATGTTGAACGGTTTGCCAGCTTCGCGATAGGACTCTACAACTGGCTTCAGTGCATCTGCTTTAATCGGGTGCACCGGTTTGCCATTCTCGTGTGGAATGTTCTTCTTCATCTCTTTCCAAATATCATTGGAAACTGTGATGCCGTTACCGTTTAAGTCCATACTAAAGGCAGTAACTATGTGTGATTGAGTACCAAATCCAATCGTGGCACCTAGTGGTTGACCCGCAAGCATGTGCGCACCATCTAATTGTCCGTCGATAACGCGGTCTAGCAATACTTTCCAGTTTGCCTGTGCTTCCAACGTTACATAAAGACCTTCGTCCTCGAAGTAACCCTTCTCATATGCAATGGCCAGTGGTGCCATGTCAGTCAATTTAATAAAGCCAAACTTCAGCTCTTCTTTTTCCGGCCAATCCCCTTGCGCGTATACAGACGTCGAGATTAGGGTGACGGATGACACGGCGACACATATCCCGTGCTTTAGTTTTCTTAACCATTTAGTGTCAAACATTGTGTGTCCTCTTTTTTCAGCCAAAAAAAAACCCACAGTTCGACATACCGAGGAATGTCGAATTGTGGGCTACGTTGCCTTTTTAACTTTTCCTATCTAACGCAGACAAGAAAAACCATACTGTCGCTAAGACTATTGCATCAAGGATGCCAAAATTTTTTATTTATATTATTCAATGACTTACAAGACCACAATCAAGTTTTACGACCATTAATCAGATCATAACAGTGCAAAACGGCACAAAAACTGTGCACCTAAGTGGTGATAACTTCTCCCAACACTTTGTCGTGTTGTGCAGTTGCGGGAATGTGTCCATTTGCTTGCATCTGTTGCAATAACCACTGACCTTGCTCGATCGACAACTCGTTACTTTGCCCTTTCACACTGAACAAGGTGTGATCGATAACATCCCTAGGCTTCACACCGGTTTTCGTTAAACAACTACCAATAAGCGCAGGGGCAACCACATCTAATTCTGTATTGAGGTACTGCGCTTGGCACAACCAGCGTGCTACTTCAAACCGATTGGGAACAGGTTTTAACCATTCACTCGCTTGGCGCAAGGCATCTGTTAGGGCATTTAACGTGTTAGGATGTTGTTCTTGCCATTGTTTGGTAACGCCCAATACCTTTTCAGGTTGTCCCGGCCAAATATCGTTTGAAGTAAGTATGGTGGCACCAATGTCTAATCTTACCGCTGCCGCGTTCCATGGACTGCCAACACAGAAACCATCAATCAGTTTATCAGCCAGAGCAGTCACCATACCTGAAGGAGGAATAATGGATATCTCTACGTCTTTCAGATCAATGCCACCTTGCTCCAGCCATTGTGTTAGTTGGTAGTAGTGGCATGAAAATGGAAATACCGTAGCAAATTTTAGTTTTTCACCGCATTGCACCCTTTTGGCGATCACGTCTGCAAGCGTGCTCGCAGCCACAGGTTCTAGCAACACCTCTTCAGCAGGCATTTGTAATTGCTCACACACCTCATCAAATAAAGCTTTTGACAAAGTAATTCCGTTGCCATTGTAACTAAGCACAAAAGGCGCTCTCATGGGAAGCGCCTCAACGCCACTGCCAACATGGCTAGCAAACGGCATTGGTGCAAGCATTTGTGCCGCATCTAACAGTCCTGCGTGTAATTTGTCTCTTAAGGTTGCCCAGCTGTTTTGTCTAAGCAACATTACATCTAGTCCTTGTTGTTGAAAAAAGCCTAGCTCTTTTGCAACAACCAAAGGAGCACAGTCTGATAAAGGCATAAACCCTAAGGCTAATTGTGTTTTTTCTAGTGAACTCATCGTGTCTCCTTGCTCACGCCGTTAGGGTTCGAATGATGGCAATGATGTTTTTTGCCACCTGATCCATACGCTGGCCGTTATCCATGGCAATCTTGCGAATGTGTTGGTAGGCCTCTTTTTCCGATATCTTCTTGGTTTCCATTAAGAGGACTTTGGCCTGATCGATCACCTTTTGTGATGCTAGCTGCCGCTTTGATTCTTCTAATTGGTCGCGCAACTGCTGCATTTGATCGAAGCGCGCAATTGCGGCATCAAGAATCGTTTTTACTTTGCTGTTGCTAACATCAGCTCCGACGACATAAGCACTCACTCCAGAACGCGTAGATTGGTTTATTAATTGGGTGTCTTCCTGTTCAGAGAACATCACAATGGGCTTAGGGTTGACGGTATTGAGGGTATGCAAGCTCTCTAAAATATCGCGATCCGGAGATTCCACATCGATAATGATGATATCTGGTTGTCGACTATCTACTTCTTTTAATAACGAAGATTCTGAACCCACTAAGTGTGAAACCTGATAGCGAGATTTATCCAGCGCAGCAGACAGTGCAGTGGCTCTTTCGGCATCATCGTCGATTAATAAGACGTGTAAGGTTTGTTGATCCTTATTCATAACCGGCATTAAAAATTGTTGAAGAGAAGGCTACGCAAAAACCAAACCAACTAATTTACTCTTTATTTAACAGATAGTTATGTTCAGCGAACTGCTCTTTGATGGCTAATATTGCACTAATGAGGTGCGATTGCACTGGAGTTGAGTGTTATTTTTCGCGTATTGATTCATATTCGCTTATAAAAGTTTGCCACTGCACAGGCGTATTGGTATTGCGTAAACGCATTGGCTCCTGATGCTCAATGCTCTTGGCATCGATTAGCTTGGTAAGTCGCCAAACGGAAGGCGCATTGTCAGTCAGCTTTAACACTTCCAGTTCTTGCAACAATGCCTCTGGCTGCCAAATTAACAGGGGTAAGCACTGATCATCAAAATATGTAGACACCCGATTCTCATACGCAGTTTCGACTAAGCGCTGTAAACAAGTTTGCTGCAACCATGGCATATCGATAGGTAACACTAACAGTGGAGTATCCCGATTCTGTTTCAGCGCCGCATGAATCCCTGCCACCGGACCGAGTAAACTGCCGTCATCTTGAGCATTCACAACATTGGAAGGAATCGGTAAATGGCTATTCACGATGACATTTTTTACGCCGGCATCCAGCAACTGAGCTATAGTACGCTGCAACATCGTGGTGCCACAAGGTAGCAGCAACCCCGCTTTATCTTGTTGCATACGGCTTGACTTTCCGGCTGCTAATACCAATCCGTTGAAGTTTCCCACTAAATGTCTCGTACCATCTGATATTGAAATCGCTTACCATAATAGCTTCAAACACGGCCACGGGAAACTCCCCTCTCAATGGAACTCACTTGGATCATATCAGCCTTAGTGCTACTCATCGGTTGCACGATACAAACCGCAATCGGATTTGGTATGTCAATTGTAGCGGCTCCCATCATCGTCATGATTGCACCGCAATGGGTGCCCTATGTAATGGCGATTATGGCGTTGTTTTTGAGTTTGAGTAACGCTTGGCATTTACGCCAAGATATTCAGTGGAGTGAACTAGTATCTCCGATGATCGCGCGTATTCCAGGTACCGTTGTCGGTACGTGGCTACTTATCATCATGCCTGTAATGTTCTTGCAAATTGGTATCGCATTGATGGTGTTTCTCACCATAGTCATATCATTGTGGGCAAAACCTTTCGCCGCAAATCCAACCAATATGGGGATTGCCGGTTTTGTATCAGGCATAACCGGTACAACAACCAGTATAGGTGGTCCGCCTATGGCACTGGTAATGCAACACTCCAAGAGCAATCACACGCGCGCAAATCTCGCGGTATATTTCGTATTTAGCTGTATCGTAAGTTTGATTGGCTACGTACTCGCCGGATTATTCACTTGGCAACTGCTATGGGAAAGCATCAGTTTTCTGCCTTGTGCATTAGCTGGATTTTTCTTAGGTAAACGGCTGCAAGCTTGGGTCGACAGTCGTTTTCGCCCACTATTACTGACAATGTGCGGAGTATCTGCCAGCGTTGCCCTGATTTCGGCAATCGTAAATGGAACTACTAGTGCCAATTAATACGTCATTGATACTTGTACTGGGGTATAAAAATGATGCTTCTGGAGAGCTATTACCGGTCGCTAAGCAGCGCTGTGAAAAGGCCGTGCAGTTGTATCACGCTCATCCCATACCAATTGTCTGCACAGGAGGTTTTGGCGAGAATTTCAATACGACTTGCGAGCCACATGCTGAACACTTAAAGCGCTATATTGCCGGTTTGGTGTACCCAAAGAAATGTTCGAACCACATGTGTTAAGTCGAAATACTTATGAAGATGGCAAATTTACTCAAGCGGCACTGGCTGAAGTTCCTAACACCGAAATCAACCTAGTTACGTCTGACTTCCATTTTCAAAGAGCGTTCTTGTGGATGAAACATTTTATGCCTGAGACCAAAGTAAGCTGCCATCCAGCTAAAACCATCCTTGCAGGTGAAGAACTGACGATGTTACGCGCTCACGAGAAGCAGGCGATTAAGAACTTTTATCGCGACTTTCCCAATGCACAATCAGTGGAATCCTTTCCCGACTGGCACTTGAATTAAACAGCGACTTGGCGAGCTCTTCGGGTATACAGATAATCCTGCTCAAATGTATTGGCTGGTAGCGGTTTACTGAAGAAATAGCCTTGTAATCTATCCGCCCCCAAGTCACGACATAGATTGGCATTACCTAAGTTTTCGATACCTTCAGCCACGATCGACAAATCCATCGATTTAATCATCGACATCAACCCTTTCAGCAATGAGAGGGATTTCTTGGTGCTGGTAGGTGTCGGCATCAATGAGCGATCTATCTTCACTGTAGAAATAGGGAATGAGTGTAAGTGCTGTATTGAAGAGTAACCTGTTCCAAAGTCATCCAACGCTATACCAAACCCTCTGTGAATCAATGTTTGCAAGTTATTGAACACCTCAGGTGTATCGCGAAGTAAGACTGTTTCGGTAATTTCTAATTCGAACTGTTGGGGTCGCAATCCGTACTCAGAGAGTTTTTTGTCCAGGAAAGAAACGAGATGTTTGTCGTTCAGTTGCTGAGGCGAAATATTGATCGCCATAACAAAGTCGACAGGCTTATGTCGTTGCCATCTCGCCATATGAGCACAGGCGGATTCGATGATCCAGCGGCCAAGTTCTACCACCATCCCCGTTTCCTCAGCTACTTCAATAAAGTAATCAGGGAACACCAACCCCTTTTCTGGATGATTCCACCGGATCAAGGCTTCACAGCTTTCCAATGACATATTGTCGGAACACATTACCGGTTGGAAATGCAGCTCAAACTCATCATTTTCAATTGCTCTTTGCAGTTCGTTCTCAATGTTAAAACGACGCTTAAATTGCTCTTGCGCATCGTCATCTACAAAACAAATGGTATTGCCACCTAGTTGTTTTGCGCGGAACATTGCTATATCAGCACAACGATGTAGAGACGACGCCGAATCACAGTTTTGTGGATTGAAAGCAACACCTAAGCTCAGGGTCAACTTAATTTCGAATTCACCTATTTGCATCGGAGCATTTAACGCTTCGTTAATACGCTGATGCAAGCCACCTAAATGCGCATAGGCTAAGTTAGTCAAAAGGATAGCGAACTCATCCCCACCTAATCTAAAAAGCTGCTCATCGCGTTTCAAGATAGCTTTTAAGCGCGACGTCAATTCTACCAATACCGCGTCACCTGCCTCATGACCATAGGTATCGTTGATGAATTTGAATCTGTCGGGATTGATGATCACCAGACCAACACAAGTATGCTGCAATTGGCCAAGTTCAACGGCGTTTTGCAACGACATATCGAACATATAGCGGTTAGAAGTGCAGGTCAGTGCATCGTGTTCGGCAAGGAATTTCACACGCTCATAGCTTTGGCGCAATTTTAGTTCCAGCTCGCTCCGTGCGGTAGCATGAATGACGGCTCGCTGCAGGCGCTTTGCTGAAATATCCGATTTGATAATGAAGTCGTGAGCACCGCTTCGAATGCATTTAAGCGCTAAATCATGGTTATCAACATCACTTAGCATCACAATCGCTGTTTGCTTTTCGCCTGCGTGATTTTTAATGTCTAAGAGCAGCTCCATCGAATCCCAGCCTGGGATCTGAGCAGACAAAATAACGGTATCGAAATTTTCCTTTAGAAGCGTTTCGTTCGCCTCTTCTACTGACTGTACCCAATTGAACTCAACGGGAAACTTGGCGTAAAGCAAAGCATGTTCAACTAAAATGCGGTCATCACGGGAATCATCAACGAGTAGCAACTTCACAACAACACTCCTGGTACTTACGGTTTCCTTCTGCTACTACACTATGCAGAATACTAACTGGAACAGTTCTGAGAATAGTCGAAATTAATTGCGGTTAAATGCGTCAATTTGTAACTGAAACTGGGAAAATGTAAGTAAAATGTTGCTTAAATTTCATTCAAGGTATGACCAGTTCCTAAAGGATTTAGCTAAGCCCCTAATTTTTATAAGTAAATTCAGCGAATCTAGAAATGTGTCAATTTGTAGCAATTAAACACATTTATTGATGGCTTATGATAAACGTACAAGGCTTTACGAAATCTCTTACAAAGGTGTAAGTAATTCCGTCACATCACTCATATCATGAGGATACAAAGGCATTAGTAAATATAGCGCGCATTTCGCGCAATATTTCTACCATCTTTGTAAGTGATTGTTTGGCAGCAGCAATATTCTCTTGGCCGTGCTTAGTCTGTATTTGCATATCGAATGGGGTACCGCTGTTTGCCAAGATGTCGAACATTAGCAACGAGCCCGCGGTGTCTTGTAATTGTTGCTCAAAACGCCCTGCTAGCTCGGCCTGTTGTAATGAGTATATTAATTTTTGCAGACCTTCAACTTCAAACATTTCACTATTAAGCTGTTTGTAACTGCCTCGATAAACATTTTCTAACCCCTTTATTGGCAGCACAATATCTCGGTGAGTATTGTCGCTAAAATCAGACTCTTCCCATTCCTGACTCGCCTCTAGCGGTTCAACTAAAAGGGTTGTTTGTTGTAACTGCTCTGCAAAACCATCGAGCAAGGCCAGTAAACCTGTTTGCGGCTGGGCATTGAGGGCATTGTGAAATACACCTTGTTCTGGTTCCCAGGCGCTCATAATGTTGTACAAATCATCAACCAATAAATCCGCAACCACCACCAATAACTCAGCGCGACGCTGGCAAACTTTAAATGCGACAACCTTATCGCCCGATCGACAAAGACCTTGTTCTTGCGCACTAAAATAATCTGCCAACGAGCGCTGACCAGGAGACGCATCTCTTATCGGGTTTGCGGTCAAATCTTGATTTAAATCTTGTCCCCACAATAAAAACTCTATTACGTGGAATCCGGTAAGTACTTGCTCTTGCTTGTTTTGCAGTTCCGCCAAAACGGTACTATTCAACGCAGGTAATGCTTCATCGGCAGCAATAAGGTTAAAAGGCTTGCCTCCCAACACTAAGGGAAAGCCTACATCGCCATCGATATCGTTTGCTACATAGTCAATTGCCGCTTCTTTTATTGGCCAGCCGTCAATGCGAGTGTAGGCCTGTTTTAAATCCTCTTGCTTCGCATCCTGTTCGAGATTATTTATCGCAGATCGATAGACACGTGTGAGTAAATAGGTTTCACGAGCGTTGAGCCAAGCCTTTCGCGCCGCAACCATATGCGAAACAGTGGGTTCCTCAACAAATAGGCGAATAATAGAGCTTAAGCGTTTACTAAGCGTCCAAGCGTCCTGATAGACAACATAGGCCATATCAGCCTGACGCTCTAAAGTCGTCTTAACTTGACGCTCAAATTTCAGTTGAGCTGGCTGACATGCACTCAACACGACGCACGGCATTAACAAAACTAACACTAACCGACGCAAGCTCTTCTCCTAATTATGCAAGTGATAGCTGAAATCGCGTTTGGGTTACTGAACGTAACCCTCATTTGCGCGAATAGTCAGCGGGTGATAGCCAGACTTGGCTTCTGCAAAAGCTTTTTGAGCGAACTTCTTACCTTCTTCAGTTGCCGATAATGCTTGATATAAGGGCCTTACGAGCTTGTTTCTGCCAATGCTAGTAAGGTAATCGTATAGGCGCTCAAATGCAGGCTCATACCAATTATAAATACTGTGTAAAAGCCAAACATGGGCAATTTCATTATTTGGATGCTGGGTAAACGCAAAAGCATCGTCAAGTTCATCTAACTGATCATGAGTGAGCTGATTTGGCAAGTTGTCTAAAAAATATTTCCACTGATGGAAATTCCAGTCTTTGGTGTCGATAGCAGTTGCTGCTAGGTCGCCGGCTAACCATTTGTCTCTCGCTTCATCAACCACAATGAAGGCATCAGAATCAGCTTCCGGAGCACCTTTGGGTACGCCTGGTTCGAAAATCCACTGCATGATACGCTCGCGATCAAGCTGCTCGGCGTGATCTTTCAGCAGCGTGGTATCCAAGTAATCGATGAACTGTTCAGTGGTAATGCTTTCAAAAGCAAAGTCCTGAAAGTATTGCAGTAAAAATATATCAAAGTTTTCTCGTCCAACTTTTTGCTCTAGCTCTCGTATGAAAAGCGCGCCCTTTTCGTAGGGAATATTACTGAACACGTCATCAGCATCGCGTCCACGCAGGTCTATTGCGAGTTTTTGATCTTTCGCAGGCAGATTGTCAATCGCGGCTTGCAAATCCTGAGCGCCAAGTACGAGCTCCATTTCATAGCGTTCGGAGCCGTAGATGAATTCCATAATGCGATAGGTAAGGTAAGTGGTGAAACCTTCGTTCAGCCACAAATCTCTCCAAGTGGCATTGGTAATTGTATTGCCAGACCATGAATGCGCTAATTCGTGGGCGATTAACGCCACCAAACTCTTGTCCCCGGCAATGACAGTTGGCGTGATAAAAGACAGACGCGGATTTTCCATGCCACCAAAGGGAAACGAAGGTGGAAGAATAAGTAAATCGTAACGGCCCCAGCTGTATTCACCGTAGCGTTTTTCAGTTTCGATGAGCATATTTTCCGTATCTTCAAATTCTTTGGCTGCGCGTTCTAACCAGCTCGCTTCAGCATAAACTCCAGTTCTTTCACCCATCGCTTTAAACTGCAAATCACCTACTGCCAAAGCAATCAAATAGGAAGGGATGGGTTGTGGCATAGTAAATTCATAAACTCCATCGCGCTCTGTGTCCGGATCATTTGCGGCACTCATCACTGCGAGCAGCTCTTTAGGCGTTCTGATGACAGCGTCATAGGTCATACGTGCCAACGGGGTATCTTGCAGAGGAATAAAGCTGCGTGCGTGAATGGCTTGCGCTTGGGTAAACAAGAAAGGGTGCTTTTTCTCAGCCGTTTGTTCAGGCGTCAACCACTGTACACCAGAGGCGTCTGGGGACGTCGTGTACTGCACAGTAACTCGATTAATACCTTTAGGTAGCTCAATGCTCAGCGGCGTCCCCAAATGAACATCGGTTGGCAACATTTCAAAGGGCACGTCGGCACCGTCAGCGGTCACGCCTAAAATACTCAATTCGCGCGTATCGAGGATCAATTGGTTTGCTGTCGGCTCCACACGTTCCACGTCCAACGTGGCAGAACCTTTTAATTGTTTCGCGTCAAAGTCGACGGCTAAGTCTAGGCTAACGTGTTTCACTACAATTTGTTCTGGATTTGACAATGAGTGATAGTCTCGACCGACTTCAATCTGATCCTCTTGTGCCACAGCAGTTTCGGATTGGGTGCTTTGACTCAATTGCGCTGTTTCAGCAGAATTGTCGATTTCAGAAGACGTGTTGATTTCGGAAACTGGTTTTGAGCAAGCGGTTAACAGTATTGAAGTACAAGCGATGATGAAACTATGTCGAAGCGTCATTGTGCGCACCTTGTTATTATTATCTGGCGCTAAGTTTATGAGTTTTTGCACTAAACCACTACCAAAAACTGTAACGCCCTATAACAGATCACGCTAAGTCCAATCTCACTGGTACCAATAGGCAAGGCACCTCTATCACTTCCAATGCAATTAGCGCATGAATGCGCGCACTTTAGGTTTGAAGGTTCTAAACAGCAGCACAAATCCGGTCAAGGTGAATAGTAATGAAGATATGGCGAAGGATATAAGTAGAGGATTATTAAAATCTTCGCGTTCTTCATAATCCATGATGTGTAACATCCAGAAAAAATCGAAAACTCGCCACAGATCACTGCGTACTCTTAGCAGCGCACCACTGTCTTTTTCAAAATATAAGCTGGTATTTATGGCGTCAGTGAAATCTGCGCGCCATACATCGCTTTTTATCCCAGATGCCTCTGCAGGCGCATCAACTATTTCCAGTGCGCGTAACTCACCGTCACCAATATAATGAGTCAACGCCAATTCGTTAATAATGCTTTGCTCTAACGCTTGAATTTGATTGCCGCTTTGCGCGTCAAAAACCCACTGTTTCTCCTCGGTTTCGATAGTGTAGATTGGCGTGGATAACAACTGTCCATAAGTTATTTTTTTAATACGCCCATCGAGCTTAGTAAGTAACCTATCTAGCGGATATTGGTAGTCATCTTTTACGGTGGTAATAGGCAATTGTTTGTTTGCAACGTGCTTGCCATGCACCTTTTCCAAAGGGATCACACTCATCACAACGCCGCCAGCAATCCATAATAAAATTTGTATGGCTAGAATCAGTCCAGCCCATTTGTGTAGCCACGTCGAAATCCGGTAAATAGAGCGCACTTTAATTCCCTCTGCAATAAAGAGCCCATAGTGTGCCCTAAAAGTTAACTGCCTAGCAATGTGGCATTTAGTCACATCATTAGTCGCGTTATTTTTGATCTGTAGCCTCAAACAGCATCTAAAATGATGTTAATTCTTGACTGGAGACAGCCCTTGCCCCCTGCACAACCACCAGTATGCCAGCCACCAACGAAGCTCCTGACTGCACTCGAAGCACGCGCACCTCTCGATTGGCTGAGCGTTCTACTGTATTCCCCGCACCTGATATTTGCTCGTCGTGGAAATGGTGCGCCAGTCATGTTGGTTCCCGGCTATATGACCAGTGAATTATCGATGCGTCCACTAAAACTATTTCTTAATAAGATTGGGCATAACGCTCACGATTGGAAATTGGGACGTAATAGAGGAAACGTAAGACAAGATGTTGAACGCGTCTCGCTCATCTTAAGCGAACTGTACGAGCACTATGAACAACCCGTGTCGCTGGTTGGCTGGAGTTTGGGAGGCGTTATCAGTCGTGAGTTAGCTCGCTTGCACCCAGAGAAAGTAAAGCAAGTGATCACCATGGGAACCCCAATCAGCGGCGGACCAAAATACACTTTTTTTGGCAATAACTTCAAGCGCAATGACAACTTAGATATCGACCAAATTGAACGTGAAATCCACGAACGAAACTTGTTGGGTATTACGCAACCAATTACATCGATTTACAGTAAGTCTGACGGCATCGTAGGCTGGAAAGCATCACTTGATAGATACAACCCACAAGCCGATAACATCGAGGTTTTTAGTTCTCACCTTGGATTGGGTATCAATGGCAAAGTGTGGCGCATTATCGCAGACAAACTAGCTAGCTAAGCGCTGTATTTTGTTGAAACTTGTCACAAATAAAACACTCTTGAGCTAGAGCCTGTTGATCTTTGCGGTATAAGTTTTGTTCAGTCTGAGCGCTTTCTGATCGCGACATTGCTTTGCAGGCCTAGCGGGCTAAGTCAAAAAGCAATAACAAAGAGCAGGAGGCGCTCAGGAAGAACCCTTCTGGCAGCGCTTGTTTGGTATTTCTACTGGGTTATCGCCTTTTTATGTAGAGCAACTACACTACAAAGACTCTGCCTTTTACAAATACCAAACAAACTGCTGCAAAATAATACTGCAAATATCAACAGGCTCTAGTTGATTCTGATAAGCTAATTACACATTTTTATTCAAAACAAGGTCGTTATGAAATTAGGTTTAGTGCTTGGCAGTGGTTCAGCCAGAGGTTGGGCACACATAGGTGTAATCAATGAACTTGCTCGTTATGGTATTACGCCACATGTCGTTACCGGTTCGTCAATTGGGGCACTTGTTGGCGCAGCGGTAGCCAGTAATCGTCTCAAAGACCTTGAAGAATGGGTATTGGGGTTGGATAACTGGCAAGTCTTAGGGTTGTTGGATTGGGGACTAGGCCGTGGTGGATTAATTAGTGGCGAAAAAGTGTTTGAGAAAATCGCCGATACCATTGGAGACATCACATTCGAGGATTTGCATATGCCATATGGAGCAGTGGCAACCGACTTGATGAGCGGTCGTGAAGCTTGGCTTACCAAAGGCAAGATAAAAGACGCACTTCGAAGTTCCTGTGCGATTCCCGGCATATTAGCACCTGCGTTACATGAAGGACGCTGGATGGTTGATGGCGCGACCGTCAATCCTATCCCGGTTACGCTATGCCGCGCACTTGGTGCAGATTTTGTGATTGCCGTCGATTTAAACTCGGACAAGTCAAATAAAATTGCCGCTAATCAACAGGCACTGCTCACTCAAAACAATGAACCTGATGCACAAGCAAATAATGTCAGCCTGGAAGCTAAAATGGAGCAATTAGAGGCAGCATCCGCTCAAACTCAACCGCTCGACTATCATCAGGAGCATGAGATAGCCAAAGGCCCCAATATATTCGAGCAGTTAATGATTCACAGCAAGGAAGCCATTCAAGGTTTCAAAGACAAGCAAGAAGAAAAGCGAAGAACGCCCGACCTTTTTGCCGTCATGTCGGGCTGTATTGATATTATGCAAGATCGAATTACTCGTTCTCGACTGGCTGGCGAACCACCCGATCTCCTTTTACAACCCAAGTTAGCACAATACGGCATTATGGAATTCGACCGTGCTGAAGAGTTAATTAAAGAAGGTGAAAAGTGCGTTCAGGTGAGCAAACCTATTTTGGAATATCAGCTTGAACACATGTTAGTGAGGCCAACTTAGATTGGTGAAAAATATCGATATAATTCAAGAGGTTCCATGTGGAACCTCTTTTTTTGCGCGATTTGCTTAGTGACCGCCTAAGGTCACTAGTTTGGCATCAGGTGAAATTGATCCGCAGCCTTTACCCGTTTCTTTGTCTTTGCTGCACTGATAAACACGAACCCAATCAATAGCAAAGTTTTTGGGAAATCCGGTTTTATCTAAGCCCTTCTCATTTGTAGCTTCAGGCCAGGTTCCACCTACTGCAAAGTTAAAAATTAAGTGAAAAGGTTGATCGAATGGTGCGTTGCCGCCCACTTCTTTTTTCTCACCGTTATTATCCTTGTACCAAGAATGCCAGCCTTCAGCTCTTTGCGTGGCATAATGAACATCATTAACGTACCAGCGTATTTCGCCTTCTTCCCATTCCACCGCGTAATTGTTGAAGCTCTCTGCCGGGCTTACGCCATCGGGAATCGTATACGAGGTTCCCGAGTGAACGTTCATTGGCCAACCACCACCGTGATGTAGAGTGCCATGAACTTTGACTTCAGGGTCGCCAGGCTTGGCTCCTGGTGAGTCTGATTGCGCGTGCAGATTAACCGCTTCTAATATATCTATTTCGCCTGAGGCCGCCCAACCGCCGTACACGTTGTCAGTAGGCAGCATCCAAAATGCCGCCCAGGTTCCTTGTCCTTTCGGCATCTTCACTCGAGCTTCCATTCGACCGTACTTAAAATCTGCCTTGTCTTTACTGATAATACGGCCAGAGGTAAACGGCAACGTGGCTTTTTTCTCGGGGTCAAAATCATCCCAACTGGGTAACTGCGCGTAACCAGTGTAATCCTCTTTAATTGCCACTATGTTAAGGATACCGTCCTCAAATACGAAGTTCTTTTCTTGATCCGTATAACACTGTTGCTCTTTGTTACCACCGCCCCAGCAGTTGGTCTCGATACTCCAATTATTAAAATCCAATTTACCGGCATTGAATTCATCTTGCCAAACCAATTCCCATCCCTTAGATTGCCAATCCAGTGGTGTATTTGCCTGTGAGGCAAGTGGCATAGCAGATAACATGGCAACGCTAAGAAACGTATTCACCTTGTTGCGTGTTATCGATGTTTTCAATGAACCCATGTAGCACCTGTAATAAATTAAATTAACCGATTAAAGATAAAGCCTAGACGCTAACTTGTCCCTATTGCAACTTATCGAATTCGCTGAAATGGGTGACTAAACAAGGTAAAGTGGGCTACCCAACTTAGTAAACACATTATGTTATCTAGATACTTTTTTCTGTTAGCACCTTTGGCTGCACTGCTCGGATCCTTATTCCCCAACCTATTCCAACCTCTAAAATCTGCAATAGTGCCCATGTTGATGCTAGTTATGCTTACTATGGGATTAACACTAAAGTTCAGTTCATTTGTGCAAGTGGGCAGTTCCTGGAAAGCTCTGCTTCTGGGGCTGACTTTACAGTTTTCAGTAATGCCGCTGGTAGCGCTTGGCCTGAGCAAAATATTTGCTTTCGATGATGAACTTACAGTCGGTATGATTTTACTGGGCAGTGTAGCAGGTGGCGTAGCCTCAAACGTTATCACCTACCTCGCACGAGGAAACGTAGCGTTGTCTATCAGTATGACGGCCTTTTCCACCTTGTTTAGCATCGTGCTAACGCCATTGATTCTTTCGCTGCTAACAGCCACAAATGTAGACGTTCCAGCAGAAAAGATGCTCTACAGTCTAGTGCAAATTATTCTAGTGCCCATTGCTCTCGGCATGCTGCTTAACTATTTTCTCGCAGCCAAACTGACCAGCTACAACAAGTTTATCCCGGAGTTTGCTGTGCTCGTGATCTTGTTGATTATCGCGATTGTCTTGTCACTCAATGCAAACAACATCAAAGCAACAGTGTTAATAGTTGGGGTAGCAACGCTGTTACACAACATAATAGGCATGCTGTTGGGGTATGGCATTGCCAAGGGCTTGCATCAGGATGCGAAGACCTGTCGCACCATTGCTATTGAAGTGGGTATGCAAAACTCTGCGATGGCAACTGCGCTCGCTTTAAAGTATTTTTCGGCCGCGTCCGCTCTGCCCGGGATCTTTTTCAGCATCTGGCTGAATATCACCGGGTCACTGTTCGCCAAGTGGTGTAACCGTCAAGATAACCATTACTCACTAAAAAATGAAAACACATAAAAAAACCAGCGATGAAGCTGGTTTTCAAAATTGTAGATTTTTTGCGGTCTAAAACCGATAAGATATACCCACTTGCACTTCATTTACATCGTTAGGGTCGAGCTGATAGCGTTGTAGTTTCAAATAACTACTCACCTGCTCATTAAAGTTATATTCGGCTCCCAACCCAAGGGTAAAGTCGGTCCCATCGACATCTTTATTAAGTACATTACCATTTGCGACAGAACTTAACTCGGCTTCCCACATGTAAAGTCCTAACATACCACTTACGGTGACATCACCTTTATTAAAAAAAGCATAATTGGCATTCAAACTCATTCCTGAGCCTAGTACGGGGACATTATCCAAATTTGCCGCCTGCAAGGCATCTGGATCAGTG
>WKFJ01000042.1 GCA_014872785.1 Alteromonadaceae bacterium
ATCGATAGGTCATTTAACATGGGTAGATTTACGGGCAAAGCCCTTTCATGAATGATAACCACCTACTGAAGTAGGTGGTTTAGGGCTGAAAATAAAAAACGCCGCATAAGCGGCGTTTTTTTGTGAATCAGCTCGCTTAGAAAGCAGGCTTTTCCGGTGCCGCTTCATAGCGAGCAACACTGTCAGTGATTTCTTTCTTAGCCGCTTCGCTGTCAGCCCAACCCTGGATTTTCACCCATTTGTTTGGCTCTAAGTCTTTATAGTGTGCAAAGAAATGTTCGATTTGCTTAAGTAGTGGCTCAGATACTTGCGTGTACTCAGTAATGCCGCGATAAAGTGTAGATAGCTTGTCTTTAGGAACTGCTAGCACTTTAGCGTCTTCACCAGATTCATCCGTCATGTTTAGCACACCAACAGGACGACAAGGAATAACAGAACCTGCCAACAGTGGAAACGGTGTGATTACCAATACATCAACCGGGTCACCGTCGTCAGACAAAGTGTGCGGAACATAACCGTAGTTAGTTGGGTAGTGCATTGGTGTTGCCATGAAACGGTCAACAAAAATGGCGCCAGACTCTTTGTCCACTTCATATTTAACCGGATCTGAGTGGGCTGGGATTTCAATGATTACATTGATTTCTTCTGGTAAATCTTTACCAGCAGGTACGGCATTCAAGCTCATGGGTAATTCCCTTAGATTAAAGTTACAATTTGATTGGCATGGATTATAAGGCCGAAGCCAAGGAACACAAGGGTTTGCGCTATTCTGCCGTAGAATAATTTATATCAACAGGGTGAATGGTTCCAACTATGACTCGTATCACAAAAACCCAACCTTGATTAACCGCAAGTCTAACTAATGGCAGTAAGCGAACCAATTCAGAGAGTTAGCGGCGATCATTCAACTAAAATATATCGGCTGCAAATAAAAGGGCAGCCTAGTTAGCTGCCCTTTTCAGAAACGATGAAACTTAATCAATCATTCGCGCACTGGCCGCACTTTTACGCGGGACAATGCGTTGGATGAGGTTGGCGATACCACGTCTTGCCGCGCCAAAACCATTGCCTAAATCGTTTAGTATCATATACAGGCTAGGTACTAGTATCAGAGTTACTAAGGTTGCGTACAACACTGCAAAACCCAGCGCTGTAGCCATTGGAATCACAAATCTTGCTTGTAAGCTAGTTTCAAACATAATGGGTAACACGCCCACAAACGTTGTAATGGAAGTCAAGGTAATCGCTCTGAAACGTGCGCAACCTGCCTCTATTACTGCTTGTTTAATGGAATGCCCAGCCCTTCTATGTTGATTGACAAAATCGGTCATTACCAGACTGTCGTTTATCACCACCCCCGCGGCGGCGATTAGCCCAAAGGTAGACATCATACTGAGGTCAATTCCCATAAAGAAATGCCCCCATATTGCACCGGTCAGACTAAATGGGATGACTGACATAATGATAATTGGTTGCGCATAACTCTTAAGAGGAACAGCTAATAAGATATAAACCATCATCATACCGGCAAAGAAAAACAGTAATTGTTCATTTTGCTGGTCTTGGGTCTCTTTGATTGAGCCACCTAGTTCAGTTTTAACCGCTGGAAAATCTTTTTTAAGTTCAGGGAGAAGATTCTCCCGAATATTTTTGGTGACTTCGTTGGGTTCTACGACTTCCTCGTCGATTGCTCCCCATACATAAACACTGCGATAACCACCTTCACGGCGAATGTAGCTAATACCTGGCTCTTCTCTCAAGCGCGTTACATCGCCCAACATGACTTCTTCACCTGCCGGCGTCGTAAGCACCGCATATTTAAGTTCCGCAAAACGCTCGCGAGTCAGCTTGGGATAACGCACCATTACCCGCACTTCTTCGCCATCGCGGATTACACGTTGTGCTTCGCCACCGTAAAAGCTGTCACCGACTTGACGCGCAATATTACTTAAATCCAATCCTAAATCGTAAGCCACTGGCAACAATTCTAATTGGATCTCTTTGCTCGCAGGGTCAATAGTCGAGCTTATTTCGAACAATCCCTCTTGCTGTTGCAACATAGTAATAAACTGACGACCAGCGGCGTTTAGTGTATCAATGTCACTACCAAACAATAGGTAGCCAAATTCACCACCATCGCCGCTGTGATTTACGTCAGCTTGAATAGTAATCGACTTCAGGCCTGGAATATCTGGCATGGCTGCGCGCCAGCGACGCGACAATTCGAAGGCGTCAAAGGGACGCAATTCCTCGTCCACTAGTGGCACTACAATCCGACCTTCATTGCGGCTGTTGTTAAATGCCAATAAATCCCGAACCATCGCCTGTCCAGTTTCCGCTTCAATTTGTCGATCGACGTCATAAATGATGCGTTCCATTATCTGTAGTGCTTCAATGGTAGCCATGTCAGATACTGTTTCATTCATCTCTATCTGAATACTTGGGAAGTCATGCGGTACAGCAGGCGTTGGCACGGTACGCACATGATTCGCCATAATCAAACCAATACTGGTCATAAGTAATGCAATAAAACTCATTAACACTGTCCAGCGCCACTCGGTACAAGTTTCAATAAAGCGACGGTATGGGCCATTCACGAAACCGAAAAAACGTTTGTTAAATCTTGCTCTCCAAGAGTTGGGGTTCACTTCAGAAAATTTAGTGTGCGCAATGTGGGCGGGTAGAATCAATTTAGATTCAATCAAACTGAACACAAGGCACAAAATGGCCACGGTCGCGATATTGTAAAAGAACGAACCTTGGGGTCCAGTTGCCTGTGTGAAGGGTAAGAACACGGCAATAGTGGTCAATACACCGAAGGTTGCTGGCGTTGCCACTCGCTTCGCCCCCCTTACCACATTTTCAACACCACCACCTTTTTTCTCGACTTCGGTGTAAGCGCTCTCTCCTATGACAATGGCGTCATCGACCACGATCCCAAGTACCATGATAAAGGCGAATAGTGACAAAATATTGATACTCACAGAGAATACCGGCATCAACATCACCGCGCCCAAGAAGCAGACAGGTAGGCCAACCATTACCCAAAACGCCAACCTAAAGCGCAAGAAGATGGTCAACATCAATGCCACTAGAATAGAACCTTGGAACAGATTCTTCAGCATCATGTCCAATCGAGCGTTCAGGTAGTAGGTCATATCCACCAGTATTTTTAGCTCTAAACCATCAGGTAAGGTTTTATTACGCTCTTCTACAAAGCGTTTCACTGACTCCGCCACCGGTATCATATTTTGTTCTTTTGTGGCGTTAACCGACATGTAGATAGCGTTCTTGCCCGAGTATTTGAAGTAACGCTCGCCTTCGGTAAAGCCATCGCGGATGGTAGCAACTTCCTGCAAGACCACCTTGGCACCATTTGCCCCAATCTTTACCGGTATATGTCTAAACTCTTCACCGTCGTAATATTGATTCTCAACACGTACCGCGATGATGCCCGAGTCCGTTCTGAGTTCACCCGCAGAAATATTGGCGGAATATCGCTGTACGGCCTTTGCAATATCCTGAAGGGTTAAATTGTATTTTCGCAGCTGCTCAGGCTGCACTTCAATCGCAATTTCATCTTGTGGATCATTAAGGTTCACAAGTGCCACGTTACTCAGTGCCAATAGGTCGTCTTCAACTTGTTTGGCCAAAGGTTTTAATTCCGTCAACGGCACATCGCCGACAAGAGAAAGCTCTATCACTTGCTGCTGAAATTCGGCCTGAGAGACATTTACCGGTTCCATGCCGACCGGAAAGGTTGCAATTGAATCGACTCTGAGTTTGACCTTATCTAAGACATCGGTGAGGTCTGCTTCGGGATAGATCTCAAGTGAAACACGACCAGAACCACGAAAAGATCGAGCCACCAATTTTTTGATTTCGGTCACGTCTTTAAGCGCTTCCTCAATCTTGATCATGATGCCTTCTTCAATTTCCTGCGGTGAAGCACCTCGATAAACAGCAGATACATTGATGTAGTTTATTTCAATATTCGGGAACATTTGGCGTTGAATAGTGAAATAGCCTACGATTCCCATGATAATGATAAAGATCATCATCAGGTTGGCCGCGACGGAGTTGTTTGCAAAAAATGCGATTATACCCGTTTGTTTGGGTTCGACTGGTTCGCCCTCGGGCTGGTTAGTCACAGTGCTCATACACTAACTCCTAAAGGCTATTAGCAGCGACAGCGTCGCCGGCTGCTTCAGTAGAATTTACCTTCACTTCCATACCGCGCTGAGGATATTCAGGCAGAGTAGTGACGATGCTATCGCGATTACTTAGGCCGTTATTAATCAAGAAAAACTCACCTTCTTCGCGCAAAACTGCAACGGTACGAGGTTCTAGTTTTTGATCTTCATCTACCACCCATACCGTTTGGTTGGTAACCAAATCCTGAGGCAGTTTATACACATTTTCTAATGTTTTACCGACGAAGTTAATTTCTGCATAACTCCCAAATTTAAGTTTTGGTACATCAGAACTTAGGCCATATGGATCTGGCACACGAACAACAAGCTGTCCCATACGCGTTGCTGAATCGACTAAGCCTAGATCACGAGCAATCACCCCTTCACGAGAAACTGTTTGTATACCTCTTGAAACCACTTGTGCAGGCAGACCCGCAACGTCGTTTGGAAGGAAAGCGGTATCAAAACCGGCGATTGGAATAGTCACTTCTGCGAATTCAATATTATTAAGTACAGCTATTTGTGAGCCTTGTGCCACAAATTGCCCTACACCAATATTGCGTGATACCACCAATGCATCATATGGTGTGGTAACTTCGCAGTTAGCTAAATCACGCTGCGCGATTTTCAAACGCGCTTTTGCCGATTTAAGGTTAGCCTCGGCACTTAATAATTGCGGTTTACGTAAATAAAGATCGGTTACTTTGGTTTTGTCTAAACGCTTTGCTTCTTCTTTGGCAACTTCTGCCCGCGCACGTTCTTCAATTAATGCCGCTTGTGCTTGAGATACTTCAGCTTCTGCTTGCCATAACGCCGCTTCGTAGCTGTCTTTTTCAATGGTAAACATGACTTCACCACGCTTGAACATGCCGCCTGCGACAAAGTTAGGGTGCCACTGCACGACCTCTCCCGACACTTGGGCCGACAATGCTGTCGCCTCTAGTGGGGCTACCTCACCATAACTGGTAATCACAACTTGGTAGTTTTCCGCTGCAACATTCTCAACACTCACGGTTGGCCTTGTGTCCACAGGCTCTTCTTCACCACCATTGTTGCCAGTCGCTTCTATTGCCTTCATTCCACCAAAACCCACAGCTAGCACTGCGAATGGCACCAAACGTTTTTTCCACTTATGATTCATAACCGAATAACCCTAATAATTTGGGGGACATTTTAATCCATCAAGCAAACAAGATCCCTTACAGAAATGTAACCTTATTTGATAATGTTGACGTTTTCTTGAACTTTACTGGTTAATTTTAGCCGCATTGACAAAAAATACATGTGACAAAAGTCACTGATAAGACCTCATGGTGAATATTCATTACCTTTCTAGGTTAAAAACGATAACATGATGACTCATTTATAAATCAAACAAAAATCACCATGAAACCTTTAACCCTCTCTGGCGCCGCATTTCTTTTTCTCGCACTTGGCATCTTGCTTATTGCAGCCCATTTGCTATGGCAACAAGATTACGGTAATGCGTTATATTTTTACTTGGGACTGCTGAGTATCACACAATCTTTGCTCGTAAGCGGTTATCGCACAGTAGAAGGTGATATGACGGTAAAAGCGCTGCACCAAAGCTATTTAAAAAAATCTGGTAGGCTGGCCAAGAACATTTTTTTAACCTTCTTTGGCGTTACAACCATATCATCTTCGCTATCTTCTCGGGGCTACTCATTGCCAATTACTGGTAATTTGAATGCAAAAGGTCGTAGCGCGATCATTACACTGCCTTAACACAAGTAATTGTGCTTTCCCCAGAAAAAATCTTTACAAATTATTAACATACTGCTTATAGTTTGAACAAATGGATATTAATTCTACAACCGGGAACAACTTGTCAGGCATTCAGCACAGTTAATAAAGTCATTCCCGATAATGGCGATGGGTTAGGCAAAAAGGATTGAGCAACCGCCTAAGTGTCGCCCAACAACAATACGCGAATAATCGCGAGTGAATTTGAACAAATTCATTTTAAGGGGAGCTTAATGACTGAACTAACATACCTACCTCCGCTACTTGGGATAGCGGGTCTAGTCTTTGCCATGATTATCTATGGCATCATCAAAAAATATCCTGTTACTAATGAAGCAATAGCTAAAATAGCCGATGCCATTCACCTGGGTGCAATGGTGTTCATGCATCGTGAATACAAAATGCTGGCAATGTTCGCCGCAGTGGTAACTGTCGCCGTATATTTTTCGCTTGGCGAGAAAACCACTATCGCCTTTTTAGTCGGCGCAGGTTGTTCTGCTTTGGCGGGTTACATCGGCATGTTTACGGCCACTAAAGCCAATGTGAGAACCACACAAGCTGCTCATGACAAGGGCTCCGCTGAAGCGTTGTCAATTGCCTTTATGGGCGGCTCTATTATGGGATTATGTGTCGCTTCAATGGGACTTTTAGGCTTAGGCTTCCTGTATTACTTTTTTGGTGGTGACCCGGATACTGCACATGCTATTCACGGTTTTGGTATGGGCGCTTCCATTGTGGCTCTTTTCTCGCGTGTTGGTGGCGGTATTTATACCAAATCAGCAGACGTAGGCGCGGACTTAGTAGGTAAGGTAGAAGCCGGTATTCCTGAGGATGACCCGCGTAACCCTGGCGTTATTGCTGATAATGTTGGCGATAACGTGGGTGACGTTGCAGGCATGGGTTCTGACATCTTTGAATCCTATTGCGGTTCTATGATTGCCACCATCGCTATCGCATCAACAATGGTTGTAGGTACACTTGGCAGCCGTGAATCACTTATGTTTTTGCCCCTCGCGCTGGCCTCTACAGGCTTACTTTGCTCCGTTTTAGGTATTTTGTTGGTAAAAATGATGTCTTCTAGCAAGCCTGACGTAGCGCTTCGCGCAGGTACGATGGGCGCAGCCATCATATTTATTGTTGCAGCTTACTTTGTTGTGCAGGCAGCAGGTATCAGCGCAAATGTGTGGTGGTCTGTTATAACCGGCGCCGTCGGCGGTATTATCATCGGCTTAGTGACCGAATATTACACAGCCGCCGCTCCTGTACGTAAAATTGCCAAAGCAGGTGAAACCGGCCCTGCCACCGTTATGATCACTGGGCTGTCGGTAGGCATGCAGTCGGTGGTTGTCCCAGTGTTAACTATCTGCGTCATCATCTTTGCCTCAACTGAGTTATCAGGTTTATATGGCGTGGGTATTGCCGCGGTAGGTATGTTAGCCACAGTGGGTATTACCATGGCAATCGACGCTTATGGTCCGGTAGCGGACAATGCTGGCGGAATCGCTGAGATGGGCGGATTAGGTGAAGATACTCGCGCTATTACTGATTCACTTGATGAATTAGGCAATACCACAGCGGCAATCGGTAAAGGTTTTGCCATCGGCGCAGCGGCGCTGGCAGCACTTGCCATCATCGCAGCCTTCGTGGAAACCATGCAGACCAAGGGCGAATTTGTCTTGCACCTAGGTAACCCAACAGTATTGATGGGATTATTTATCGGGGGACTATTACCGTTCCTCATCGCTTCAATCACCATGACTGCAGTGGGCGACGCAGCCTTTGATATGATTCAAGAAATACGTCGTCAGTTCAAAGAGATCCCAGGACTCATGGAAGGCACCGCAGAGCCAGATACTGGTCGCTGTGTCGACATTGCCACCCAAGCCGCCTTGCAGAAGATGATACTTCCAGGTGCCATAGCGGTTATCGTGCCGCCACTGGTGGGATTCGGTTTAGGTGCCCATGCACTGGGCGGCATGTTAGGTGGAGCCTTATTGGGTTGTGTATTACTCGCACTTATGATGGCAAACGCTGGCGGCGCTTGGGATAACGCGAAGAAATACGTTGAAAAAGGCAACTTTGGCGGCAAAGGCTCGGATGTTCATGCAGCTGCAGTAGTTGGTGATACCGTAGGTGACCCATTCAAAGATACCTCAGGTCCGTCTATGAATATTCTGATCAACGTAATGGCAATTGTCAGTTTGGTAATTGCACCACTGTTATAAATAATTCTAACTATTAATTTACCCAAAAACCGGAGATACTATCTCCGGTTTTTTTATTTCTCATCAAACAGGGAGTTGTCATGATTTTAACTAATATAGAAACCGTTCCAGGTAAATCCATAGTCGAGTGTTATGGTGTTGTATCAGGGTCAACCGTGCGAGCCAAGCATGCAGGCCGCGATATTATGGCGGGTCTGAAGAATTTAGTCGGTGGCGAACTCGTCGGTTATACCGAGTTGCTATCAGAATCTCGTGATGAAGCCATAGAGCGTACGCAGCAGCAGGCGAGGTCTATGGGTGCAAATGCCATCGTCAATGTGCGCTTTTCTACTTCATCGGTAGCAGCAGGTGCTTCTGAAATTTATGTCTACGGCACAGCAGTTACAGTGGAATAAGCCATGGTTCAACTTTCAATATTGTTTGGACTGATAGTTATTGGCTACGTATTCGGCCGTATTGCTGAAAACAATCACTATAAGTCAATTACTCAACGTGAAGAGGTCTACCTTCGCCTTCCATGTACTACCAACAAACTACCTCTGCAGACCGAGCGCAAGATATTGCGAAGTGAAATGGTGCGCGGTGACGTAGTTATCTCTGTCGATTATTTCAAACGTATAGTGGCAGGTCTGCGCGCTTTGGTAGGTGGCAATGTCACCACTTACGAAACCCTTGTTGACCGCGCCAGGCGCGAAGCCATTTTGAGAATGAAGGAACGTGCGCGAGGAGCAGACGAAATCGTAAATCTGCGCATCGAAACCTCTTCGGTATTCAAAGGACAGCAAGGCCAAGTGGGTTCGGTTGAAGTTATCGCCTACGGCACTGCTGTATTTTACCGCGCCGTCTTAGATTAACCCGTGAACTACACACCCAAGCAGCCCGATAATGGCGTTAATGTCAGCCAAGTACACCCGTTAAAAGATTTCACAACCTTATTGGCGGGTGTGACGGTGTTCGTAGTATTTGTCTATTGGGTCTTGGGTTTTACTATTGATATCGTGGTTGATCACCTGCCAGACGACTTCGAAACGTCTATTGAATTAGTTGATAGCAGATTAGTCGGCATGGAAACTCAAGCCTCAGAACCTCTGCAAGCACTAGTGAACCAGCTTAGTAAATGTTCGAGCATCACAAAAACTCCACAAGTCTTTTTAGCAGAGAACCCCGAAGCCAACGCCGTAGCATTGCCTAACAATCAAATTTGGGTATATCAAGGACTCATCGACAAATTGGAGACAGAAAATGGGCTGGCATTTGTATTAGCTCATGAGATAAGCCATTTTCAAAATAAAGATCACCTACGGGCAATGGGAAGAGGTTTGGTTTTAGCTGGTGTTTCAGCTCTATTACTGGGTAGCAACAGTGATTTAACTAACATACTTACGCCAGGGAGTATTATTGGCGAGGCCAACTACTCTCAAGCGAGAGAATCGGCCGCAGACGCCGAGGCTTTGTCGATTTTGCATTGCCACTATGACCATGTAGCCGGTGCATCAGAATTTTTCAATGCAATGCTCAAGGAAGATAGACAAGATTTTAGAGACGTGCATTTACTTAGTTCTCATCCAAACCCAGAAAAAAGAGTGGCTGAACTAGAGCAAATTGCAGAAGAAAAGGGCTTCAACTCACTAACTAAGGAATTGAAGCCTTTGCCTGAACTGCTTAGTCAATGACCCTTACACTTACCACATGCTCTAAGTCGTGCAACGCGCTGACCAATTCATCCGACGGCCGCTGCTCAACATCAATAATGTTGTAAGCAATGTCGCCTCGACTTTTATTTACCATGTCCGCAACATTCGCTTCGTACTTTGCGAGCACGCCCAATACAGTGCCCAAAACGCCCGAGACGTTGTCATTGGCAAAAGTAATGCGGAATGTACCTGGGTCTCTGTCCATTTGAATAGCGGGGAAATTAACCGAATTTTTAATATTGCCATTTTGTAAATAGTCTTGCAGTTGATTCGCCGCCATAACCGCGCAATTATCTTCCGCCTCTCTGGTGCTGGCACCAATATGAGGCATTGCCAAAACGTCGCTCCTGCCCAAAAGGCATGGCTCTGGGAAGTCGCAGATATATTGCTTGAGTTTGCCTTTAGCATCGAGACTGGCAACAACCGCTTGGGCATCAACTATGGCATCCCGAGCAAAATTAAGCAGTACCGCGCCATCCTTTACATAGGACAAGGTATCAGTATTAATCAGATGCTTGGTGGCTGGAATAGCTGGTATATGTAATGAGATATAGTCGGACTTGCTTAACAAACTTTGCAAGTTTTCCATGCGTTGCACCTGATTTGGCAAACGCCATGCCGCTTCTACCGAAAGCGCAGGGTCGTAGCCCAATACATCCATTCCCATAGCCAGTGCCGTTTCCGCGACCATGGAGCCAATTGCTCCGAGACCAACAACACCGAGCTTTTTGCCGTAAAGCTCATTACCCGCATAGTTTTTCTTTTCCTTTTCAAGCAATGCGCCCATTTCACCCGCATCGTTCATGCTGGTAAGGCTTTCAACATATTCTAAACCACTCACAATACCTCGTGAGCCTAACAACAAACCACAAAGCACAAGTTCTTTAACGGCGTTTGCATTGGCACCAGGCGTATTAAAAACAACGATGCCTTGTTTAGAACACTGCTCAACAGGCACGTTATTCACACCAGCGCCCGCTCGCGCAATAGCCTTTAATGTGCTGGGTAACGTCTCATCATGTAATTTATGGCTGCGTAATAAAATCGCATCTGGGTGCGCAATATCGCTCCCAACTTCATATCCCTCGCGAGAAAAGCGATCTAGCCCTTGAACTGAGATCCTATTGTAGGTTTTGATCCTTAACATAAATGCCTCCTTATGCCGTGACTTCGTTGTAAGCCCAATCTAACCAAGGCATAAGTTGTTCCACATCAGCAGCTTCAATAGTCGCGCCGCACCAAATTCTCAAACCAGCAGGAGCATCACGATAAGCGCCAATATCAAAGGCAACCGCTTCTGACTCCAGCAATTTCACCATGTTTTTTACCTGTTCTTCACTGATATCCAACGTTAAACATACGCTGGTAGTGCTGAGTGTGGCGGACTCTTTTGCGAGGAAGTTGATCCAATCGCGAGATTCAACAAACTTTTCGATAACGGCTAGGTTAGCGTTACAACGTGCAATGGTTTGCGATACACCGCCGAGCGATTCAACCCAACCTAATGCATCTAAGTAGTCTGCTACGCATAACATAGAAGGCGTATTAATCGTCGCCCCTTTGAATACGCCTTCAATTAACTTGCCACCTTTGGTTAAACGGAAAATTTTCGGTAGCGGCCAGGGCGGCGTATAAGACTCTAGGCGCTCTACTGCCCTGGGACTTAAAATCAACATGCCGTGAGCGCCTTCACCGCCGAGCACTTTTTGCCAGGAGTAAGTAACAACATCGAGTTTTTCCCAAGGCATATCCATCGCAAAAACCGCAGACGTCGCATCACATATCGTTAAGCCCTCTCTGTCATCAGCAATCCAATCTCCATTAGGCACACGAACACCGGAAGTCGTGCCATTCCAGGTAAACACTACATCGCGCGAAAAGTCGACTTGTGACAAATCCGGTAGCTCACCATAACCGGCTTCGAAACGGCGAACATCGTCTAGTTTAAGTTGCTTGGTCACATCAGTTATCCAGCCAGAACCAAAAGACTCCCAAGCCAAGATATCCAAACCTCTTGCACCTAGCAAAGACCACATTGCCATTTCCACGGCGCCGGTATCAGACGCAGGTACAACACCTACTCTATAACCTTCTGGTAGACCCAATAACTCGGCAGTTTTGCTGCATGCTAAACCCAACGCAGTTTTACCAATGGAGGAACGATGAGAGCGACCTAACATGCTGATATCCAGATTATTAACATCATAACCAGGACGCTTTGAGCAGGGACCAGAAGAAAAGTTGGGGTTTTGCGGTTTCACCGTAGGTTTCATCGATATCCTCTTTGTGTGGTTGGAGAATGGTAGAAATGAATAAAAAATTCGCGAACTGGGATGATATTGGGATACACAGTCTAAAAACAAGGCAAAACTTAAAACAGATTGCAGTTGTTAATAATTAGGAATTATAAGTAGGTGGGACGCTTCTTCAAACGAGCTGTAATTGTCACATATAAAAAAGCCAGCATAGTGCTGGCTTTAAGAGTGCTATTGAATGGCCGCTATTCTGCCTTGTCGTAATAAGCCACCATGGCTTCAACTTCATTCTTAGAACCCATGACCACAGGTACACGCTGATGGATCTCTTTTGGCATGATTTCCATAATGCGTTTTTGTCCGGTACTTGCCATGCCACCAGCCTGTTCCATCAAAAAAGACATTGGGTTAGCTTCATACAACAAACGTAACTTACCTGCTTTTTTCGGGTCGCGATT
Source organism: Alteromonadaceae bacterium (assembly GCA_014872785.1). Taxonomy (GTDB): domain Bacteria; phylum Pseudomonadota; class Gammaproteobacteria; order Enterobacterales; family Alteromonadaceae; genus Planctobacterium. The sequence goes on from WKFJ01000042.1 coordinate 12,590, forward strand.
GTCGTATGGATAGGCAAAGATACCACCACGACACAATAAACGATGAATATCACCCACCATTGCCGCTACCCAACGCATGTTGTAATTCTTACCACGAGGACCAGTTTCACCAGCAAGTAAATCGCTAACATACTCTTGTACGGGCGGTTCCCAATGACGCTGGTTAGACATATTGATCGCGAACTCTTTGGTATCTTCAGGTACCTGTACGTTGTCCTTGGTCAATAGGAATCCACCATGCGTCTTGTCGAGAGTATATATGTGAGTTCCTCGACCCGTAGTAAGTACCAACATTGTAGAAGGTCCATAAAGTACGTAGCCCGCAGCCACCATTTGCGTACCAGGTTGCAAGAAGGCTGAGGGATCATCAGGCTCCATCCATTGAGGCGCGTGTAAAATTGAAAAGATGGTGCCAATTAAGCTGTTGATGTCAGTATTTGATGAACCGTCTAGCGGATCAAAACTGACTAGATATTTACCCTCTGGATGACAGGGTACGACATCGTCTTCTTCTTCAGAAGAAATAGCTTTTACATAACCCGACTCTTTTAGAATGTCTTTAATGATCTGATTCGAGATGACATCCAACTTCTTTTGTCTCTCACCGTGCACGTTGTCACTCAAGGTCGATCCAAGTACGCCGGCGAGTTCCCCCTGACCAACACGGAATGAGATTTCCTTGCATCCCGCAAGTAATGTCCTGATCAGTAAAATAAGTTCCAGAGGAGCGCCATCTTCCTGTAGCTGTGAATTAAGTCGTTTCATTTTGTGTTTTCCAAACCCTTTGATTGATTTTGTAGAGTAACGGTTATTCCGGCAATTATTATTTTTGTTTTGAAATTTGCCGAATATTTGGTGTGGCACAGGATTGTAAAGGAATTCACTGTCAATCGCACCTTTTACACATCGGACATGCCGAATGCGATTGGGCTTGCAAATTAATCACACCGCTTTACCCTTGCAGAAGTTTAGCTTCTCGATAATAAAAATAAGGTCTCCTAAGCAGTGCAGCAAGGAACAAACAAAAACCCAAATATCCATATTCACATTTTAGGTATTTGCGGAACATTTATGGGTGGTATAGCAGCCATCGCTAAAAGCCTTGGCTACAAAGTCAGCGGCTGCGATCAAAACGTTTATCCCCCCATGAGTACTCAGTTGGAAGAACTCGGTATTGATCTGATGCAAGGTTACGACCCCGCCCAACTGGACTGTAATCCTGATATGGTGGTCATCGGCAATGCCATGTCCAGAGGTAATCCCCTTGTAGAGGAAGTGTTAAATCGCAAACTACCTTATACCAGTGGCCCCCAATGGTTGCTAGATAACTTTCTCAAGGATAAATGGGTACTCGCGGTCTCTGGAACTCATGGTAAAACAACCACCTCCAGTATGTTAGCCTGGATTTTAGAGTTTGCAGAGTTCAAGCCTGGTTTTTTAATTGGTGGCGTCCCAGAAAACTTTTCAGTTTCCGCAAGAGTGGGAGAAACTGACTTTTTCGTTATTGAAGCGGATGAATACGACACCGCATTTTTTGATAAACGCAGTAAGTTTGTTCACTATCGACCTAACACACTTATCCTGAACAACCTGGAATTCGACCACGCTGATATTTTTGATGATATCAGCGATATTCAAAGACAGTTTCACCACTTGATCCGCATGGTACCGCAAAATGGCCTAATTCTTACCCCACACCAGGTGAACGAAATCGAACAAGTCATTGATCAAGGATGTTGGACTGCGCATCAAAGCAGTGGCTTACAAGACGGTGCCGACTGGCAATATCAATTAATCGAACCAGATGGCAGCGAATTTAAAGTGTTATTCAATAGTGATTTGGTCGCCACCGTCAAATGGCACCTAATTGGCGAACACAATGTTGCCAATGCGACTATGGCCATTGCTGCGGCTCGCCACGTGGGTATTGTTCCAGAAATCGCGGCTGAAGCACTGGGACAATTTAAAAATGTTAAACGACGTATGCAAGTGCGTGGACAAGCACGCGGTGTCACTGTCTACGATGATTTTGCACATCACCCTACAGCCATAAAAACCACTGTGGCCGGATTGCGAGCGAAGGTAAGGGAACAGAAAATTATCGCAGTCCTAGAGCCTCGCTCAAACACCATGAAAATGGGTATCCATCAAGATACTCTCATCGAGTCACTGCAAGACGCAGATGAAATTGTGTTGTTTGAACCAGACAATTTGCATTGGTCTTTACACGAAGCAGCCAACACTAGCAGTAAACCTATATCGATCCATAATAGTATTGACGAAGTAATAGCAATGGTGACCAAGTCAACCGGACGGGACTGCCATATACTTGTGATGAGTAATGGCGGATTCGGTGGCATCCACGAAAAACTATTAGCAGCACTTAAGGCAGACTGAGGCAGTTTACAGTGACCTACGAAAAACAAATCACGCTTGCGATCACCGGAGCATCTGGCGCGCCCTACAGCTTAAAGCTACTGCAGGCACTTGTTACTGCAGGGGTACAGGTACATTTATTGGTATCAAGTGCAGCGAAAGTGGTTTTTGCCACAGAAGAAAAAATGCAGCTACCAAGCGCACCTGAAAAACTACAGAAACACTTCACTGAGTTGTTAGATGCCGAGCACGATCAAATAAAATGCTACGGCAAAGAAGAGTGGTTTTCTCCCGTTGCCAGTGGTTCTTCTGCACCAAAAACCATGATTATTTGTCCCTGCTCCACCAGCACACTATCAGCTGTCGCCACTGGAGCAAGTAATACCTTAATAGAACGCGCGGCCGACGTCGTTATCAAAGAAAAAGGGCAACTGATTACACTAGTCAGAGAAATGCCGCTTTCAACTATTCATTTACAAAATATGCTTAGTCTTAGCCAACTAGGCGTTACCGTAATGCCCGCGGCTCCGGGTTTTTACCACGAACCAGAAACTATCGAGGATTTAGTGGATTTTGTTGTAGCTCGCATCTTAGATCACATTGGATTACCTCAAACGTTAATGCAGCCATGGGGTTATAAGCCAGGCTCCGCTCACTCTTAGGAAATCAGTACTGTAAAATTTTGGAGAGTCTACTAGATTCTCTATACTTCAACCTGGTGTAAAACATAAAGGTATTATTATGGCTCTACGAAACACTTTAATTGCAGGTCTATCAGCTACTTTGTTTTGTGGACAAGCGCTTGCTTGGGGGCAAACAGGTCACCGTGTTACCGGTGAAATAGCTGAAAAATACCTCACTGACGATGCACGCAATGCAATTACTGACCTCTTGGGTGTAGAGACGCTAGCTCAAGCCTCAACCTGGCCAGACGAAATGCGCTCCAACCCTTCGCATTTTTGGCAAAAAGAAGCATGGCGCCTGCACTTTACAACGGTTCCTGATGGAAAAACCTACACTGAAGTAGGCGCACCGGAAGGTGGCGATGCTATGACTGCATTGTCCAGCTTTACGGGAGACTTACTAGATAAAGATGCAAGTTTAGAAGAAAAACAGCTAGCACTGCGTTTTATTGTCCACATTATCGGAGATTTACATCAGCCTCTACATGTCGGTAACGGTACCGACAGAGGTGGTAATGACGTTAAGGTCGAATTTTTTTGGGAAGATTCTAACCTGCACCGAGTGTGGGATTCAGGCATGATAGACAAAGAGCAATTGTCTTTTACTGAGTGGACTAAATGGCTCAATGCAACCATTACCGACAAGGAGCTCAAAGACTGGGCGCAGACCGATCCTGAGGTATGGATGGCGGAGAGTCAGAAAATAAGAATGGAAATCTACCCAGAAGTGGACACACCGATCAGTTGGACTTACAAATATCAACACTTGCCAACCGTCAAGTTACGGCTTAAACAAGCTGGTGTACGAATAGCCCATTACCTTAATGAGGTCTTTAGCAAGTAAGCATTGTTGTCAGACATTACAGTTCAATAAAAGAGGCAATTTGCCTCTTTTTTCATTTTTAGCGCCTTAAAAACAGCTTGATACTTGCTGACGTTTGCTTCGACTCTGAGCATTTAACATAAGAATTTGTGGAGAATGTACATAACTTGTCAAGGAAGGTTAATTTATTATGCGCTAATTAATTAAGACTTTTGCTAACAAGTTTGTAGGAAATATCTTACATACATGTCCGAAAAAGTAGTTTCTTTTCTCAATTAATTACTTACCAATTTTCATAAGTATATGTTTTTATAACGTTTTATATGAAACTGGGTTTGTAATATGACAAGACTATTACACTAAAGTAGAAAGAGTTAAGTGCAGAAAAATTTCATTACCTTATATTTATCCCCGTCACATGGAAACACAAGGGTTAGGAAGCTGCGTCAGGAGGCCGCAAGGATGGAATAGCGGTTGTAAGGAGTATGGAAAGGGAGCACAAACGGACTTGTGTAATTACAGGATGACATTGGACACAACTCACGAAGGGTTGCCCTGGCAAGGTTGCTGGGATGAATGGATTAAAGGAAAAAACGGACGAGCTGAGGACAGCTCATTGCAGGGATCTGCTGAGAAGGAAGTTCAAAATCCAACAAAAAAAGCGTGCTTAGCACGCTTTTTTTGTATCAGCAGAGAGCAAAACACCCTTTATTGATGTTTTAACTTACTAGAGAACGTCTTACGAAACTTGGCGAGCTTTGGCATCACCACAAAATTACAATACTGGTTCTGGGGGTTGTTTTTCGCGTACTCCTGATGGTATCCCTCGGCTTCGCTGTAATTGAATAGCTCCGTTACCTCAGTGACAATGGGAGCGTCCCACACTTGGTTTTGCGTCATTTCATCAATGATAGCCTGAGCAGTAGCCTGTTGTTCTTCGTCGTGAAAGAAGATCGCTGAACGATATTGCGTACCAATATCATTTCCTTGTCTATTTAACTGTGTTGGGTCATGCAAAGTGAAGAATATTTCTAAGATCTCACGGTAACTTATGTATTGCTCATCAAATACCAAGCGCACCACTTCTGCGTGCCCAGTTTTTCCGCTACATATTTGTTCATAAGTGGGGTTTTTAGATTCACCTCCAGCATAGCCTGATTTGGCTTCAACAATGCCCACTAAACTATTAAACGCCGCTTCTATGCACCAAAAACAGCCGCCGGCAATCGTTGCTTCTTTTAACATTATGTTTCCTTTATTCTGGATGTATAACCACGACGGTTTTTATTACGAATGATCGCCGAAGTTGGTTTTCTGTCATCCACTTAATTGTATTTTACGTAATGGAACTGAGTACTCGGAAATTCTATTCACTAACGCGTGGTTTCGCTAATAACTTTATGCACAAACTTACAATTTTTTATGATGGACATTGTCCACTTTGCCTAAAAGAGATGGCACATCTTAAACTACTCGATACAGCACAAAAGATTGAGCTTGTAGACGTACAAACGGGTGAATTTCAAGACAATTACCCAGAGATAGATAAGACCTCTGCCCTTGCCAAACTGCACGGCTATTTAACGGGCGAAGAGCAACAGCCTAAACAGCTTTTAATAGGGTTAGATGTGACTTATCACGCCTGGCGTTTGGTTGGTAAAGGACACTGGATTGCCCCACTTCGCTGGCCTATCATCAAACACATTGCCGACCTGGCTTACTTAGCATTTGCGAAGAATCGTTATCGCCTATCCTACTTGCTTACCAGAAAAAGGCGCTGTTATGACTGCAAATTATAAGCGTACACTCGTAATCGGTGCCAGTAGTGGCTTGGCTCGAGCCATAATTACTCAAACACTGCAAACGCCAGACAATCACGTCGTAGGTGTCAGTAGAGCACTCAATAGTATTGACCACCCAAGGTATCAACACGTCATCTCTGATTACGATGCGGAACTGACAATTGAAAACGTTGGGAGCGACATTGAGGATTTTAAGTTCGACCAAGTTTTTTGTTGTGTCGGTACCTTGCACGATGACGTGGTATTTCCAGAAAAGAAAATTGAAGACCTCTCGCCAACGCAACTCAACCACTATTTTCAAGTTAATGTGGTCATCCCCTCCATGTGGCTTAAAAAGCTTCCGGTATTGTTGAATAAAAAGACGCACACTCACGCGGTCTTCTTCAGTGCACGTGTCGGCAGTATTAGCGATAACCGTCTGGGTGGCTGGTACAGCTACCGAGCGACCAAGAGCGCGTTGAACAGTCTGATAAAGTCGGCACAAATAGAATTAAAGCGACGTTTACCGAAAACAGCACTGGTACTTTATCACCCAGGTACTGTCGACACACCGCTGTCCAAACCGTTTCAGAATAATGTCCCCAATGGAAAGCTATTCACTCCACAGTTCAGTGCGGAGCAATTATTGACGATGTTACCTACGCTTAGTGAAAACCAAGCTCCTCATTATATAGACTGGCAAGGAAAGACCATTCCCTGGTAATTTCGATTGAAGTTATCCCCCTTTGTCTTGATTTCCTGACGATTTTGAAGGTATAAGAGTGACCAATTTTTGGCGGCTATTTGCAGACTTTTGACGCTTAGCTTGATAGCATTGCTAATTAACATATCGTTTACAACGCCTATGTCAGCTAAAATTCGCTGATTCATCGTTTGCGAAATAATAAAAATAAAGATTGGTACAAGGAAATTCTCTATGAATGCACCTCGCGAAGAATTTGGTTCTCGACTGGGTTTTATATTGGCAGCTGCTGGTTCAGCAGTAGGTATTGGCAATATGGTAGGCTTCCCGGTTGCAGCTACTAAAAACGGTGGCGCAGCTTTCTTGCTTATTTACGCCATTTTCGTGTTCCTTATTTGTTTACCGGTGATGTTGGCCGAAATGGCTGTCGGGCGTAAAACCCGGAAAGACCCGTTGGGCGCATACAGTGAATTAACGTCAAATCAACCTGGTTGGCGCTTAGCCGGTTGGTTATCCATCATCACACCTTTTATGATCGCTGTTTTCTATATGGTCATAACCGTTTGGATATTTGGCTATCTATTCAATACAGCCATTGGCAACCTCGACATGCTTGCCAACCCTGATTATTTTGGCGGCTTTATCAATGAAACCAGTATTTTCATCTATATGGCGGCTGTATCGGCGATTGTATATTTAATTCTTCTTGGCGGTGTTAAACAAGGCATCGAAAAGGCCGCTAAGATTCTAATGCCAACTTTGTTCATCATGCTGTTAGGTTTGGTTATCTTCGTCTTAACGCTCGACAATGCCTTTGCGGGCGTCGAATATTATTTAGTTCCAGATTTTTCCAAAATTAACGCTAATGTTGTTAGTGCGGCAATGGGTCAGGCGTTCTTTTCACTCTCACTGGGCATGGGGATTATGATTACCTATGGTTCCTACTTGAGTAGTCGCGACGGTATTCCAGGTTCGGCGAAACTGGTTGCTCTAACAGATACCGCAGTTGCGTTTATTGCGGGCCTCATGATTATACCCGCCGTATTTTCGTTCAACCCCAATACCGATACGGCTGACCTGAGTGATTCTTCTTTGAGTATGATATTCAGCTTCTTGCCGCAAATATTCTTGGCACTACAAACTTCTATTGGTTATTTCGCAGCAAGTTTGGTTGCTGGCGTCTTCTTCTTACTGGTATTCTTCGCTGCCATTACTTCATTAGTATCTATTTTGGAAGTGCCTAATGCCGCGATTATGGACGAGCGCAATGTATCCCGTAAGAAGTCACTCATCATGCTTGGTGCAGGAATGATAGTATTTGCAGTCATTTCAGCGACATCATTTGGGATGCTTAACTTCACGACTGAATTTGTGAATTATGCAGGGGCACCTAAATCTTTCTTTGATGTTATCTACGATGTCTTTTATGACACTATCCTACCGTTGAACGGTTTTCTGATTTGTATCTTCGTAATCTACCGTTGGAAAAAAGCGAACTTTAATAGTGCATTGGAAGAAGGGGAGGAATCTTACAGAAATAGTTTCTTCCAAAAATATGTAGATTTCTCTATGAGTACATTCATCCCTATTATCCTACTGTTGATTTTCATCAACACTGTGGCCATTAAATTCTTTGGTTACAGCTTTATAGGCTAATCGCTTTTATTTATCTGCGCGCAGCATATCAAAGGAGCTAGGATACAAGAGTGTTAGCCCCAGTTGACTCAAGGTCTCGCTAGCGTTTATCACCTTCCCAGTATTGGGTTTTAGACTAGGATCGAAAAAAGTTGGTGGCTCAAGTCCCAATTGTTCGCATGCCCAAACATAATATTCCATGCGAGTGGGGTGCTCTTGGGCACAAAGATGATAAAGCTGTCCCCACTGCTTCTGTTCCATTATTTTCTGAACAGCATTGATGACGTCTTCTAAATGTACCAAGTTCACCACTTTGTAGGCTGCCGTTAATTCTTTCTTATTAGCCAGAGAAAACGCTGGATGTCGGTCTTCACCAACTAACCCGGCCAGTCGCAGAATAGTGGCTTGTTTAGGGTATTGGGTTTGTATGAAGTTTTCGATCGCACAATGTGCCTGCGCCGAATCGGTAATGGGCTCAACTTCACTCGCTTCATTTACTTCCTTTGTTGCTTCGCCGTAGACTGAAGTTGTACTAATAAATAACAGTCGTTTTTCTTGTGACGTTAAACACTGAGAGATGAGTTGCTGCATACTTGCTTGAAACTCAGCAATATTTTGCTTCATACGACCCGGTGGAATATTAATAAAATAGACATCTGCATCTACTAATGCCTCTGTTAAAGAAGCTTGTCCCAACTCGTACACACAGGCTTCAATACCGCTTTGAACTAGAGCTTCACAGGCATCTTGCGTTCGTTTACTTGCAACTACATTAAGTTCAGTTGCTGCCAATCTTTCGGCTAGAGGTTTACCCAACCAGCCTGCGCCAATTACTGCGACTTTCATAATATTCCTATTAATACTCGTTTAGTTTCGCGATTTTTTTGATTTGGCTCACTGCCAATACCTAAATTTTAAGGCATAATTAAAATTATTGATAAACAAAAGAGATTAAAATCATGGGTGAGTGGCAATCCGCATTTATTTTTGGCTTGGGTTTGTTGGCGTTTGTTATCGGCATCAGCAGCATCATAACTGGCTTTATTACTCCGGCGACTGATAACGTTATGCAAAAGCGCGTTGAGTATGGATTTTTTGGTGTTAGCGGCATTGTAGTTAGCTTGGTATTTGTCTACATACTTGCTTAAAGGGTGATAGCAACACCAGACGCTCTGATCTATCCTGACGAAAAATAAGGTATTTGTGAAAATTTTATCGCTAATACTTTAGGTGTATTTTTCATAAAAGTGCCTAATAAATCATACAACGGCTCTTTTGTTTTCACAGAATCTGGTTTAGGGTAATTGTCATTACAAGAGTTGAGGTCTGCTAGGGAGTTGATCGCGCGATGGCTACAGCTAAGGCTAAACGCCCCAATATTATCGTCATAGATGACGAGGAACTAACTCAAGAACTGATCCGTCACATGCTACGTGAACTTGAGATTGGCGAAATTGCCATTTTCAGTAGCTGTAGCAAAGCACTTAGCCGTATCAAAAAAGACGGAGAACACTTCGACCTCATTATCAGTGATTGGGAAGTGCCAGGTCTTAATGGCTTAGACTTTCTAAAAGAATTCAGAAAAATTCAAAAAGAGACGCCATTTTTGATGGTCACTGGTAATGCATCGAAGGAACTTGTAGTAAATGCTATGAAAGCAGGCGTCACTGCTTTTATCGCCAAACCTTTCACAGCAAATAGTCTCCTGCAGAAGGTAACCAAATTAACCGGCGCTAAAATGCTAGAGAAAAAATAGCCGTCATAACGCTTTGTCATCATTAGCCTACGCTTGAGCTTGTATTAAATTGCTATAAGTTACGCTGCAAAATTCTTGGCAGAAGTCGTAGTTGATATACACTAGTCTCATTCTTAGTAGCACAGTATCAATCATGGACTTCGATAGTTTAATAGACCGAAAAGACACCTATTCTCTCAAATGGCAAAAATATGCAGGTAAGGACATCTTGCCTATGTGGGTTGCTGATACTGAATTTAAGTGCGCCCAGCCCATCATAGACGCCATTAAATCTCGAAGCGACCACGGCATATTCGGTTATCACCTCCCCAGCAATTTTGCCCCTGCGAATCAGGCCGTACAGGGTTGGCTGAAACGCCAACACGATTGGGACATCGATCCTGACTGGTTAGTGTGGACTCCAGGTGTGGTGCCCGCTTTTAATATGGCGTGTAAGGCCTACTGCGAACCGGGTGATAAAGTCATATTGCAGACCCCGAATTATCCCCCGCTATTAGCTGCACCGAAAATCAATGGCCTTGAACGAGTTGACGTTCCCACTCTCAGAATAGATGATCGATGGACATTAGATTTTGATGCCTTTGAATTAGCCGCTAAAGATCCCAAATGTAAAATATTTATCGTGTGTAACCCAATGAATCCTGTTGGTTCTGTATTTAGTCAGGAAGAGCTGGATAAGGTTGCGTCCATTTGTCGTGAAAACGATGTTTTATTAATCTCTGACGAAATACATTGTGACCTGGTTATGGATGAAGACGCCGTTCATTTGCCGGCAGGCAAGCAGTCAGCTTTAAAAGACCACTCAGTAACGCTAATGGCAGCCAGTAAAACCTTTAACATCGCCGGATTGGGGACGTCATTTGCTATCATTCCAGATCCCCAGCTGCGCGCGAAGTTTAACAAAGCAGGCATGGGAATCATGCCTTGGGTCACCATTTTAGGATTAGTTGCTACCCAAACCGCATTTACCGAATGTGATGAATGGTATGGATCGTTACTTACCTATTTAAGAGGTAACCGTCAGTATCTGTACGAGCAAATTAACAAACTTGAAGGCTACGAACTGCTGTTACCGCAAGCGACCTTCCTCGCTTGGATAGATGCTAGTGGACTAGGGGTAAAACTGCCGCAAACCTATTGTGAAGAAAAAGGTGTTGGCCCTTCACCCGGTGCCGATTTTGGCAATGACCAATTTATCCGTATTAATTATGGTTGTCCTCGCTACTACCTGGAAGAAACCATAAAAAGGCTATCGGTATAAGTGAATAATCTGGCGAGCCGGCACCGGCCGGCTCGCTATAACCAGCGTCTTACCTTTAGTAGGTAATCGGTGTACTGCTTACCAAACTTTTCTGTCAAAAATCGCTCTTCTGGCAGTATTTGAAAACGATTCATGTAGACCACAAAAAAGACGATCACGAACAGCCCTAATAGATTATTTAGCAACACCGAATAAGCGAGCAAGGCCAAAGTAAAACTGAGGTACATAGGGTTTCTCGAGTAGGAAAACACGCCGCTAGTCACCAGTTTCGAAGCGGCTTCAGGATGTGTTGGATCAACCGTTGTCTCAGCTTTTCTAAAGGCGAGTAACGCAAAGAAAACAGGAAGCATTGCTACTACAGCAAGTACTATCGAGATGATGTTTGATGTCGTTTCGGCCGCATATTCTACCTTTGCGAACAACGTCACAATATGCATGACAGCCCCAGCCAATAACATTAACAGCACAGGGGGTATTTTGAGTTCCAAAGCTTTCATAGCGAGTCTACTGAGTAACAATAAGGCGAATTACCTTATCAAATATTAGTAGCTAAACAAGTGCAGCACTGGCAGACTAATGACACTAAAACAATACAAAAACGTAGAGAACAGCGTGTCATTTTCTAGTCTTTCTGATCTTCGTCAATTCTACTCAAACTCCGACGCCACTGACATTGTTCACCCACCAGCTTACGTGCATGGTCTCATATTTTCTGTTTGTGCCAGCCCGGAAATCCCGATGCCAGAAAAGTGGTTTCCCTGGGTAGTTAAAAACCAAGGAGTGATCGATTCAAAGCAGATAGATCTTCTCAGTGACATACTGATGAAGATGCTGCAAGAACAGCTGTCGGCCATGCGTGACGAAAAAGTGCAGTTTCCCAGTGAATTTCAGTTTGCAGCCGATGCCGATGCCCATCAGCAATGGATGCGAGGTCTGGTATATGGTCATGGCTTAATGGAAAAGACCTGGAGCAATGCCTGGGAATTGATGATGCAAAAGGCACCAGAGCGTTCAAACGAGTTTCACAGTAATCTCACGCGTTGTTTACGCATGTTTACCACTTTTGCCGATCCTCAATTAGCGGTACAACAGGCAGAACAAAGAGGTGTTTCAGACTTTGCCCAAAAGCTGCCACAACTGGCAGAATCAATGTCGGTTATTCTATTAGATTATGTAAAGCTATCGGGAGAGTTGGTTGAGTTTATCCCCAACCAATTCGAGGTTTATCAAGACGAATTGCCGAAATTTAACTAGAGCCTGTTGATCTAGGTCTATTTGCTTATTAGTCGCAAAAACTCATCTCGGGTTGCTTGAGATTCGCGAAAGCTACCTAGCATAACCGACGTCATCATCGAAGAGTTTTGCTTTTGTACGCCACGCATCATCATGCACATGTGTTTGGCTTCCATAATCACACCAACTCCCATGGCGCCTGTAACATCACGTACAGCCTCAGCAATCTGCTTGGTTAACCCTTCCTGTATTTGCAGACGACGTGCAAAAACATCAACGATTCGAGCAAATTTAGAGAGTCCGAGCACTTTTCCTTGGGGAATGTACGCGATATTGCACGTTCCAATAAAAGGCAACATGTGGTGCTCACATAGAGAATAAAACTCTATCCCCTGTACCACTACCATCTCATCAGTATCTGCTTCAAAAATAGCGCCATTTACCACTTGTTCGACAGTTTTGTTATAGCCATCTGTTAAGAATTGCATAGCCTTGGCAGCACGTTGAGGCGTATCCACTAAACCATCCCGTGAGCTATCTTCGCCTAGTAATTTAATGATCTCAGCATAGTGTTCAGAAAGCTTGTCTACCATTGTGTTCTCGTTCTGTCGCGCCTTTGTACGCTTAGCTTAAAATAAGAGGGGCGGATTATAGCAAACCCGCCCCCTATTGACTAATTAGCGCCAATAAACGCTATTCCTCACCCTTTTTATAAGGGATGTCTTTTTCCAACTGTGTAATTTCATTAGCCAGTAACTCAGGCGAACCAGTGTTACGGGCAAGATAGTAATAAGCGGTTGGCACAATAAACAAAGTCATAAATGCAGAGACCGCCACACCAGCAAAAATCACCATCCCTATAACCATGCGGCTCTCGGCACCTGGACCGACGGCTAACACCAATGGAATAGCACTAAATAGCGTTGTGAAACCCGTCATAACAATTGGTCTTAGTCTGCGTGTCGCTGCTTTTATCAAGGCAGATTCAAACTCTTGCCCCGAATCTCTTAGTTGATTAGCGAACTCCACAATCAAGATCCCGTTTTTCGCGGCTAATCCGATCAGCATGACCAAGCCAATTTGGCTATAAATATTTAAGCTCAAATCAGAGAAATACAATCCGGCCATGCCACCAACTAAGGCCAATGGAACCGTTAGCATAATCACCCAAGGATGGATAAAACTCTCAAACTGTGCGGCCAGCACGAGATAAGTAATCAACAATGCCAACAAGAATATGAACAAAATAGAACTACCTGATTCTTGGTAAAGCTGCGATTGTCCTTTGTAATCAATACTCACACCTTCTGGCAGTTCTGAGCGCACAACTTCACGTAAAAACTCCAATGCCTCGCCCAAGGTATAACCCTCTGCTAAGTTGGCACTGATGGTAATGCTACGCATCCGGTTATAGCGATTTAAACGCGAAGAAGTTGCTTGCTCTGTAACAGTCACCAAATTATCCAACGGGATCAGCTGTCCCGTGTTACCCGAGCGTACGTAGATATTGTCAATACTCTGAGGACTTCTGAAATCTTGCTCCCAACCTTCAAGGATGACATCGTATTCTTCACCACGATCAAGGAAAGTGGACACTCGACGCTGTCCTAACATGGTTTCTAGAGTGCGACCAATATCGCCAATTGATACACCCAAGTCCGCTGCCCTATCTCTATCAATATTAACCAGTAGTTGCGGCCAGGTTTCTTTGTAGTCTGAATCCAATCTAAGTAACTTGCCGTTTTCGGCGGCTTTTTGCATCACAATATCGCGATAGCGAACAAGGTCTTCATAGGTGTCCCCTTGCAACACAAATTGCACGGGGCGCCCCAGCCCTCTGCCACCTAAGCCGCTTCGCATTATGGCAAAGGCTCTGACATCTGGAATAGTGCCCAATTTGCCGCTGATTTCATCCATGATATCAAATGTAGTGCGTTCTCTTTCATCCCACGGCACTGTACCAAATATGGCGATCCCAGCCCGACCACCCCAGCCGGGCGTACGCACTAACACGCGGTTGGATTCACCCGATTCAATATAGCTGAGCAATATTTCTTCGATCTTACGCAAGTTAGCAGCATTACTTTCAAAGCTCGCGCCTTCGGCGGCTTGCATCAATATGAAGAAATTGCCTCTATCTTCTTTAGGTACCAATTCACTGGGTACTTTTTGACTAAGTCCATATATTGCGGCCAAGCTTCCCAACACTAAAAGCGCGGTCACAAGTGGCTGGTGCACTGTTTTATCTAGAGTTCTTTTGTAAGCGCCTTCAAGTTTCACAAATTGAGTATCAACCCAACGTCCAAAGCCAGAACTGCGCTCGCGTTTACGCAAAATTTTGGAGCCAAGCATGGGACTCAAGGTCAATGCAGTAAAGCTGGAAAACGCCACCGCGGCAGCTATCGCAAGGGCAAATTCAGTGAAAAGCCTACCGATATTACCTTCCAAAAACACCAGCGGCACAAATACAGATATCAATACAAGGGTAGTTGCAATAACGGCGAAACCAACTTCTCTAGCACCTCTATAGGCTGCAAGTATGGGGGGCTCTCCCATTTCAATTCGACGATAAATGTTTTCCAACACAACAATGGCATCATCAACCACCAGCCCAATGGCTAATACCATCGCTAATAGTGTTAACAGGTTTATAGAAAAACCCAGCGCCAACATAACGGTGAAAGCCGCTACCAATGAAATAGGCACCGTAATGGCAGGGATAAAAGTTGCGCGCAAACTACCCAAAAAAAAATAGATAACCAACACCACCATCAACATGGCAATAGCCAACGTGTTGTAAACCTCTTCAATCGATTCGGCGATAAAAATAGAAGAGTCGTAGCTTGGCACAATAAATATGTTTTCAGGCAAGCCTTCTTGCAGACCTTCAATTGCCTCTTTCGCGGCACGCGCCACTTCGAGTGTGTTGGCCTTGGATTGTTTTACAATACCCAGACCAATCATGTTCTTGCCGTTACCACGGAACTCAGTTTCGTCGTCATCGGCCGTAAGTTCTACTTTGGCTATTTCGCCAAGTTTTACCAAATAACCGTCAATCCCCTGTTTGACGGTTACATTCGCGAAATCGTCTTCGGTTAAAAAGGTACGTGCAACTCGCACTTCGAAATCACGGCTAATAGATTCGACTTCACCTGCTGGCAATTCCACATTTTCAGATCGAATCACGCGTTCCACGTCTGCCACTGTAATATCTCTGGCAGCCATCGCATTGCGATCCAACCAGACTTTCATAGCATATTGGCGACCACCCCCGAGCCGAACACGCGCAACACCGTCAACAGTGGACAACCTATCGACAATAAAACGTTCGGCGTAATCTGTTAACTCGAGGACGGATAAATTGTCACTACGCAGGTTGTACCAAACGATTACATCTTCGTCCGAGTCCGACTTAAACACTTCTGGAGGATCTGCTTGGTCAGGTAAGTTATTTAGTACTCGGCTAGCCCGCTCTCTGACATCATTTGCTGCTGCGTCTATATCGCGAGACAACTCAAATTCGATACTAATGCTAGAGCGACCATTGCGGCTGGTGGAATTTATATTCTTAATGCCCTCAATACCACTGATCCTATCTTCAATGATCTGGGTGATACGACTTTCAACAATACTGGCTGAGGCGCCAGGGTAAGTGGTATTGATAGAGACAATAGGCGGATCAATATCTGGGTATTCACGCAAGGCAAGTTGTGTGAATGCGACTATCCCGAACACCAGCAGTAAGACATTTACAACAGTGGCAAATACCGGTCTTTTTACCGACAAATCCGACAAAATCATTGGGAATCTCCCACAACTTTCACGGTAGAGCCATCTTTTACTCTAAGTGTTCCCTCAACCACAACCTTTTGCCCTTCCGAGAGCCCCGATATAACCTGTGCAAGCCCGGGCTTTCGTTCACCCAACTTAACCTCGGTACGCTTCGTTTTATTCTCCGCGTCGACAACATAAACATATTGTTTATCTTCAATCGGCACCAAAGCTGTTTCAGGGATGACCAGCGTGTTTAATACCTGCTTTTCAACCACGACTTTGAGTAGCATCCCAGGACGCAACTGATATTCGGGATTATCAATTTTCGCTCTAACCTGTACCGCTCGAGTAATAGGGTCAATACGTGACGCAATATGACTAATTTCGCCAGAAAAATCTGTGCCCGGATAAGCAACAGAGGATGCGGTAACTTGCTGTCCCAGTGCCACACTTGGCAAATGCCGTTCCGATATACTGAAATCCACCTTTACCACATGTAAATCATCTAGCGTGGTGATGGTATCTCCGGGTCTAACCAAAGCGCCTTCACTTATTTCACGTACGCCTAACAAGCCACCAAAAGGGGCGGTGATTTGTAAATCGGCAAGTCGTGCTAGCGCCACATCCAATTGCGCTTTTAACGCGTCAACCAAGGCTTGCCTCTCGTCGAGCAGCTGCTGCGATGCTGCATTCTCTTGTGCAAGGTCACGCACTCTGGCTAATTGTCGTTTAGCCTCGGCTAAATTCACTTTTAATTCTTCAACGCGAGATTCTTCTTCGCGACTATTAAAGGTTAACAATAACTTTCCCGCTTCTACCAGGTCGCCATCATCAAAGAATATTTCACCTACCTTGTCCGCTTCTTGAGCAGTAACTACGATGGACTCATTGGCACTGGCAGTGCCTAACGCTTCGACAACAATAGGAAATGCCTGTTCTGTTACACTCGTTACTACAACGGGCGATGCACGTCCTTGACGTTGTTGAGTCTCAGTCTCGGCAGGCAGGAACAAATAAATGGCAAAAGCAATCACCAATACGACGGCTAATACCAAAGGTGAAAATTTAAATTGTTGACTCATTTTAATTCCTGGTTGTTTAATTCCCGTTTTCGCGAATTAAGTCGTTTTTCTCTTAATATTTTGGCGTAAAATCCAAACCTAGCGAGTTCGACTATCAATATTGATTACCTTACCGCGTATTGTGGGGATTGTGCTTAACCGGCCAATTAGCGCAGACTACACACTTTTTTACAAGTTCTAAGGGGTATTGGTACGCGGTTTAAGGGTATTTATTTCAGTGTTTCGCCTTAAATAATCTGCGTTTTACCGCAAACCAAATCAGAATGGGCACAGACGATGCAGCAGGAAACAAACGACAAAAATAAATCCACATGGTGGCAAACCCAATGCCCCTACTGCCAACGTATAAGAATGATGTGCATCTGGGGGGTATTGATGTATCTACTGGTCGATTATTTTTGGCTGTAACACAAACATTGAAGGTGAATTAGAATGGCAGAAATAGACAACGCACAAGATGTTATTTTGGTTCGCGCATCGGCCAAGCGCAATGGGCTGACCAGCCTTATTCTAGGCATTGCCCTGTTCGTCCTGGCACTAATTATGTTTGCCCTGTTACCACTGCAATTTCGTTTACTCGGAATATTCACTACCAGCGCCGCTATTGTTTCTGTGCTAATAGGTTGGTTTAAAATCAGGGAGCCGGAACACAGCATGGTCATTAGTCGTCAAGAAATCGACTATAACCACCGTAAAGGCAACTGGCAATTACAGTGGAAAAACGTACAACGTATCGATACGCCAAAAGTTACCAAAGGCACTGAGCAGACGACCTTATCACTAGTAGGTATACGGGTGAAGGACTACGAGCCTATACTGGATGCCATATCACCGCGATTGATGTCGCATATGCTCATGGAACAGAGGCCGTTGTTATTACAAGCTCCCGACCAGAATTGTGATTCGGGAAACTGTTTTAACGATGATCTTATCGAAGATGACAGGTTTCAATCAGATACAGGCAAAGCCTACACAGGTATACAAGCCATGTTTGGCAATAGAATGACAAAGCTACGTAGTCGCCTAGGTTATGACATTTTTATCAATAGTGCGGAACTTGACCGCTCTGCAGAAGAATTTGCTGAATTACTCCGCAGCTGTCATCGAGATGTTATCGGCCAATAGGGTCTCAATTGCTTCTATGAATGCTGGCAACAAGGTTTGCACTTCATGGATTTGCTTGGCTTTTAGTTCGCTTTCAACATCTGCGCACATACGCTGTAATTTAGGCACGCCCGTATAGCATGAGGCGCCGTGCAAACGGTGTACTGTGTGTTGCAGTTCAGTCCAATCTTGTTTCTCACTCGAGATTTTTACCGCTTCGAGCACACCGGGAAGTTGCTTAATGAATTCACGGAACATATCTGCAGCAATCGCTTCGTCTTGGTTAGCTCGTGACAATGCCAACTGCCAATCAGTATCTTCAAGGTATGAGGCTTCGTAGTCTGGCACGCTACACCAGCGCTGAATCTGATTGGTCAATTCAAGAATTTCTAATGGTTTGGGCAAGTAATCATCCATTCCGGAAGCCAGCAACCGTTCTTTTTCTTCCTTAAATGCATGCGCCGTAACCGCGATTATTGGCGTTCCTTGGTTGAGGCGCGTCTTCCGAATTAGACGAGTAGCTTCCAAACCGTCCATCGACGGCATTTGTACGTCCATCAATATCAGGTCGTATTCTTCGGTCTCACACATTCTCACGGCTTCCTCTCCGCTAAAACTTAAACTCAGCGCGATAGGAGATTCTTGTAACCAGGTACGCAATAACCGCAGATTGATTTCCATGTCATCAACCGCAAGTATCTTAACTGCTGGGAGCTTTTTAAGGTGTTGTCGCCATATCTGTTTGTCATCTTGTTCTTCTTCTTGATGAAAGCTTTGCAACTGCGAATACAAAATAGGTGGTTCCATCTTGCGGTCAAAACACGCTTCTATGTCAGCTCCAAAAGTAGACTGAGCATCGTGCGAAATTAAGATTTTGTGTTCGACAGAAAGAAGTTCGGCTATTTGTTTAAAGCGGGCAAGACGTCTGTTACTCAAACCCGTCAAATCGGCAAACAAGTAGTCGTATTGCATATATTGCTGAGCTAAGAATTCCAAACTATCGACTGAAGTTAGCTGCATTCCCACTTGTTTAAATAATGTAGAACGAGAACGGCGCCGTTCCGGGTGACTATCGAACAGGAGCACACTCTTTTCTTGCCAAGCTTCGATGGGCGCGATATCTACGTGTCTACTCAGACGCATGCAGTCTAGGGAAATGTAAAAACAGCTACCTTGACCATGTGCACTTCTAAAGCCGATATCACCACGCATTAGGTGCATCAATTGCTTGCATATAACTAACCCAAGGCCAGTACCCTGATATGTGCGAGTAAGAGCATCATCTAGCTGAGAAAAGGCTTTGAAGAGCTTTTCTTTTTGCTCCGGATCAATCCCTATTCCGGTATCTTCTACTTCTACGTGAAGTCTTATTAACTCGTCCGCTATTTCAGTCGCGCGCACCGTCATTGTGATAGTGCCGCTGTTAGTAAACTTGATAGCGTTGCTTATAATGTTAGTAAGTACCTGCTTAATTCTAGCAGGGTCTCCGATCAACTTTTCAGGTAGCGCACAGGGATGATAAATAAAGCTGAGATGTTTCTTTTGCGCTGACTTGGCATTGACAAAAATTATCTCTTCAAGCAACTCATTGGGTGAAAATGCCTCTTGGGCAATTTGTAATTTGCCCGCCTCAATCTTTGAGAAATCTAACACATCATTCACTATTACCAGTAAATTACTGGCGGAGGAATTAATAATTTGCACGTGCTCTTGTTGTTGCGGCGGTAACTTACTTTTGGCCAATTCTCGGCTGAATCCTAAAATGGCATTTAATGGCGTCCTAATTTCATGACTCATATTCGCCAAGAATTGTGACTTCACGCGATTTGAATTGACCGCATCTTTGCGAGCAATGTCGAGGCGAGCATTTTGTTCTTCAATTATCTCTAAATTGTTAATTAAATCGTTCGTTGCTTCCAAAACTTCGTTTTCTAACTGGTGACGGGATTTCTCAATTAGGGCAATCGAGAACAATGCAGCTTCAAAGAACACGCCAAATTGAAAACAGTAGGTGGTGATAAAGTTTCACGGCAGTAAGCCCACCAGTCCAAGCAGCCCTACTAGCGCACAAGTCAACAATAGTGACCATGCAAATATGAAATAACGCGCTGGTTTAAACTGATTTAAATAACTTTCAAAACCAGAGAGTAAATAGATACAAATAGACAGCATCGAGGCGGTGTATACCAAAAGGTTTTGCCAAAAGGCAGGGACTTCATTGAAGACGGATACAGGGATTAGCGCGACGAGTATAACGAACAATGGTTTATAAATTCGATGCATCCGCGGTGCGGTTTCATGGGTATTTAAGAAGGTTTTTGTGAAAACGCCGGCGCCAATTCCGACTAACAAAAAGATAAGCCCTGTATGATCATTTAGCCATTGTCCAGCATCACCACTGAAGAATATTTGACTGTGGCCACCCCATATAAATTGCCAAAACAAAACGGTAGACAAATAAACGATATAAGCAATGAGGCTAGGTTCCTTGGTACCTAAAAAGAGCATCAAGTTGTAGAACATTAGAATCAGTATGCCGCCGTAAAAAACGCCCCATAATGTGTAATCCAAGGACGTCATAATCGTATGGCTATTTTTTGCTTGTACATCTAGCGGCACAACCAGACGCTGTCGTAAACTTTCTACTCGGACAAATAACTCAACTTCGGTTGCGTAGGGCAATGTCGCTTCCATCGTTGGAAAGCGATAGACGCTGCCACTGTGTTTTTTTCCTGTAATCGCTGAGGCTAGTATTTTATCGCGCTCAACCAGGTAAAACTCCACTGTATCGTTTTGAGCAAAGCCGATGTCAAAAACAAACTCGGACGCTTCACTGACATTGCTAAATCGATTGTACAGCCACAGGCCAGATTCGGAAAATCCGTAATTTGGGTTGCTACTAAACGGCCAGGTGAATTGGGTTCGACGTTCTAAAACTTCCTCAAGACTGTAGCGTTGTCCGTCGGGTTCAAATAACAATCGAGCGGTAGTATTTAAGCGCAAGGGCTCATCAGTATCAAAAATTTGAATAGCTGTGTTAACCGCGCTGGCAGAGAACGAGCACACTAGCATCAAAATCATTAGCCAGTAATTGCGGTTTAGAGACATTCAAATCCATCCGTTATTGTTATTATTGATCCTATGTAATATAGCCCTGCAAAGGAAAAAAATCACCAGTTAATACGTATGCTTGTATTTGTCTAATTCTTGGCTGACGTATCACATCGAGTGTTTATTCCTATTGTTTTGATGGATGCCATTTACAGGTTGCGCAAGCAGCAGTAAGCTATCTGTATTACAGGTGCCGGTGCAACGCCGACATACAAAATAAAATTAAAACAAGAAGTGACGAGCCTAAGTGCAGCATGAATGAAGAAATCACCATAAACCAAGACGGTGTTGAACAACTCCCCATCAGAAGATTTACCGAAGATGCTTATCTGAATTACTCCATGTATGTCATCATGGACAGAGCGTTACCGCATATCGGAGATGGATTAAAACCAGTTCAACGTCGCATCGTTTATGCGATGTCCGATCTTGGACTAAGCGCCAATGCCAAATATAAAAAATCCGCACGTACTGTAGGTGACGTGCTGGGTAAGTTCCATCCGCACGGCGATTCGGCCTGTTATGAAGCGATGGTCTTAATGGCACAGCCTTTTTCTTATCGTTATCCTTTGATAGATGGTCAAGGTAACTGGGGGGCACCAGATGACCCTAAGTCATTTGCTGCAATGCGTTATACAGAGGCACGCTTATCCAAATTTAGTGAAGTACTTTTAAGCGAGCTAGGTCAGGGAACCGTCGATTGGCAGCCAAACTTTGACGGTACATTAAAAGAACCTAAAACGCTCCCAGCAAGGCTACCGCACATTCTGTTAAATGGCGTGACCGGTATTGCTGTTGGTATGGCCACTGACATACCGCCTCACAATGTGCGTGAGCTGGCAAATGCATGTGCAATGTTATTAGACAACAGTAAAGCTGAGCTTTCAGATGTTTTAGAGCATGTCCAAGGGCCGGATTTTCCAACGGAAGCGGAAATCATCACGCCTCGCGAAGAAATAAAGAAAATATACGAAACGGGTCGCGGCAGCATTAAGATGCGTGCAGTGTATAGCCAAGACAATGGCGATATAGTGATTACGGCGTTGCCACACCAAGCTTCAGGCGGCAAGGTATTAGAGCAAATTGCCTCGCAAATGACAGCGAAAAAGTTGCCGATGGTGAGTGATTTACGCGACGAATCAGATCACGAAAATCCTGTTCGTTTGGTGATTACACCGCGTTCAAATCGAATTGATGTTGAGCAGATGATGCAACATCTATTCGCCACCACCGACTTAGAAAAGAATTATCGCGTTAACCTTAATATGATTGGCTTGGACAACCGCCCTCAAGTCAAAGACTTACGCAGTATCTTAAACGAGTGGTTAGTATATAGAAAAGATACCGTGACGCGACGCTTACAGTATCGCTTAGATAAAGTCCTGGCTCGCCTGCATATCCTTGAAGGTTTGATGATTGCCTTCCTTAACATTGATGAAGTCATTCGTATCATTCGCTACGAAGACGAGCCAAAGCAAGAGTTGATGCGAGCATTTGGACTGACTGATATCCAGGCTGAAGCTATTCTTGAATTAAAATTACGTCATCTTGCCAAGCTGGAAGAAATGAAAATCAAAGGTGAGCAAGACGAGCTAAGTGCGGAGCGAGACAAACTAGAGCAGTTATTAGGCTCTGATCGCAGGCTTAAGACCCTTATCAAAAAAGAAATACTCGCTGATGCTGAGAAATACGGGGACGACCGGCGCTCCCCCATAGTTGAACGTCAAGAAGCCAAGGCGCTCTCTGAAAAACAATTAGTGCCAAGTGAAGCGGTTTCCGTAGTGCTTTCTGAAAAAGGCTGGGCTCGCTGTGCTAAAGGTCACGATATCGATGTTGAAGGCTTGAGTTATAAAGCAGGAGATAAATACCTCAGTAGTGCCAAAGGCCGAAGTAATCAACCTGTGGTCTTCCTCGATTCCTCAGGCAGAGCGTTTTCCTGTGATGCACATACATTGCCTTCTGCGCGCAGTCAGGGGGAGCCCCTCACCGGTCGCTTTTCTATGGTTGCAGGAGAGAACTTCGAACACACATTAATGGCTGAAGACGAGCAGCGTTTTTTGATGGCGTCAGATGCGGGTTACGGCTTCGTGGGCAAGTATCAGGATATGCTCAGTAAAGCCAAGGCCGGTAAAGCCTATTTGACACTACCAACGGGGGCAAAGGTGTTGCCGCCACAACAGGTCAATTCACCCGATTCCGATTGGTGTATGGCAATCTCAAATGAAGGCCGTTTACTCCTGTTCCCAATCAAAGATTTACCAAGCTTGGGTAAAGGGAAGGGTAACAAAATAATCAGTATTCCTTCTGCTAGAGCGCAATCTCGCGAAGAGTACGTACGATTTCTCATTGTGGTACCAGACGGTGCTTCAGTAAAACTCACTGCAGGTAAGCGTTCCTTAACGTTGAGCAGTAAGGATTTAAGCCACTATCAGGGCGAGCGCGGTAGACGTGGTAATAAGTTGCCAAGAGGTTTGCAACGAGTCGATGCCACAGAAGTTATCCCCGTAGTGAGTAGCAAGCAACCAGAGGGTGAGGAAACACCTACAAAAGAGTAAATAGCATGTGTGGGCGATTAAATGTCATTGATGACCCCGGCATACGGGGTCTGTGTGAAACACTCGATATTCAACTGTGGCCTGAACAACAGATATTTAATCGCTACATTGGCGCCGCCCACCCTGTTTCTATCGTCCGAGAAATCCAGGGTATCAGACAAATGCAAAACGCAACTTGGTGGTTGTTACTGGACAGAACCGAAACTGGTTTCAAACCGTCAAAATACACCTCTATCAATACGCGCTACGACAGTTTAAACAATCCTCGTAAGGCTGGTTTTCGTCCCTACCGCAACAGTCGTATCGTCATTCCAGTCAAAGGATTTGGAGAGTCTGAATACAAATCTGGCAAGCTTTTGCACTGCCATGACATGCAAGCAGCGGATGGAGCGATGCTTCTAGCAGGGTTGGCGAAGGACTGGGTGCATCCACAGACGGGTGAACAAAGAGTGTCGTGCTCAGTGATTACATTGCCTCCACACCCAAAGCTAGCCAATATTCACAGTAAATCTACGCCAATGATGTTAGCTAACGATGCGGCGACCGTATCCGCTTGGTTAAATTGTACCAGCACCCAAACAGAACATCTGGATGCATTGTTACAGCCAGCCATCCCCATTGACCTAGTGACACAACAAATCGCCAAACCAAGTCAATATGACGCAACTATTGGTGAATCATTCATTATTTCAAAAGACTGAGAGACGCCCAATGTTAACTCCAATGTTAGTGCTCATGTTACTGGTTATTTTCTTGTTTGGTTTGTTGGCTGTGCGCAAAGTAAGAGCGAAAAATGCCAACCTCGTTGATTTAAAAAAGACCGCACTTGATAATTCCGCGTGGAATGACGAAGTGGTAGTGGTATCCAACAACATTGCCAATCAATTTGAGACTCCCATTTTATTCTATGCATTGTGCTTATTAGTAATGCAATCAGGTGTGTCTGATACACTCTTCATCTCTTTAGCTTGGCTTTACGTAGCCTTAAGATACCTGCACGCCTATGTACACATCAGCTCTAATTTCGTACCAGTAAGGATGAAAATTTTTGCGGCGTCCTTAATTGTGCTGTTGGTCATTATGATTAGGTTGTTTCTCACCACGATTAGTTGATCCCTAACCCGTCAGATTTCCTTGGCTCCAGAAAATGGGTTAACTGGTTAGACTTTAGTTCAATTCGCTGCTATCTCTTTTGACATTAACTAGAAAACTACAATAGGGTTTTAAGTTAATAAAACTGAGGGGATATCACTATCGTCGGCAGCATATCAAGCGTCGCACATTTGAGTCAGTATGATTCGGCCCATGTCACGTGGATGCTGCTGTGTATTTGTCTGCTCGTATTTATGCAATTGGGTTTCAGTTGCCTTGAGGCGGGATCGGTTCGCGCTAAAAACAGCATTAATGTGGTGATCAAAAATTGCCTAGACTTCTGTGTCAGTATTCTGTGTTTCACCTTCGTCGGCTTTGCCCTTATGTTTGCACCGGCAGAAAGCATAGGCTCACAAATCTTAGCCAACTTTTCACTCACTGACACTAAGCTCATCATTTTCATTTTATTTCACGCTATGTTCTGTGCCACCACTGTCACTATTATTTCAGGGGCTATCGCAGAACGAATGAGCTTAAGCGGTTACGTCAGTATTGCAGTGATTACCGCTGTCATTATTTATCCTCTTTGCGGGCGCTGGATTTGGGGCGGTACGCTGTTTGACGGTGTACAAAACGACTGGCTTACCCAACTCGGATTTCATGATTTCGCGGGTGGCACCCTCGTTCATTCTGTAGGTGGGTGGATTGCATTGGCCAGTGTGATCATTGTCGGTCCGCGAATTGGACGCTTTGGCGACGACAGTCAGCCCATTCGTCCCTCTTCGTTGCCCTTGGCCTCGTTGGGTGTATTCATGCTTTGGATTGGCTGGATGGGTTTTAATGGTGGCAGCCAACTCATGCTTACCAATCAAACCGCCTCTATTTTGTATATTACCGTTTTGGGTGGCGTCGCGGGCATGTCCAGCGCCGCTCTAGCGAGCAAAATTGTGCATATGCAGCCTCAGGTAATACTCATTTTAAATGGTGGCTTGGCGGGCCTGGTGGCGATAACCGCGGGCGCAGATATACTCATGCCATGGCAGGCGCTGCTGTTGGGTGCTATATGCGGCCTACTACCTCAGTTTAGTGAAAGAATGCTCGAAAAATACCAGATTGACGATGGCGTTGGCGTTATTCCAGTGCATCTATTCGCGGGTATAGTGGGCACCTTAGCTATTGGGTTGTTTATGCCATTAAATGAAGGGGTTTCGCGACTAGAGCAATTAGGCGTACAACTTTTCGGTGTTGTCGTCGTTGGCGGCGCCGCTTTTTCAA
Organism: Alteromonadaceae bacterium; assembly: GCA_014872785.1. Taxonomy (GTDB): domain Bacteria; phylum Pseudomonadota; class Gammaproteobacteria; order Enterobacterales; family Alteromonadaceae; genus Planctobacterium. The sequence continues at coordinate 38,834 of WKFJ01000042.1, forward strand.
TAGCATATGTGTCGCTAAAACTCATATCGCTAAGAGTAATTTTGCGCGTACCCAAAGCAGGTGAATTAGTAGGCTTAAACGTCTGGGAGCACGGTGCCTCAACAGCAAAAATTGATTTGCTGAGGCAAATGTCCGTACAAGCTGAGCTGGGACTTTTCAATCACCGAGTTGTTGTCGAACCTCACACCGAAGAGCATCATATAGCAACTTATTACAACACCGTCCTGGACAAATTCAACGAAGTTCAAGAAGAAAGAGAAAAAGCGCTTGAAAAAGCGGTGTGGTTGGCAGAACACGACGCCTTAACAGGTGTGAAACATCGCAGAGCCGTGACCCAAGTATTAACACAAGAATACGAACGCATTTCACGAGGCGGTAATAAAGCCAGTGTTGCCATTATAGACATCGACTTCTTCAAAAAAATTAATGACAAATACGGACATGACGTTGGAGATAAAACCTTAATTCACTTCACTCAACTGGTCAGCTCAATGCTCAGAAAAACCGATATGTTTGGTCGTATTGGCGGTGAGGAGTTTGTATTACTCTTCACCGATACAGAAGTGTCTCTAGCTTTAGAGAAACTGGAAAAGATCAGAGCTGAACTCAAAAATTGCCCATTGCACTTGGAGCACGATTCGCTGTCATTTACGTTTAGCGCTGGCTTAACTTTATTGAGCGAGACAAGAAATATAGAAGCGTCTTTGAAGGCCGCAGACACTGCCCTTTTTGAAGCAAAGAAACAAGGTCGCGATAAAATATTAACGGTCGACTAAGGTCGCGTTGCGATACTTTTCAATTATGCGTTCAATGGTGCCTTGTTGCTTCAATGTTCTCACCGCTGAATTAATGCTTGGCAACAAACTTTCGTGTTCGTCTCGCAAACGCATCAAGATTTTCCCCTGGGTGTGCACGCCAGCGAAGCCAATAGAGATACCGGTTTGTGCTGACCAGTAATGGGCGGTCATTTCTTCGAGAATAGCGACCTCAAATCGATTCCGCTCGAGCCCCTCAATCACGGAGCGTTCAGTACGAAAGTCCATTCGAATAAAGGCTTTTTCGTTAAAGTAATAATAACCCGTGATGGTTCCTACAACTTTCCCTACCAGACTTTCGGGGGTCATGAACAAAGAACGGTTTTGAGGCAAGGTGATGTAATATTCTGTCATGGTGAATATAGGTTCACTGACGATAAAGCCGTCGCCTATATCGCCATTGGGAAACCAGTCGCGACTGACAAAATCGAAATCAATTAATCCCACCTCTAGGCTTTTAATAGCACGCTTAATGGGTAAATCGACGGGCTCTATTGGTATCTCCGCACGTGCCATTAAAATGGGGATCAATTCATCATAAATTCCAGGCTTGTCAACGTTGCCAGTTCCCGTATAGGGCAAGAATTTGCTATCCGAAGGTAAGTTATAACGCAAGGGTTCAGAGTGAACATAAGCGCTGACATACAGACACAACGTCACAGCAATTACGTTAAACATACTGCGTATGCCAAAGATTTTAATATTTACAAAGATAATAATTGCCCTCATAGGCACTACAAGCTTCCTCTATCCTCAATGACAAACATATTTAGAGCGGTTTGCGATTTAATTTACAAATATGAGTGTAGTCCATTGTGAACGAGGCATCATTACAACTAAGGCGAATGGATAAGAATGCGTGAAGAATAAAAATGGCGGTCAGTGGAACCACTGAGCCGCCATAACAACAACAAGGAACGATAACCATGAAAGAGGAACCAACTAGGAAGTCTGTTGGACGTTGGCTTCACTTTCACAACATAAAAGATAGCAAGGGAAACTTGAACCGAAAATGAACGAAGCAGTCAGGAAACAGCACGCTATGTAACCAATTTTGTCAAAGACTGGGTTATGTCAGATTTTGTTGCAAATGCGAGCCCAATTGATCGTGATATCGGTAAATCGGCAATGGGTTTCATTACCATTTCTCTGCCCTCCACGATTTCTCGGTAATCAGGCAATAAAGCACATCCCAGGCCGGCATTAACCAATCCCACTGCGTATTCAATTGTACGAATACGCGCGCGAATATCTAAACTTATTTGGCGCTCGTCGAGTGCCACTTGCAGTTGGGGCCAAGCTTCGCATGGGGTGCGTTGAATAAAACCAATGCCTTCCAGTTGGGCTAACGTCAATTCAGACACCAAGCTCAAGGGGTGAGCTACGGGAATGGCGACGCAAAAAGACTCGCGCCACATAGGCACGAAAGTTTCTGTTTCGTTAAGAGTCGGTTCATTGATAATACGTGCATCACAGTCTTGCTCAGGCGGTACCAGCGTCAATTCCATGTGAGGATTCACATTAGTAAATTGTTTGAGCAGATTACTCATCCGCGAAACACCCAGCCCACTCACCACTCCCAAACGATAGGTGGTCTTGTGCTCTACATCTGCGAATAGCTCTTTAATAGCACTCGCTTGTCCCAATAATTGTTTAGCCAATGGATAAAGCTGTTCTGCCGCCTCAGTCGCTCTCACTCCCCGACTATGACGCACGAAAAGCGGCCTACCAACATGATCTTCTAACTGTTGTAAAGCAGAGGATATCGAAGGTTGTGCAACATAGCAGCGCTTAGCTGCACCACTTATACTGCCACTTTCTTTTACCGCCACAAAATAACGTAATGCACGAAGTTCCAAAATGGCTCCAGCCATAGGTTAAAGCTATACCAAAGACATATAAAATATATTATTTATTTATCAAATGAAAGAGTAGACTAGGTGGCTAAATTTATAGCAGTCGGAAATAAAAAGATGTCAAATAGTGCCGGTAGAGCCCCTTTCTCTTGGGAAGATCCTCTTAATCTCAACGAATTTCTTAGCGAAGAAGAGCGCATGATCCGCGATAGCGCTCATCAGTATTGTCAAGAACGCTTAATGCCGAGAGTCTTAAAAGCCAACCGAGACGAGCACTTTGACCGCGAAATCATGAACGAGCTGGGTGAACTGGGACTGCTAGGGTGCACCCTGCCTGAAAAATATGGCTGCGCCGAAGTCAATCACACCGCTTATGGCTTAATCGCTCGTGAAGTAGAACGAGTAGATTCGGGTTATCGCAGTGCTATGAGCGTGCAATCTTCATTGGTTATGTACCCTATTTATGCTTATGGCTCAGAAGCTCAGCGGGACAAGTTCCTTCCCAAACTAGCATCAGGTGAATGGGTAGGCTGTTTTGGATTAACTGAGCCGAACTCAGGTTCAGATCCTGCCAGCATGGCGACCAGAGCAGAAAAAGTCGACGGCGGCTTCCGCGTCACTGGCACCAAGATGTGGATCACAAACTCTCCAATTGCAGACGTTTTTGTCGTTTGGGGCAAACTAGAAGGTGTTGTGCGTGGATTTGTGCTCGAAAAAGGCATGCAAGGTTTGTCGGCTCCAAAAATTGAAGGGAAGTTTTCACTTCGCGCTTCAATCACAGGTGAGATTGTCATGGACAATGTATTCGTACCTGAAGAAAACCTTTTGCCTAATGTACAAGGAATAAAAGGGCCATTTGGCTGTCTGAACAAAGCGCGCTACGGCATCGCTTGGGGCGCATTAGGTGCAGCTGAGTTTTGTTGGCACGCCGCGCGTCAATACACGCTCGACCGTGAGCAATTTGGTCGCCCTTTAGCCGCTACCCAACTCATTCAGAAAAAACTGGCTGATATGCAAACTGAGATTGGTATCGGTCTAAGTGCATGCCTGCACGCTGGTCGCATGATGGATGAAAATCGCCTGGCTCCGGAAACCATTTCTCTGATTAAACGCAACTCATGCGGCAAAGCATTAGATATTGCACGCGTAGCGAGAGATATGCACGGTGGCAATGGCATTGCCGACGAGTTTCACGTTATTCGACACGTGATGAACCTAGAGGCAGTTAACACCTATGAAGGTACCCATGACGTACACGCATTGATACTAGGCAGAGCACAGACGGGTTTGCAAGCTTTCGCTGGCTAATAAGAAGATAGAACATGCTGGATAGAAACAAGCGCATTGACGATAACTTCGTCAATGCCGTAAATAATAATAAGTTTCCGGCTCCACTGAGCCATGTACCCTACCAGGCGTTGTCTTTAAGCCAATCAGAATGGATTGACATATTCGAATCACAGGTGTTGAGCAGACACCTGGATTTACAATCTCGATTGATGCAAAAGCAAGGCAACAGCTTTTACACCATTGGCAGTGCTGGACACGAAGGCAATGCCGCATACGCCAAAGCATTTCGGGTCACCGACATGGCGTTTTTGCACTATCGAAGTGGTGCATTTGTATTACAGCGCAGCAAACAGGCTGACGGACAAACACCACTCTACGACATGCTGCTGTCTTTCTCTGCTTCGAGTGAAGACCCAGTTTCGGGTGGAAGACATAAGGTATTAGGCAGTAAATCGCTTAATATCCCGCCGCAGACAAGTACGATAGCCTCTCACGTGCCAAAAGCCGTAGGTGCAGCCTATAGCGTGCGTTTAGGGCATAAGGTCAACCCTGATGAGAGTATGCCCGAAGATGCGGTTATTTTATGTAACTTCGGTGATGCATCTGCCAACCATTCAACCGCGCAGGGCGCAATCAATGCAGCTTGTTGGGCATCGTTTCAATCAATAGATATTCCGATGGTATTCGTTTGTGAAGACAATGGTATCGGTATTTCTACGCCAACCCCTAAAGGTTGGATAAAGGCAAATTTCAGTCAGCGTCCTGGGCTTAAATACCTGGAGTGCGACGGGCTTAATCCGTTTGATACCTTTGCCAAGGCAAGCGAAGCTGTGGAATATGCCCGCAAATCTCGCAAACCCGTGTTTTTACACTTTCACACGGTACGCCTGTTAGGACATGCAGGATCTGACGCTGAGTTTAAATATCGCAGCAATCAACAAATAGATGAAATAGAACTGCAAGACCCTCTTCTGCACACAGCAAGAGAACTTATCCAGCAAGGAATACTGAGTGCTAAAGAAGTCGTACACATATATGAATCTGCAAAACGGCGCGTGGCACTTGTTGCAGAAAATGCCGCAAAACGTCCTAGATTGGATGCACCAGAGGCGGTTATAAAGAGTCTTATTCCACCGACAAAAGAATGTCAATCGAAGGGACAGTTGAGCGACGAAACGAGAACTCAGTTGTTCAAACATGAAAAGCACAACCTGAGCAAACCACAACACCTCGCCAAGCATATAAACTGGGCACTTCTTGACTTGATGGCCGAGCACGACAATATCGCTGTCTTTGGGGAAGACGTCGGCAAAAAAGGCGGCGTTTATGGTGTCACCAGCAATTTGGTGGATAAATTTGGTGCCAGTCGGGTCATTAACACTTTACTCGATGAGCAATCGATTCTGGGCTTAGCCATTGGCATGGCGCACAATGGCATATTGCCTATCCCTGAAATCCAGTTTCTCGCTTATGTGCACAATGCCGAAGATCAAATTCGAGGCGAAGCGGCAACACTATCGTTTTTCTCAAATGGGCAATACACCAATCCAATGGTAATTAGAATAGCCGGCCTTGCCTACCAAAAAGGCTTCGGTGGTCACTTTCATAACGACAACTCCTTCGCCATCTTTCGTGATATTCCAGGTCTTGTGATTGCTTGTCCTTCCAATGGTGAAGATGCCGCTTTGATGTTGAGAGAATCTGTGCGTCTTGCTAACGAAGAGCAGCGCGTGGTTGTCTTCTTAGAGCCAATCGCTTTGTACATGAAAAAGGATCTTCACGAGGAGAACGATAACCTATGGAGCTTTCCTTATCCCGAACCAAAAAGCGGTAAGAAACTCTCATTGGGCGAAATCGCCGTATCAGGCAGCGGTAAACAGTTAGCTATCGTCAGCTACGGCAACGGCTATTACCTATCACGACAAGCACAAAAAGTGCTGCAAGATAAAGGCTTCGACGTTCGGGTGATCGACTTGCGCTGGTTAGCGCCCATTCCAGAAGCATCGCTACTGGAAGCATTACGAGATTGTGAAAATATCTTAGTCGTAGATGAATGCCGGCGCACAGGCTCTATTAGCGAAGCGTTAATTACGCTATTCCAGGAAAACCTGACCAGCGAGCAACTCAAACATACGTCGCGAATTACCGCAGAAGATAGTTTTATTCCACTTGGCAGCGCTTCTTACAGTGTCTTACCTGACACTAACGGCATAATTGATCACGCACTGAATATGTTGCGTGAAACTGCGTCGCCGGAGCTTTCCCAAAAGACAGAAAAAGGAGTTAGTGTCTAATGAGCCAGCAAAAACAAAGGGCTTTGGTGGTTTGCCCAGGACGCGGTACCTACAACAAAGAAGAGCTGGGTTATCTGCACCGCTACCATCAAGAACGACTCGGTATTTTAACCGAAATAGACAAGCAACGAAGTGAACTCAATCAACCGACGGTATCCGCACTAGACGCGGCCGAAAAGTACAATCTAAAGCAGCACAGCGCCGGAGAAAATGCATCTTCACTTATCTACGCATGTGCAAAAGCCGACTTTATGCAGATTAATAGAGAGCGTTTTGAAATTGCTGCCATCACCGGTAACTCCATGGGCTGGTACATTACCTGTGCCTTGGCAGGTAGTCTGTCACCAGGCTATGGCGCCCGTTTGATCAATACGATGGGTTCCATGATGGTGGATGGTTTAATTGGTGGTCAATCTATCTATCCCATTGTTGATGATGATTGGGTGGCTTCACCGATGTTGGAAAACCAGGTCAGCGAGGCGATTGCCACGATCAATCGAGTCGATGGATGTGAGCTTTATGTCTCTATCAGGCTTGGTGGATATGTAGTGTTTGGTGGCAATGACAAGGCACTTAAACTTTTGCCAGAGTACTTGCCCAAGATTAATGACACTTATCCTATGCGCTTTTTTAACCACGCAGCGTTCCATACACCTTTGCTTGATGGGATTGCCAAAAAAGCGCAATCACTGATGCAACCAGATATCTTCGCCAAACCGACCATACCTATGGTCGATGGCCTGGGCAACATTTGGCAACCCTATAGCTGCAATGAAAAAGCCTTGCATCGCTATACTTTGGGAACACAAGTGAAGGATGTTTATGATTACAGCAAAGCCATAGAAGTCAGTATCAAAGAGTTTGCGCCTGATAAAATCATTATTTTAGGTCCAGGTGCGACGCTTGGTGGGGCAACTGCACAAGTACTTATTAAACACAACTGGTATGATTTGCATAGCAAAGCGGATTTTATACAGAGACAAAAGGCGAATCCGGTGATATTGTCAATGGGAATGCCAGATCAAAGAGAACTTGTGATTTAAAAACCGTCAGTGAAAGATCTCTACGATCCACGGGCATAGAAAAATATTTGTTTACCACAGTAAAAAAATGTTATAAATGCGTTTCTTTTTTGCGCGATCAATGCATTTTGAGGTAGTAACTACCTGATTGATCGACTATAGTTTTGCAAATGAGCGTTTACGGAGTGAATTAATGGCTAAGAAGCATACCAGAGAAGAAGAAGATGCCGAGATAGATATGACCCCCATGTTGGACATCGTGTTCATCATGCTTATCTTCTTTATCGTAACGACCTCATTCGTTAAGGAAAAAGGCTTAGAAGTTCAACGTCCAAAAGAAAACCAGCAGCAGAACAACAAACCTTCTAAAGCTGTTAGTATTCTTATTACAAATGAAGGCCAAATCTATTTTAACAACCAGTTGGTTGACGTAGTGCGTGTTAACGCACGTATTCAAAACTACCTTGCAGAGAACAACACTGATGTTGCAGTGGTTAAAGCAGGCCCTAAAGCGCCTCACGGTATCGTAGTCGCGGTACTTGACCAAGCAGCTGAAGCTGGTTTATCTACGCTATCCATAGCGGTAGACAAGAGTTAAAATTGCATTTAATAAAAATGCCCAGCATTAGCTGGGCTTTTTTATGCCTGATATTATAAGGCATCGAGTTTCTTGGCATTTGTACTTTCAAAAATCTTATCAGCTGACGCTGCAACAAACCCTTGATACAACTTGCCATTGGGCATCGGATAACGCTGAGCAAATTCGTAAAAGCAACTTGGAATGACTTTTTCAATGTCACTAAAGCGAACTTTGACTTCGTCAGCCATGGTTGAAGACTGAGCAAGAAAGACTTCTTCACCACCTTTGATTTCGCCGCCTGAGGTATTGAGCTTAAAACCAGCTTCTTTTAATTTGCCATTAATAGACGTCAACTGACTAAGGCTATCTAGGTGATTACTACTAACGGTAAAGTGGTTGGCTCTAAAGCCCCATGCAGACATCCAGGCAGCGTATTCTGACTCAGCTAGCAGAATGTCGTATTCTTTGCTGCTAATTTCCCAATGCGTGCCCGAATAAACAAAACTGTTACTGCTTACAGCAGCTGGATCAATTTTTTCAACCATGCTGTGCACGATGTTTTGCAGTGTCTCAGAAAACTCCTCGACTAAAAGCTCGCTAATAAACACCTTTGGATTACCCGCTTCTGGATGTTCAAAGTGCTTCGCACGCAATTTCTTCTGCTCAAAATTGTATTGGCCTTTTTCTTCGTAACCTAATGCAGTGAAATGTGCGGCGATTTTATCTAGGTTAACTTTTTCCAAGTTGAAGGTACGCAGTGCAATGTGATCGTTGACAATGTCACCGTGCATCCCCAACAAGTCATGAATTTTGTGGGCTGATGGGGTGATAGTAATGTAGTCTTGCCATAAGTTAGCAAATAGTGAATGTAATGTTGCTTGCATGTTAATTTTTCACATCCTAAAAAGTGAAAAACCCGGCGCAATGCGCCGGGTTTTTAAAAGTTAAGGCTTCTAATTGAATTAGAATTTCAGTCCCGGACTCAACTTGCCAGGCATAGTAACCGCATCTAATTCCACTGATGCAACCGGGTATGCACAATAGTCCGCAGCGTAATAAGCGCTCGCTCTGTGGTTACCACTGTCACCGATACCACCAAATGGCGCAGCGCTGCTGGCTCCTGTGATAGGTCGGTTCCAATTCACGATACCTGCGCGAATATGACTAAAGAAATGCTGATAGTCACTTTCAGCATCAGCTAGTAAGCCAGCGGATAAACCAAAGCTGGTGTTGTTGGCTTGGGCAATGGCCTTATCGAAGTCAGAATAACGAACGACTTTCAATAAGGGGCCGAAGTGCTCTTCATCAGGCATAGTGTCAATGATATTAGTCACATCGATTATACCTGGAGTCACAAAGCCAGTATCTTTATTAGTGTGGTTAAGTTCTACAATGCTTTCAGCACCAAGAGAAACCAGTTCTTGTTGCGCAGATACCATCATTTCTGCAGCGCGAGAAGAGATCATGGCGCCCATAAATGGCTGTTCTTCTGCGTCGTAGTGACCTACGCTGATTTGCTTAGTCACTTCAACTAAACGCGCTAAAATGGCATCGCCTTGGGCATTGCTTTCTAAAAACAGTTTTCTGGCACAAGTACAACGTTGACCACTAGTGACAAAAGCCGACTGCACAATATCATGAACGGCAGCATCAATGTCTTTTACGTCCTTCACGATAAGCGGGTTATTACCACCCATTTCAAGCGCTAAGATCTTACCTGGGTGACCAGCGAACTGCTCGTGTAGCATTTTTCCGGTGCTTGAGCTTCCCGTGAAAAACAAGCCATCGATACCACTGTGGTTTGCCAATGCCTTGCCAGTTTCAACATGGCCTTGTACCAAATTGATCACACCTTCAGGTAAACCGGCCTGTAGCCATAACTTCATGGTTTCTTCTGCAACTTTTGGTGTTAAATCACTTGGTTTGAATACCACAGTATTACCAGCCAATAGCGCAGGAACAATATGGCCATTGGGCAAATGACCGGGGAAGTTGTAAGGACCAAAGACCGCAACTACACCGTGTGGCTTGTGACGGATAAAAGCTTTTCCTACCGGCATCGCATTTTCAACCGTACCGGTACGTTCGTTGTAAGCGCGAATGGAAATATCCACTTTACCAATCATGGCACCCACTTCAGTAGCGGTTTCCCATTCGGGTTTGCCAGTTTCCTGCGCGATCACTTTGGTTAAGCAAGCCTTGTTTTCTGTTAGTTGTTCTGCAAAACGCTTAACCAGTACGACACGATCATCAAAAGACGTGTGTTGCCAGGTCGCAAAAGCGCTACGCGCTGCCGCTACGGCGGCGTCTACCTGTGCAGTGTCAGCTGCATTACCTTGCCAGATTTCCTGATTTTTCGCAGGGTCGATAGAGTTTACTGGGTGTCCTTCCCCCGCCAGCCACTGGCCAGCAATTAAATGTATTTCTGACATTATTAATCTCCTAAATGTATCGGAGCAAAACGAATATCCTCACCAGCAGCAACACCTAGGGCGTTTGCAGTTGCCTCGGAAATTAACACTGTTTGTGTTTCTTCGTTTATTTGAATATCAGCCATCACACCTCTGAAGTCTTTCACTTTGGTGTTAATGACAAAATGGTTAGGGGCTGAGTCTTGGATACCCGAGCCAATCTCTACTGGAAGCTTGCGACTTGCCTGAGCGGTGCGAATATAATTCACATTCGCCTCAACCGTAGGGCCAGCATCGAAAATATCCACATAACCGCTCTTATTAAAGCCTTCTGACAACAGTAGGTTGAGCGCAGGTTTAGTTTTTTCGTGAACCTTGCCAATCACTTGTTGTGCTTCATCGCTTAACAAGTTGACGTAGATAGGATATTTGGGCATGAGTTCAGCAATGAACACTTTTTGACCAATACCCGTTAGGTAATCGGCTGTCGGAAAGTCCATCGAGAAAAAGTGCTCTTCTAACCATTTCCAAAATGGTGAACGTCCTTCTTCATCGCTTACACCACGCATTTCAGCGATGATGCTCTCAGAGAAACGTTCGCTATGTTCAGCAATAAACAAGAAGCGGAACTTTGACAAGAAACGACCATTGTGACCACCGCGGGCACCTTCGCGTAAGAATAGCGTGCAGATTTCGGATGTACCCGTGTAATCGTTGCACAAGGTTAACGTTTCTAGTTCGTTGTGCACTTCAAGCTCTCGCGACGAGTGCACAACTTTACCGTGATGGTAACTGTAAAACGCATCATCGAGACCAACCGCAGCTTCGATACCGCTGGTTCCAACGACTTCCCCCGTCGCGACATCTTCCATCACAAAAAGGTAGTTTTCTGGTCCAGGCTGACTAACATCTTTTGAAAATGATTCTTCGGCATGACTAATCTTAGCGCGCAAAATCGCCTCATTGACCGGCAGTGAGGTAAACCCCACGCCGGACTCTTTGGCAATTTCGAACAAAACCGGATAGTCATCCGAACGAATTGGACGAATAATCATCATAGTGATGTTCCTTTCGGCTTAAGCGCCTGCAACCTTGGCGACCGCCAATTCGAAGCGACGTAAACCTTCAGCAATGTCTTCATCAGGAATGATAAGAGACGGAGCAAAACGCACTACATTTGCGCCGGCAACCAAGCACATTAGTTTTTGCTCAGTTGACGCTACAAGGAAATCACGAGCACGTCCTTTGTAATCTTCATTTAGTGCACAACCCAGTAATAGGCCTTTTCCGCGTACTTCAGAAAACACGTGGTACTTTTCGTTAATTTTGTTTACGCCATCGCGGAATAGCTGCTCTTTGCGTAACACGTCGTCAAGCAATTTACGATCGTTGATGATATCAATAACTTTTTCTGCAACGGCACATGCTAATGGGTTACCGCCATAAGTGCTTCCGTGAGTACCCGGCTTTAGAGAAGCCGCAATAGCATCTGTAGTCAGCATGGCACCAATTGGGAAACCACCGCCAAGTGCTTTGGCTGTGGTAAGGATGTCAGGAGTAACACCTAAGCCCATGTACGCATAAAGCTCACCCGTTCTGCCTACACCTGCTTGTACTTCATCAAAAATAAGTAGTGCGTTGTGCTGATCGCAAAGCGCTCTTACGCCTTCAACGAACTCAGGAGTTGGGCTAATAATACCGCCTTCACCTTGCAGAGGTTCCATCATTACCGCACAGGTTTTGTCACTCATAATAGCTTTCAAGCTATCTAAGTCATTATAAACGGCATGGTCTACAGCACCAGGCTTAGGACCAAAGCCATCAGAATAAGCTGCTTGTCCGCCTACTGTAACAGTGAAAAATGTACGACCGTGGAAACCTTGTTTAAACGAAATAATTTGGTCTTTGTTTTCACCAAAGTGATCAAGCGCATAGCGGCGTGCCAATTTAAGTGCAGCTTCATTTGCTTCAGCACCGGAATTAGCAAAATAAACTTTGTCTGCAAAGGTTGCGTCCACCAATTTTTTGGCTAATCGTAGTGATGGCTCGTTGGTAAATACGTTACTTAGGTGCCAAAGCTTTTCGCCTTGGTCTTTCAATACAGAAACTAGCTCTGGGTGACAGTGACCCAAACCGTTAACTGCAATCCCCCCAGCAAAATCGATGTACTCATTGCCGTCTTGATCCCAAACTTTTGAACCTTCGCCGCGAACGGGTACCATTGCGGCAGGATTGTAATTTGGCACCATGACTTCGCTAAAAAGTTCGCGAGTTACATTCATAATTTGCCTCCCATTAGTTATTCAATACGTTGGCGTTATGCCATGAAAAAGAGAGCGCATTATTCCAGAAATTGTACGCTTTGTCTTCAGCATTGCCCTTGTAAGACCGCAAAATACAAGGGAAAAAATTAGATTTGCATGAATTCTGAATAAGTATGTGAAATCCTACATATGGGACTACAGATAAAACGCGAAAAGACAGCGATGACGTCGAGCTTAGGCCAAAACCGACACGTAAAAGCGAGTTTTAGAAACGTGAATGAATATGTTTAGATTATTTTGGAATAAATAAATTCGAAGTTATTATTCTTCTTCGAAACTCAACGGCAATACTCTTACGTCAAGCGTCTTAAGCGAACCAAGCGCTCCAGGCGGCATTTTAAATGACTTCAAGTAGTCTTTGGCCTCGTCCATGTTAATTAGCTTGTAACTTTTCAGTACACGGTACTTGGCATAGGCATTACCCTGAACTAGCACTCGCGCCAGCGGACTCATGTCGTTAAAAGGTACGTTTTGGGCAAACTCATCCATTGCCGAGGCAATAAACAAACGCTTCATATTCAGGTGTTCAATTACCTTTTTACTCAATGGCAAAGAGTAGTTCCACATTAAAGAGAACCAAAAGTCTGTGCTTGGGCCTATTTTGGTCAATGCCTCGTGTTCATCGCGTTTTTGTTCTTTGTGCGCTTCCATTAACGCCTCGCGATGAACCGCGTCATAAAATTTAAAGTACATCTTCGCAATGGCTAGCTTGCCAACTTCGTGAAACATACCTAAAACGTAGGCTTGGTTTTCGTTCACCTCTGCGATTTGAGCAATGCGCTGCGCAGAAAGTGCAGTTGCTAATGTATGTTCCCAAATTTTGTGTTTAAAGCCAGGATAAGGATCGGTGACTTTCGGGATCCAGCGTTTAAACGCCATTGAAGGTATGAGGATCTTCAAGTTATCGATACCGATAAAACTCAGCGCCATGCGCAGATTTTCAACCTTGATGACTTTACCCAAACGATCTTTCTTGCGGTGCTTAGGACTGTTCACCAGTTTGAAGATATCGGCCGCCATCCAAGGGATAGCATTGATGAGGGGTTCTAACTTTGCGATAGAAACCGCACGAACTGATAATAGTTCAAGAACTTGCGCAATTTCTGGATCGATTTGCAATACCTGCTCGCAAAGCTTGTCCATATCTTCCATGTTGTCTTGTATGCGTTTGAACACTTCATCGTGAACTATTTTACTTACGCTCTCCAAGTAGTTCATCTGAGAACGTTTATTTAGTTCCATGTCACGTTTTGCAAGTACTTCGATTTCAAGCAATTCACGACGAGCATTAAACTGTTCAGATTGTTCGGCTTTTACTTTGCCTTCAACCTCAACTCCAGCTGCTTCCTGTCCTTTGTCCAATCGCATTAACAAATTGTACAGTCGGTAGTCTATATCTTTGCGAATATCCTGATTCTCGCCCATTTTTGCGCTCAATTGTTCTCTTTCTTCGTGACTACAATACTCCGTTCCTGAACTACTGAGGAACGTCCAATTAAGTTAAGTTAGTACTTGCTGTTCTGTGCAGGTTCTGACCATTGAACCACAACACCGTTCATTCTCTCTAATATACTAGCAAATTGATAACGTTTTTTAACAAACGATGACCAAATTGTGTCAAATGTGACTCTGGATGAAATTGTACGCCCCACAACGGCAAATGTCTGTGAGCAATTGCCATTATTTCTCGTTCACCTTGCTTATTTTCACACCATGCCGTTACATCAATGTCATCAGGCAAATTTTCATTCGCAACTACAAGAGAATGATAGCGAGTAACCTCAAAAGTTTCAGGTATCTCATGAAACATTTTGTGTCCATTGTGGTGAATCGCGGAAACCTTGCCATGCATCGGAGCAAAGGCTTTGGTCACTCGCGCACCAAAGTGTTGGGCGATAGTCTGATGACCTAAACAAACACCTAAAATTGGTATTTTACTGTTAAGCTTGGCAACAACATCCAACGAAATGCCAGCTTGATTAGGCGTACAAGGCCCTGGCGATAGGCATATTAGATCCGGAGATAAGCCCAGTATATCTTGCAGAAAGATTTCATCATTGCGCCTTACATCAACGTTGTGACCCAGTTCTACAAAATAGCGAGCTAAATTGTGGGTAAAAGAATCAAAATTGTCGATTAGCAATATTCGCAAGATTTACGGTTCCGATGTCTCAAAAAACAAGGCGAAATTAGACATCTGCCTACCGCGAAAATCAAGTCTTGTTAGCGTAACTTTATCGTAGAAATGCGCAAATAGTGTGCAAATTACAAGGAATGGGTAATTGCCGATACCACTTGCTGTGAACCGTCGCACTTGTTAATTGCCAGCAAACTTCACCGTTAGTTTGCTGCTAGTTTGGCATTGCCTTTTGGTGCAGTAAGTTTTGCATACACAACCAATAAGCCAGCGCCAAGATACATGGTGAGCCCGTATACCCCAGCGGCAGTGGCAAAAGCCGGACTTTTAAGGAAGGTAATCGCGATGAGAATTGCCATCGACGCATTTTGAATACCGACTTCAATACCAAGAGTAAGTTGCTCCCTGTGCGGCAACTTGAAGCTTTTGCCCAACAGTACGCCGACTGTAATAGCCACAATATTAAGGGTTAGCGTTGCCCAAAAAACTTGGGAAAAGGTGCTTATTAAGGTATCTCTTTCTTGAATCACAATTGCGACGATCATCACAATCATAAAAGCCAATGCCAGCTTCCTAAATCGCGGTTCCAGCCGCAGCGCAATTTCAGGATATTTGTGGCGCATCCCGATACCAATTAACACGGGTAAAAAGGTAATGAATATCAAGCCAACGGATGTGCTAAGCAATGAGAAAGCCTGCCCCTGGGTGTCAGCAAATGCAGAAATAGAAAAGTGAATTATCCAAGGAGTACTAGATACACAAATTAACGTAGTAATACCGGTTAATGACACTGACAGTGCTAAATTAGCGCGTGACAAATGGCTAATGACATTAGACATGGTACCGCCTGGACAGGCAGAAAGTATCATGATGCCAATCGCTAATTCGGGACTTAAATCAAACGCTACTGCCGTTGCATAGGCCAACGCAGGCAGCAACATTACCTGTCCAAACAGTCCTAAAATAATTGCGCGGGGCATCTCGAGAAGACGCGTAAAGTCAGCTTTAGTCAAACTAAGCCCCATGCCAAACATGATAAGTGCAAGCACCGCGGGTAACAAAACTTGTGTCAATATGGATGCCTGCATCGCTGTATGTCTCCTAAATGGAAAGGTAACCTTAATTTAAGAAGCTATCGTCTTGTTGCGCAACTATTTGATACATGGGTTGGAAGTTACCCCAAGTAACTAAATCAGAACCGTTGGCCATTCTCGTTTGTGTCGCAATTTCATGGCTAATTGGTTTTAATTCACCCGCCGCTTGCGCTAACAGTTGGCTTTCACAACAGCTATCCATCATAACGAAGTTTGCAACCGCAGCATCTACTGTTTTACCTACAGTCAACAAACCGTGATTCTGGAGAATTACTGCCGAGGTATCTCCCATTGCCGCTGCAATCATATCGCCTTCTTCTGCATCAGACACAACCCCTGTAAACGTATCGAATAAACCGTGGTTTTCGTAAAACAAACAAGCGTCTTGCGATATTGGCAACAACTTTTGGCCTAATGCTGAAAAAGCGCGTCCATTGCGAGTGTGCGCATGAGCCACAGCATTAACATCTGGTCTAGCCATGTGTATACGCGAGTGGATCGCAAATGCCGCATTGTTTATGGGAAAATTACCTTCAACAATATTACCTTTGTGGTCTACCCTGACCAAGTCACTTGCTTTGATGTGACGAAAATGAATAGCAAGTGGGTTAACCCAAAAGGTATCTTTTTCGATGCAGTCACGCACTGTGATGTGCCCTGCCAGTCCCTCATCAAAACCATACAACGCAAAGACTCTAAATGCGGCAGCTAAACGTTGTTTGTCGTGTTGACGCTGCTGCATAGGGTCATCAAATTTTGCCGGCATCGGAATAGTGAATTTGTCGCTACCAATGGTCATCTTTTCGATTTCAATAGTTTCTGATTGCATGGTTCATCTCCAGTTCAAAATTTATACAACTGGATTTTAAAGCGCATTTGTATAAACTCAAATGATGAATATTTATATTAATTTATTCGTTTTATGCATAGTAAAATTGATCTAAACCTTCATCGTGTATTGCTGAATATTTACCAGCACAGTTCCATATCCGCCGCCGCAGATGCTTTGTTTCTTAGTCAACCGGCGGTAAGCCACGCCCTAGCAAGATTGCGGGAACATCATCAAGACCCTTTATTTGTGCGCCAAGGGCGCAAAATGGTGGCCACCAAACACTGCCAATTAATTATTGGCAAAGTAGAGCAAGGCTTAACTTTATTGAACGAGTCACTGCTGGATACTGAAGAATTTGATATTGCTTTACAGCAAAGAACCATTTATTTGGGTCTGCGAGATATCGTTGAGGCTATGTTATTTCCTCCCCTCATCGCCAATCTTGCGTCGATCGCTCCTAACATCAGAATTAACAGCAGGCCGAGCCATCAAGGGGAGATTTCACGAGAGCTGAGAGATGGCCACGTGGATATTGTGGTAGATACCCTTTACCCGGTGGATAAAGACATTAAAACGCGGCAGTTAACTGTCGATCAATTTGTTCTGGTGTGTCGTCGAGGGCATCAAATAATTAAGCAAAATGACATCACACATTATTTACAGCATAAGCACGTGGTGGCATCACTCAGAGATCGAGATATTAATATGGTTGACCGCGCTCTGACGCAAACAAAACACGTGCGTGACATTACGCTGCGCTGCGATAATTTCTATGCCGCGATTAAGGTCATTCAGCACTCAGATTTACTACTTACCGTCCCACGTGCGATCGCTGGACAATTTGCTCAAGATTTCGAGATAGAAATTCTGCCGCTGCCATTTGCGATGCCCGCATTGCCAGTACACATATACTGGCATGCGAGCAAAGATGAAGATCAGGTTGTTGCCTGGATGCGGCAACAAATTAGAAGTATTTTTTAAGGTCTTTTAACGAAACCTACGGCATCATAAACTTTAGCAAGTGTCTGAGCTGCTCTTGCAGAAGCGCGCTCAGCACCGCTTTGCATAACCTTGTCTAGTTCGGCTCGGTCATTGCGCAGTTCATTAAACTTAGCTTGAATTGGCTCAACTAACGCGACAACCGCGTCGGCAACATCACCTTTAAGATGACCGTACATTTTGTCTTCATACTCAGGCACCAACGTGTCAACATCTTTACCTGTCGCCAATGACAATAAGGTCAGCAGGTTAGAAACACCGGCTTTTTCTTTTGGATCGAAATAAATACGCGCTTGCTCGTCGGAATCAGTTACTGCGCGTTTAATCTTCTTAGCTAGCTTCTTTGGCTCTTCCAACAAACCGATATAATTATTTGGATTGTCATCAGACTTCGACATCTTCTTATTTGGATCTTGCAAACTCATAATGCGCGCTCCAAATTTTGGAATATACGGATCAGGAAGAGTGAAAATATCGCCGTATAGGTTATTCATGCGGGTAGCAATATCGCGTGTTAGCTCTAAGTGCTGTTTTTGATCTTCCCCAACAGGCACTTTATCAGCTTGATATAAAAGAATATCTGCCGCTTGTAACGCAGGATAGCTATATAAACCTACATTGATATTATTCTCATTCTTCGCTGACTTGTCTTTGAATTGGGTCATGCGATTTAGTTCACCCATTTGGGTATAGCAATTCATAATCCATGCAAGCTGAGCATGCTCTGGAACGTGTGATTGAACAAATAAGGTGCTTTTTACAGGGTCGATTCCGCAGGCGATGTAAAGCGCTAATCCATCTAAACAAGCTTCGTATAGGGCTTTTGGATCTTGGCGCACAGTAATAGCATGCAAATCTACGAGCATATATAAACACTCGTGGTCTTCCTGCATGGCGACCCACTGCTTCAGCGCTCCCATATAATTACCGATGGTAAGTTGTCCTGAAGGCTGACAGCCACTTAATACAATGGGTTTATTACTCATGATAAATCTTAAATTCGTTGATAGGTTAAATGCGTTTATTGATTATTGATCAATGCCAATTCATCACGCATATCGCTAATTACCTTTTGGTAATCATCTTGATTAAATATTGCTGAGCCCGCTACAAACATGTCGGCACCAGCTTCAGCTATGGCGCGAATATTATCGACTTTTACGCCGCCGTCAATTTCGATTCTCGTTGCAAGCCCGCGATCAGCGATCATTTTTTTCAAATCGCGTAGTTTTTGTAAAACCACAGGGATGAAAGCTTGTCCGCCAAATCCAGGGTTAACTGACATCAACAGCACGAAATCCAGCTTTTCAAGCACATAGTCCAGCACTGACAAAGGTGTAGCAGGATTAAGCACCAGACCTGCCTTACATCCAGAGTCTTTAATTAACTGAATACTGCGATCAACATGCAAGGAGGCTTCAGGGTGAAAACTGATGTAGCTCGCGCCCGCTTTTGCGAATTGCTCTATTAATGCATCAACCGGTGTAACCATTAAATGCACGTCGATATCAGCCTTTATACCGTAATCACGTAATGCGGAGCATATTGCCGGTCCAAAAGTTAAGTTAGGTACATAATGATTATCCATCACATCAAAGTGAACTACATCGGCACCTGCATCTAATACTGCTTGAACTTCTTCGCCCAGCCGAGCTAGGTCAGCTGACAATATGGAAGGTGCAATTAGGAAATCAGTCATTACATTCTCGTTTTAGTAGGATACATGTCACACAAACAAATACAGACCTGAGCCCGCATTGCATCATATTGGTGCTAACGCCCCAACTATGTGCAGCAAATGAGTTATTGTTTTATAATACGTAATATTAACATTGCCATGGGCATTTTTTAAAATTCAATATTTTTTATATAAATCATGAAGTTAGCTTAATATTTAAGTTACCAGGCAAAGTTTTTTTAAATAGGCATTCTATTTGCTCAAGACATTGAAGCACACATACACATATGGAGAAACACATGAAACTAACAAAAGTAAGCGCACTAGCTGCTGTTGCATTTGCAACATTAGGTTATTCACAAGTTGCAACTGCAGGTTGGTCTGCAAACGTAGGTTTGGTATCTGAATACCACTTCCGTGGTATCGAGCAAACGTCTGATGCTTCAGCAAGCGCAGGCGTTGACTATGAAAGCGGTAGCTTCTACGCAGGTGCGTGGACTGCTGATGTTGGCGACGGTCTAGAAGTAGACTTGTACGGCGGTTTTGGTTTTGATCTTACCGAAGAAGTAAGTGCAAGCGTTGGCTTCACTACTTACCAATATACAGGTGACTTCGATTCTGAATACAACGAAGTTAACCTTGGTCTTTCTTTCGGTATGTTCTCAGTAGAGTACTCTATTGGTGAACACTCTGCAGACGCATCTGCTGGCATCGATACTGATTCTGACTACACCTTCTTAGGCTTAACTGTTGAGAAAAATGGCTTCTATGGCACTTATGGCTCTCACGGTGATGATTTTGACGGTGACTACTTCGAAGTTGGTTACGGTACTGAAATCGGTGGCTTCGACGCTGGCGTATCTTTTATCTTTGCTAGTGACGACTTAACTGGTTCGGGTAGCGATGAAAACATCTACTTCAGCTTAAGCAAAGGCTTCGCCCTTTAAGGTTAAAAGTTCTGACCATGTTTGGGTGTGGCAGGAAGCCGCCCCAAACTTCTTTTCACTCCCCTCTAGCAATAAACTCACTTTCTCATCTTCGATTCAGTCAACATTCAGTAAAAAAATTTTACTCTTTGATAAAACTTTCTGACATTTCATTGTCAAAAGAATAGTACTCCCAACAGAGATCAAAAATTAGGATGATTCATCTAATTTTCAGGTGGTTTTTTGGCCAAATGTGAATTAGCTGAGATGAACAGCGGTGTTTTTGCGACCAGCACACATTGTTGATCGCAGGTACAGATTTATAATGTAACTAACAATTGCAACGGGACGTTGAAGATGATTTCTAAAAGAAACCAAAACATGATGCTACTAAGTGGTGCTCTCGTTGCCTTATTGTCATTCGCCAGTGTGACTGAGCATGAAACTTTAGCCATGTGCGGTTGTGTATCGCAAGCATCTATAGACACCAGCTTACCGCTAAGCCATCCGCAGAATCGATGTGCAATTAATAAGGAAAATGGCGTAAGTTGGTCATCTTGGTTTATCGGTGCGAAAAGTCAGCAGTTTCATTACTTAGATTTGTTAGAATTACTTACCCGAAACAGTGACCAAGACTCAGATACGGTCAATGCTAGTGCAGGTTAACACCTAGCACGCAATATAGAATCATTTCATGACTACACGTAAAGACCTGAAGAAATCACAAAGGCCCAATTTGTGGCAGGTGGTTAAAAGTGTCGCGGCCAGTGCATTTGGCGTTCAATCAGAAAAGAATAGACAACTAGACTTCCAAAATACCTCTTTCATGCCTTACTTGATAGTTGGTGTCGTTTTCGTCTGTCTATTTGTATTAAGTATCGTATTTATTGTTTCTCTCGCCATAAATTAGCCATACCGGGGCAGAAAAGTCGTTTTACAGTCGACTCTGATCCTAGACAGTGATAATCTGCTTCGCGTTGCTATAGCCTGCATATCGTCCAGCCTGGGGCGAGCAAATAAAAGAAATAATAAATACTTACATGCGATCACTATCCGTCATTGATATCCATTTAGATCATCCAAGTGACTTCTCAATGGAAATATTCACTCATGCCTAAGAGTTGTTTGTCTAATGATATGCGCTCGCCCCTGAAGTGGGCCGGTGGTAAAAAGCGTATTTTGCAGCAAATAGATAAGATACTGCCCAGTGCGGGTAAAAAACGTTTGGTAGAACCCTTTGTAGGTGGCGGTTCAGTATTTTTAAATTTCGATTTTGATGAGTATTTATTGTGCGACAGCAACCAAGATCTTATTGCGTTTTATAATGTAGTGAAGGCCGATTGCGACCTATTTATTAAAGAAGCTCGCAAGTTGTTTACCGATAAAAATAATCAAGCAGAACGATATTATTTGTTGCGAGACAAGTTCAACAGATGCAAAACGCCACTCAAACGCGCAGCGCTATTTCTTTACCTCAATCGTCATGGCTATAACGGGCTTTGTCGCTACAATCAAAAAGGCGGTTACAATGTGCCTTTCGGACGATTTAAAAAGCCTTACTTTCCGGAAGCGGAACTGTTATTTTTGGGTGAGCGCGCGCAGCGAGCGACCTTTATTGTGGGAGATTTCAACCGAGCCTTTGAGCAAACCACAAAAATGGATGTGGTGTATTGTGATCCTCCCTATTCCCCAATAAACCGCACGGCGAACTTTACCACCTATTCGGGAATCAGTTTCTTGGATGACGACCAAAATAGATTAGTATCTGCAGCACAAGAGGCGCAATCACGAGGCGTTGCGACACTGATATCAAATCATTTTGTACCTTTTACCAAGGCTTTGTACGCCTCAGCGGATAAAACCTTAACCTTCAGCGTACAGCGTTCGATCAGTCAAAACGGCAGTAATCGTCAGCGCGTTAAAGAAGTGTTGGCGCTGTATCGCGCCTAAACACTAAACTTGTTAACCTGCTCTTGTAGTCCATTGGCAATTTGCGCCAATCCCAAAGCGGTATTGTCTATCTCTTCAGATGCAACGCTTAAACTCTTAGACGAGTCTTTCACCTGCTCAATATTTTCGTTAATGCTCTGGCAAGTACTGCGCTGCTCTTCTGTAGCCGAGGCGACCGTCTCATTAATCAAGGCAAGTTCGTCAATGCGCTGACTGAATAATTTCAACATGTCGCTAATGCCTTTTACAAGGTCAATGCCCGCTCCAGCGCCTTCCGACGCCTTTTCCATCGATGTTACTGCTGTATTAGTAACCGTTGTTAATTGACCTATTTTTGTTTGAATTTCAACGGTACTTTGTTGAGTCTTAGAGGCCAGTTGGCGCACTTCATCGGCAACCACCGCGAATCCCCTGCCGTGTTCACCAGCTCTTGCTGCTTCAATTGCGGCATTCAGTGCCAGAAGATTAGTCTGGTCAGCAATGCCATTGATAACATTTAACACATCACTGATGTTACTAACCTCTTCGCGCAAGTCTCGCAAAGTATCAGCTGAAACCGTAACTTCATCTACCAGCGTTTTAATGTTTTTCACGGCATCATTGGCATTCTGCGCATTGTCACTGGCCTGAATTTTACATTCGTTAGTGTTAGCTGCTGCAACTTCACTATTTTCCGAGACTTCTTGCAAGGCACTATTAAATTGCGCTGTAGATTCGCTGACATTTTGCGCTTCTTCATTTTGCGCACGCGCCGCTTTGCTCGACTCTTCGGTGTTCAAACTCAACTGCTTACATGATGAGGAAATCATTTCAGCACTGACTTTTACCGCGTCTATGATGGTTTTGATGTTCTTAATAAAGGTATTAAAGCCATCCGACACGCGATCAATTTCTGGAATCCGACTGTTAGAAATATGAACATTAAGATCTGCTTCTCCGGAATTCAATGCATCGAATTGCTCAGCGATAATATCAATGGGTCTAAGCAAATAACGTGTTAAGAAGAAAGCCATGCCAAAGCTGATTAACACCAACACTATCGTCACAAACACACTGGTTGATGCGATGCTAACCCCCAAATCATCGGCCGCGGCAAAAGCTTCTGCTTCATCAATTTCTGACATGATGGCCCAGGTTCTGCCGCCTATGTTCACCGGCCCAAAAGAAGAAAGCACAGATACACCACGGTAGTCGTCAAAAATGGCAAAACCAACTCGACCACTTAAGGCTTGGCTCACCCCCTCAGTTGTTACAGGCTGAAGTGAAATACTGGTATTTTTTACATCGATTTGGTCGGCGGCTTTAACCCTTCTTTGTTTAAGGATCTGTAAGTAGCCTGACTTGTCTTCAACAAAAAAGCGACTCTCGTTGCGCAGTGTATTGTCTTCGCCGACTAAATATATCTCACCGCTTTCACCGAAACCTCGGTCGCGCCACTGCTGCTCTTGAGTCATGATGTTATTCAATGCATCAATGGGCATTTGGAAGATAAGTACACCTACTAGGTCAGAACCATCATAAATAGGCGTAGATTTGAAACTCGCGGCGTTGTTATAAGAAGGTAAATACTTGTCAAAGTCGGTCAGGTAGGTTTCACCCTTGCGCTTATTTAGCGCAGCTTTAAACGCTTCCCCAATACCGGAGTTGGCATAAGGCCCGCTCAGAAGACTGGTTGCATAGTCTAGTTCTTTGTAGACGCTATAAACGATATAGCCATTTTCTGGCTCAACAATAAAGATGTCATAGTAGCCAAATGTTTGTAAGAAATTACGAAAGGTATCGTGATACTGCGCATGCACATTGGAATAATCTGAAGTGTTGCCCAGTTCATACAATTGATCCTTTGACCCTAGCGGGTTTGGGTTGTCGGCAATAAAATCAAACTGCAACGCAATAGTGGTTGCATCGAGCGAGCGGTGCATTGCGTCAAAATCCACACTATCACTATTTTGATTGCGATATTCTCCAGCAAAGTCATTGCGATAGTAACTCTCTACAGAAGACCTAGCTGTTCCCATGTTAATAGAACGCTGCTCTGAATAACGGTCAAATGATTCAGAAAATGCATTAGTGGCCGAAACAGTACTGACATTATTTGCTAGTGTGGTAATTTGACCATCAATTCTATTGAAATAATCCTCGACACGTGAAGTTACCTGAGTACGGGAAGCCGTTAATTTATTCTTCGCTTCTTCCAATAGTGCTGAACGCATATCCTGCGTTGACAATGCAGTGCTTACCCAAGAGTTGGCGATTAACGCAACCAATACAGAAATTGAAATTGCGAGTAAAATTCTTAGTCGTAAAGTCATTTTTCCTCTTCCTTAACCTATTGAGAAGAAAGCTATTTGCTCCTTCATTTTGATGCTTTCTGCTTCCATTTTTTCCACAGAGCTAGCCGCTTCTTCAGTAAACGCTGCCGTCTGCTGAGTATTTTCTTCCATGGAGTTAATTGTAGCATTAATTTGTTGTATTCCTGTGACCTGTTGATCAGAAGCACTGGCTATTTCACTTATTGCCTCGTTAACAGATCTCACCGCTCCAATTATTTGTCGTAGACTCTCTCCCGATTGATTTACAAAACCAGTGCCAGCCTCTACTTTGGTAACACTTTCCGTAATGAGATCCTTAATTTCTTTGGCAGCAACTGCGGCGCGTTGTGCTAGGTTTCTCACTTCACCAGCCACTACAGCAAAACCACGCCCTTGTTCGCCCGCCCTCGCCGCTTCTACAGATGCATTGAGTGCCAGTAAGTTTGTTTGAAATGCAATTTCGTCTATCACGCCGATGATATCGCTTATTTGTTTACTGGAATCTTCGATGGCTTGCATACTATTGATAGCCTGATCGCAGATTTCCCCCCCTTGTTGAGCAAAAGCAGACGCCTCATCAGCGGTTCTCGAGGCATCCCCTGCGTTTCTTGCAGAACCTTGCACCGTTGCGGTCATTTCTTCCATAGAAGCCGCCGATTCCTCTAGTGCCGCCGCTAAACTTTGGGTTCTATTCGATATTTGTGAATTTCCGGCTGTGATATCTCTAGAGTTTGTTTCTATTCTATCTGCCGATTCAGCGATTTCTGAAATGACGTCTCTTAATTTTTCTATTGTCGAATTGGCGTCTTTTTGAAGCTGTCCAAAACTCCCTCGAAAATCTCCTTGCATTGTTTTCGATAAATTCCCAGAAGCTAAAGCCCCAAACACCTGCCCTGATTCGTCAATCACTAAATCTGAAATCGATAATAATTCGTTCAATCCTTTTGCTAAGTCTAAAAAGAAGCCTTGCTTTCCTGACTCTTCTACACGGGCAGTCAAATCGCCTGACGTCGCGGCTCGCACTAACTGTTCAATTTCTCTTTCTGTTGCGACCTCTTCAGTTCTATCGGTCAGTTCAATAACAGTTCCCATTAACTGGCGTTGCTCATCATAAATCTTGTTTATAGCAACATTGTAATAATAGTCACCTAGACTGGTAGAAACAGGGGTTTCAGTGCTTTTATCAGTGCTTTTAATGTAACTAATAATGTCTTCATCTTCGAACAAGCTGTAGGCGGGCTTCCCTTCTAGATTAACACTTTCGAGCGTTGCTAGTTTCGCCAAATAACTTTCCATTGCCTTGTTACAGTAGATAACAACTTGTTGGTTATCACAGACGATGGCACCAGTGCTAACGTTGTCGAGTGCCTGTTTTATGCGCAGTGAACTTAGGGCATCACGCTTAGCCTTTGTAGCTACGGCTTCTGCTTCATCTGCTTTTTGTTCTGCAATTAGTTTTTGTTTGGATGCCTCTTCTGAGGCTTTTTCTGCTTCAAGTGCTTTTTGCTCAGCAGTGGCACTGGCTTGTTGGGCAAGATTTTGTTGATTTGCAGCTTCCTCAGCCTTTGCAATCGCATTTAGTTTCTGGCTCTCTGCTTCTGTCTTGGCCATTGCGGCCTGTGCCGCTTGTTCCTTTGCTATCTCACCTTGTTTGATTGACTCGGCATTAGCATTTCTGACGGCCACAATGGCTGTATTAATACCCTGCTTCAGGTCTAGAAGATCGCCTTTATAGTCACCACTTACTTCTTGATCATAATTTCCTTTCGCCACCTCCCCTAGTATGTTCTTTGTGTGACTGAAAGATTTTTTTAAACCACTCAACAAACTATCAAATGCTTTACTTATCGTGCCAATTTCGTTGGAAGAGTGATTCCCAATCAAGACCGAAAAGTCACCTGACCGTTCAACTTCTTTCATTTTCACCGCAATGTGATGAATTGGTTGCGCAATTTGTTTTGCAATAAACAAGGCCGTAAAAACAATGACGATGCCTGATAACAACAATATAATTACGACGGCATGACGCAGTTCAGAAACCGGCGCAAACGCTTCCGCTTCATCCATTTCTGCTAAAATCACCCAAGAAAAATCGCCTAACTTAAGCTCGGCAAAAGAAGACAATACAGGGTTGCCTAGGTAATCAGTAATAATCCGAGTACCTGGTTTGCCTTTTAGCGCCTGATTAACCGCTTCAGTATCGACCCTACCCACTTGTGGGTTCGCAAATGACGCAGAAACACTATGTGTCGAGGGTTGTAGGTATGAATCAGATCTCATTAGTCGGTCTTCACCTACTAAGTAAGTTTCCCCCGTATTTCCCATCCCAGCCCTACTTGCCATAATTTCATTGATAGGTTCGATGGGCAGCTGGAATACCAAAATAGCCTCTAACCTGCCGTCAACTTTTACTGGAGCAGCTTGAAAACTCGCAGGCGCCTCATAAGAAGGTTGATAACGCTTAAAATCCGCCGTGTGAATAGACTGATTTTTAACGGAAAGTTTAAATACTTCGGCAAAATTAGAATTCGCGTACGGCCCTGTTAATAATGACGTGGCATAATCCAGTTCTTTAAAAACAGAGTAAAAAACGACACCTGTTTCAGGATCAACAAGGAATATGTCGTAATAACCGAACTCCAGTAAAATTTGCCGAAAATATCCGTGAAACTGCTTATGTGCATGATGATAACTAGCGCTGCCAGTTGCCTCAAATAGCTCGTCCTTAGCCCCCAACGGCGCAGGATTGTCATAAATATAAGCATGTTGTAGGGCGACGGCAGCGGGCGAAAGGCTTTCATAAAGTGAGGTTGCATCAAGCTGCACACCATTGATGTTATTATATTTTTGCGCGAAATCCTTTTGATAATATCGTGACAGTTCATTGCGCAATGTATCAATGGAACCCTGCACACCAGAATCCGCGACATAGTCGATAAAGCCAGTTTTGAGCTGCATTGCAGCATCTTGGGTAATTGGAGACTCTGAAGTGGTATTGATAATACTAAGTGAGTCTTCAAAATGTCTTTCAATCGCCTCCCCTTTTACTTGTCTTATTGATTGCAATTGTGCAAAAACTTGACGCTCGAGAGACACAGCAGCCTTATTAGTAGAAATCAATGCCGCAATTATCAAAGGAGCCATACCGACGCTTATCATGGCGATGAGAAGGAGCTGCTTTAATTTAAGCTTGTTCATTTAAGTATCCAACAACTTGCTATTTTATTAATCGTTTAAGTCACGATTTCCGTATCCGCCTTTTATTCAAAGAATCCCACAGAAACTTTAGCCTAAATTAGTCGCTAAGCAACATGCACTTAGATATTTAAAGGGATAGAGAAGTTATATTCACGTTAATCGATATAAGGGCGACTTTTCACCCCAAATAATTATGCAAATTATTTAGATTTATAACGAAATGAGTAGTGAAAGATTATGATATTGCAAAAGAAAAGAACCAAATTTCTTAATCGCTATTTATGGTGAATACACTTAACTGATTACGGTTGTATTTCACCCTTTATTTGATTGATGGACTTGGCAAAAGGTTGTGCATTTGGCACTACTTGTTGAATAAGACTGGTGGCTGAGCGAGCCTCGTCGATATTGCTGTAACTCTGGTTCAAAAGAACCACAAACCAATCACCACCGTAGCGCTGTGTTTGGTAAACCCATACGGTTTGTTGTAGGTTGTTGTCGATTAGATACTCGTTTAACAAAGACAAGGAACTAATGCCGGTAATTTGTAGTACAAAATGATTGTCTGGCTCTTGTAAGAGTAACGCTTCATCAAAGTTATAGACTGCTTCTGTCGCAATCGTTTCTGGTGCTGAAAGTGGTGATGTATCCTCTATCGCGTAATCTTGTACTTGTCCTTCATTAGTAAGCGTAAAGCTGTCATTTACACTGCCTACAACCTGAGCACTACTCACACTTTGACTAACACTCTGATTTGTTGAAATAGGTGATTGAGTAACGACTGAACCTTCTTCTGAGGGAACAAATTCGTTCACGTCATCTTGCACAAGATCAACAGCGGGTTCGACAGTATTTTCTATACTAGTTTGAATAGTCGATGCATCATTTACCGTTGGCTGGGCGCTTTCCAGTGTATTGACCTGCGCAACCTGGCTTAATACAACGGAACGTGCATTATCTGCTGCTGTGTTTAGCGGTTCAGTCAGGGTATCCGCATAGGCAAGTGCGCTGTCTATTAAATTTTGCATCGCAGGATCAGTATTTTGACCATCTACAAGTTCTAGTTGTGCAGGCGCTTGCACCTGTTGTAGTTCTTGCTCCATCGCCGCCATCTCTTGCAGTGCAATGGCAACAGCATCGCTGACATCTTGTTCTTGTCGCTGCGACGGACGCAACTCCCTCTGCAAACGTTGCTCAGTGGAGGCAATATCTTGTTCTGTTGCAACGATCGTTGAATTGGCGAAATCCGCGCTACCTGAGGTAACTGTTATTGCA
Organism: Alteromonadaceae bacterium; assembly: GCA_014872785.1. GTDB lineage: Bacteria > Pseudomonadota > Gammaproteobacteria > Enterobacterales > Alteromonadaceae > Planctobacterium. Next base: position 67,827 of record WKFJ01000042.1, read on the forward strand.
CCGTCTTCGCCACTATCCGTCATCAACTTCAGCTGTTTTAACTGTTCTGGCGTGATATCAACGATAAATTCAGACTCATACAGCTCCGCATTTTGCCCTTGCACAGGCTGAATGCGTACACTGATTACGTCATCTTGCGCTGGCTCTATCGACGCTCTTTCACTATCGAGATTAGAAAGCGCATCTTGAAAGTTTGCAGCGACGCGCTGGTTATTTTGCTCTGGTGCAATATCTGACTCTTCACTAATTTCAGCAGCATCCTTAGACTCTGCATCAGAATCATTTTTGGCCATAGCGGCTAATACGGTTTCGTTGGTTTCTTTTTGACTGTCACTTATGCTGTCTGATTGAAATAAAAACTGTGTGAATTCAGTGAAAGTGGCTTTGGATACATCGAAATATTGCCATAACAAAATTGACCCGAAACTCACCAAGAATACTGACGCAACCAAGAGTTTAAACCACCACTGTTTGAATGGAGGTACATGTTGGTTGTACTCATCTGAGCGGGCTTTCAGTCGGTCTTGGAATTGCTTTCTTCGATTGGCGATAAGTGCTTCCAGATCACCTTCAATTTCGTGCTCTTCATCATACTCAAGCGTTTGTGTTGTCAATAAAACAGGCTTGTCATTGTTGTTGGTAGGTAACCACGATTTGACTTCCTCTGCCCATTCTTGATCCCCAAATAGCAAAATGTTTATTTGTTCAACGTTGCGAGCAAATCGGTTTTGTAAGACCAAGTCCCAAAGCTCTCGCAAGATTTCTTCAGGAAGGTTTTCAGCGCCCGTAATGGCGATCACGACAGGTAAGTCTTTTTCGGGACGCACGGCAAATGCCTGCACTAATGGCTGTTTATGTTTGTTGAGGGGAATGTCAAATTGCTGACCAAATTGCTGACGGTAAAACTGACTGGGTTTGCCTCTTCTAGCAGCTAAAAATGCGACGTTAGAGGTGCTGCTCTGTTGACCGAGAAACGCCTCCACAAATCCTTGCTGAATAGCAACTTCTTCACCAGTCACGAACACCATTTGTGACGAATGTGCCACAAGATATTCTAAACGTTGTGAAATATCGTTGAATTCGGTCAGCAAGTTAGAGTTTCGCATGGTTGTATGTTTTCAATCAGTCCAAAAGAGATTTCAATATGTCAATCGATACCTCTTTGGTTACCACAGCATGCCCTATAGCATCTGGAATAACAAACCTTATGTTGCCCTGCTCCACTTTTTTGTCGTGCTGCATATGCGCCATAAAAATATCGAGTCCCATATCATCTGGTTTCGCTACTGGTAAATCAAAAGCTGCAAGAAGTGCCACTATGCGACTAACTTCTGACGCTTTGAGCCAGTTTTTACATTCTGCTACCTGCGCAGCAAGAACAATGCCAGCGGCGACCGCTTCGCCGTGTAACCAGTTGCCATAACCTTGTTCAGCCTCAATAGCATGTCCAAACGTATGCCCAAGATTAAGCAGTGCACGAATTCCCGACTCTTTTTCGTCTTTTGCGACTATCTCCGCTTTGATTTCACAGCAACGCTTTATTGCATAGGTCAAAGCTTCAGGATGTAACGATTTTAATTCACTGACATTTTGCTCAATCCAGTCAAAAAACGCAGCATCGTAGATAACACCGTACTTGATAACTTCCGCCATACCGGCTGCAAATTCTCGCGACGGTAGCGTGGAGAGGCTGTCAGGATCGATAATGACGGCTTGAGGCTGATAGAAAGCACCAATCATGTTTTTGCCAAGCGCATGATTGACAGCAGTTTTACCACCAACTGAAGAATCAACTTGTGACAAAAGCGTAGTAGGGACTTGAATAAATGGAATACCGCGTTGATAACAGGCGGCAACGAAGCCAGTTATGTCACCTACAACACCACCGCCCAACGCCAATATCGTAGTATCGCGGGCTGCGGACTGCGCCAGAAGCTGTCCATTGATATCTTCAAATGTGGTTAAGGTCTTATACTGTTCACCATCCTTAATGGTGATAACATTGATGTCGAACTCAACCAATGCTTGTTGTACTTTATCCAGATACAAATCAGCAATGGTGTCGTTGGTAACAATGACCAATTTTTTCGATTTTAATGCTGGTAGAAGATTAGCGATTTGCTCTAGCGAGCCAGATTGGATGGTAATTGGGTAGCTGCGCTCCCCCAACTCTACTGTTAAGGTCGTCATGTGCGCTACCCTTTGATTTTAAAAATTAAAGACCAATTTTATTGATAATGGCGTTAGCTACCGCTCTAGCACTTTGGTCGTCAGTTTGTACTGTGTAATCCGCGATTTCTTCATATAGCGGGTTACGTTGTCCAGCCAAGCCTGTCAATACGGCTTCTGGATCGTCGTTCTGCAACAATGGACGTCTTTTATCTCTTTGCGTTCTTGCTACTTGCTTATCAATTGTTGTTTCTAAATAAACAACAATACCTCGTGCAGACAGTCTATTTCTAACCGCGCTACGAACGATGGAACCGCCACCTGTAGCCAGTACAATACCCTGCTTCTCAGTCAAATCATTTATGCAGCTTTCTTCGCGATCCCGAAAGCCCTCTTCGCCTTCAATATCGAATACCCATGAAATGTCTGCGCCAGTTCTGCGCTCTATTTCCTGGTCTGTATCAAAAAACTCTAAATGTAACTCGTCTGCTAGATGTCTTCCGATAGTGCTTTTACCAGCACCCATCGGACCTATTAAAAAAATATTTCTTTTTTCGGCCATTTTTATCTACGTCAAACAACTCTAATTACAAAAAGGAAAATCCACCTCACTCGAATTTCGAGTGGCGGATTATCTCAGTTCTGTTAACGACAATGCAACCCCTAGTGACATGCAAATCACTATTAATTAGGCATAAGCTACGCTATATAGGGTCAAATATAGAGACTACAAGGCTTCAGTTAAAATTTTTGGTGTCACAAAAATCAATAACTCGCGTTTGTCATTTATTTTCTGGGTGTTTTGAAACAATCGTCCCACCACCGGTAAGTCGCCAAACAGCGGCACCTGTGTATTCGCATCGGAAATGGTTTGTTGGAAAATACCGCCAAGCACGATAGTTTCACCATTTTCTACCAAAACCTGAGTATTTATCTCTTGTGTATCAATCGCGACCGCAGGACCAGTTGGAGTAGACACCGTTTCTCCTCGTGTATCTTGAGTGACGACCAGATCTAGAATGACCCGGTTATCTGGAGTGATGTGAGGCGTCACCTTCATACTCAACACGGCTTTTTTGAACTCAACGGAGGTGGCTCCGCTGGATGTAGCTTGAACATAAGGAATTTCGGTTCCTTGCTCAATGTACGCTTCGTGTTGATTAGCTACTGTGATCCGTGGGCTGGCAATGATTTCGCCCTTGTTTTCAGACTCTAACGCAGACAATTCCAAGTCTAAAATCGTGCCATCAATTAACCTGGCTACACTGATTCCGATACTGCCTGCCGGATTATTCACTGGCAAGTTCACGTTTAAGCGATCGGCAATAACAGGAACAGTACCACCGGCAATAGTATCGGCGCCCTCTAAGGTACCAGAAACACCATCAGAGTCTTGTTGGTCACTGAAGCCCCAACGGATACCAAGCTGTTCATCAACACCATCGCGTACGGTAACCATGCGGGATTCGATAAGTACCTGGCGAATAGGAATGTCTAAGATTCGGATGAGTTCCAGTGCACTGTCGATCGATTTTTGAGTGTCTCTAATAATCAAGGTGTTAGTGCGCTCATCAACTGTGGTGGTGCCTTTGGCACTCAAAATACCGCCATCGGTCGATTTTAAAATAGTGGCCAAGTCTGCTGCTTTGGCATAATTGATTTGTACATGTTCACTCACAAGTGGCGCAAGGTCTGCTACTTGTTGTTGAGTCTGAAGTAGTTGTGTCTCTCTTGCAGCAAGCTCCTCCGTGGGAGCAATCAATAAGATATTACCTTCGAGTCGTTTATCTAGCCCCTTTATTTTCAGGATCATGCTCAATGCCTGATCCCACGGAACATCAGTTAGACTGATCGTCACGTTGCCGGTAACAGTATCGGTAGTAACTAAATTAAACCCATTAACCTGAGCAATAATTTGCAGTACCTGGCGTACCGGCACGTCCTGAAAATCAAGGGAAATTGGGTCGCCGGAAAACTGTGCTTTAAACTTTTCTACCTCGGCCTGCACGTTAGACTGCAATGTTACACGTAACTTATTACCCATTTTTTCATGCTGATATACAAACTCTTCTTTGGCTTCAAATACGATACGAGCGTGATCGCTTTCTTGGAATGTTTCAATGGCTACAACTGGCGTAGAGAAGTCAGTAACATCAAGGGCGACGAGTTGATCTTGCGCAACGTTCATGCCGGGCATAGTGATCTGTAGTGCTAACCCTGATTTAGCAATAACCAACTGGTAGTCTTCCATGCTGAACTCAAATGTTGTAATGGCGCCACCTTGCAGGGTTTTACGAAACTTTATGTCAATCAGCTCACCACTGGCTTCTGAATTAGGCATGGCATTGGCATCAATTAATTGCGGTGTTTGCTGTGCATTGGCTACCAAACTCAGACACATAATGAGTCCAATTAGTAGCTTGAGCCATAAGGTACTTCTGCTAAACATTACTTTTCTCTCCCATGGCACTGTTAATCGATAGAGTCGACTGCTTGGGTATCCAGCAACCGGTGCCATCGGGTAGTTGTTCGGTGAAAAACACAGTGTCTTTGCTTATTTCAGTAATTTTGCCAAAAAATAATCCAAGGTAATCACCCACCGTCACTCGGTGAAGCGCACCATCATTACTCACGATAATTGCCCACTTTTTACCTACGCTAGTAAAGAAGCCTTGAATCGACAAGGCATCAATACCATAAGTTTCAAGTGCGCTACGTTGCCTTTTGATATCAGGCTTGGCACAACTTGCGGTCGTCTCTTCTTCTTCCACCAAAAGTGTATCTTGATTGGGGTTTTCAAACGGACTACGCAAAGGCTTTGCGTCGTATTTAAAAACAGGAATTTCACTAAACTCAGGATACGGCTCCACAGGAATTGAGGTGGTCGCTTTCACCTCTTCGATGTAAGCCTGCAAGTCGCTGGTATCCTTGCCACAACCTTGCAATAGCAACAATCCACTGAAAAACAAGGTACGCCAACTCATTTTGGCAACTCCGATTCCAGTGAAGTGCGATAGGTTTTTGCACTCATGCGCAGATTAAGCCCACTTCCGGAGTCACTCATTTCAAAATCGTGGACGGTGACAATTCTTGGTAAACCCGCGACGTCAGACAAAAACTGACCAAATTCATGGTAATTACCCGTTACTTCAATTCGAATGGGCAGCTCTGTGTAAAATTCTTTTGGTATCTCCTGCTGCCAATTTAACAGGCGAAACGTCAATCCAGCGGAGGTACCGACGTAAGTAATATCGTCCAGTAATCCGGGTGTTTCGTTACTAGTGGGGAGTGACTTGAGCATAGTTGAGAAGTCATTTTGCAATTGTTCGAGTTGCGCTTGATACGCTTCTAGGTTGGCCGCAATTCCATACTTCCCTTTGTACTGCTGCTTGAGTTCAACTTCTTTAGCTTCGACTGCGTTTAACGTTGTAAATTTATCACTTACTAACCCGTAATAAGTGACCACAGCAGAAACAATACTCAACACACAAGCAACCACAACTTTAACTTCGAATGGCCAAATCGCTATCTGCTCGAAGTCGAGCTCATTCATTTCCTTCAGTTTTGAAACATCAAACTTCATTGTCCCTCCTCCTTCTGTTCAAAGACAAGCGGAGGCGGTGAGATAAGAGGGCTTATTTTGAAGGTGAATTTGAAATCGCTAATAGCTTCACTGGTACTGGTATCGGCTTTAATTGAAGAGAGTTCACCTTGAATGAATACTCTCGATTCTTCAACGCGTCTCATAAACTCAGCTAGGCGATTATTTGATTCACTCTGTCCAATTACTTCAATGCTGTTTTCAGTGCGATTCAAAGAACTAAAGGTCACACCTGGGGGCACAATGCGCGCTAGCTCATCCATAACTTTGGGGACGACGTTTCGACTTTCTTGCAGCTGTTCAATTAGAGAAATGCGCTGCACAATTTGTTGTTTACCTTCACGGATCTTACGAATTTTTTCGATTTTCATGTCTAAAACCGAAATTTGATTCTGCATAAACTGATTTCGCTGGTTTTGGTTTTCAATCAACGAATCGACGTACATACCTAAACCAAACATCAAACCAACGCCCAATAGACCGCAACCGAGCAAAATGGCAAGGTACTGCTGTTTTTGTTCATTGCGCTTTTGTTCGCGCCAGGGGAGTAGATTTATATGTGACACAAATCAAAACTCCGACATGCTAACCCAATCGCCACGGCGAATTGTGGGCCGTGAAATTGCGCTAGTAACGCAGGTTCACTGCTGCCTAACTTCGTGAATGGGTCAAAGATTTCAGCTTCAATTTGCATGTCCATCGCCAAGTCGGCCACTAAGCCATCTATGACAACACCGCCGCCACAGACAAACATTTTATTTGGGCTTTCTTTATTGAAGGTGCTCATGTAAAGCTGCAATATCCGGTTAATTTGCAGTTGTAGCGTAGATAAAAATTGTGGATATACCATTTCTCGCCAAGTGTCAGGCAATTCATTGCTCAACAACTTTTCTGCCGCTTCAAACTTATCGATGCCCAGCATCATAGAAATTTCCATCACAAGCGCATCTGTGCCGAACGCCAGCTCACGACTCATAGTGACAATGCCATTTTCCAATACGCTTAACTGTAACTGCGCGGCACCAATACTGAGACAAAAAAACGGGCCATCCTCTTGGATTGTGGAAAAGTTCGCAAAAGCATTCCCAAGGGCATATCCCTCAATGTCAACAACCTTGGCTTCATAGTCTTGCTCACCTAGCAAGAGCATACGGCTATCAATGATATTTTTATGAGCCACGCTTAACAATACATCAGCTCGCCCGGGGAGCTTTTCGCTCGGCCCCAAGTCCTCAAAATCAATATAGACTTCATCAATAGGGTAAGGAATGAGGCTGTCGGCTTCAATTTCTATTTGAGATTCGAGCTCAACATCAGTTAGCCCCATCTGCATTTGAATTACTTTATTGATGACCGTTGAGCCGGAAACTGCCATCGCGATTGATTTCTCTTTGGTCTTTAAAGCGCTTTTGATCTTGCGCAGTGCGTTACCAACGGCATCTAATTCTTTAATCTCACGCTCTTGGAATGCATCGCCTTTAATGCCCTCGCAAGCGATCGCGTCAACTTTATATTCGTTGCCTTTCTTGCTTAACAAAATAGCCTTGATAAAGCGTGAGCCAATGTCGACGCCAATCATTTGCATTTGTTTCTTGCCAAAGGATAAATTCAAAATTTTTTCTCAATACCAAAAAATTATAGCAACGAAGTAATTGTTTACTTATCTGCACAGTGTATCGCGCAGTTCGCCAAATAAGTTCTCACCATAAATACCTAGGTATATTCACGCTTTTCTTGCTAGGTTTTCGCCCAATTCAAGATAATCTTGAAGTTTTCTATCTAAATCTAACGGAAATAGTAAAAAAGCCAACAATTACTCACACTTAGCATTAACAAAGAATAGGCTCTGCATTGGTTGGATGCAAAACTATTTCGCACAATAAATACACGGTTTTATCGATGTTTTCCTAATAAATTAAGGGACTTGGAATAAGTTTGCGTAGTGCGAAGGCGTGAAATTGAGAACCAATACACCATATTTTACAGATTTCGGGTTTGATCGACCCGTGTAACTGATATAATTGTCACCACTTAAAATAGCGATTTGCATGAATTCAGTGCCTAAATTTTTTAAATACACGTTCAGCTTTATAGTCGTCTCTGGCATTGCCGGTGTTTTGGCGATCGCGGGTCTGTATTTTTACATTAAGCCTGACCTGCCTAGTGTCGAAACACTCAAGGACGTGCGCCTGCAAACGCCTATGAAGGTATATACCAGTGATGGCAAGTTAATTTCACAATTTGGTGTTAAACGACGCATTCCATTAAAGCTCGAAGAAGCCCCCCAACGGCTGATTGAAGCGGTGTTAGCTACTGAGGATAGTCGTTTTTACGAGCATCCAGGTATTGACCCCATCGGTATTGTGCGTGCCGCTATCAATTTAATCCTCACCGGGGAAAAAGGCCAAGGCGGCAGTACCCTAACCATGCAGTTAGCGAGGGGATTCTTTCTTACCAGAGACAAAACGTACATCCGTAAGTTGAAAGAAATTTTTATCGCCTGGCACATAGAAAGAGTGCTGAGCAAAGATGAAATTTTGCAGCTTTATTTGAACAAGGTCGAGCTAGGTCACCGCGCATTTGGCTTTGGTGCTGCTGCTCAAGTTTATTACGGCAAGAACTTAAACGAATTGAGCCTGGCGCAAATCGCCACCTTAGCGGGGCTGCCCAAAGCTCCCTCGACACTTAACCCCATAAGTCGTCCCGAGCGTTCAGTTAATCGCAGAAAAGTGGTACTTTCGAGAATGCTCAGCGAGAAGTACATCACTGAAGCAGAGTACATCTCCTCTAGTAATGAACCTGTTACCGCGTCCCGCCACGGCGCAGAGATCGAGCTTGATGCACCATACCTAGCCAATGTCATCTATAAAGAGATGATTGAACTTTACGGTAAGGAAGAAGCAGAAACGGGTGGTTATCAGGTATTCGCTACCGCCCCCTATGAATTACAAAAAGCCGCACAAGCAGCAGTAAAGCAAAACCTTCACGATTACGACGAACGACACGGCTATCGGGGCCCAGTCAGACAATTGTGGCGCAAGTCTGATCCAGACGCCCAAACTGACGCGCCCAATCTGGTAACCCCGGAAATGGCCTGGTCAGAGCAAAAAATCATTAATTATCTCAAGAATAAACCCAGTTATAAGCCGCTTATTCCGGCGGTAGTTACCGACGTTTACGAACAAGCGATAAGCGTTATCGACAAACAAGGTCGATATCACCACATCGACTGGGATGGCTTGGCATGGGCACGCCCATTTATTTCCGACAGCAAACAAGGTAAAGAGCCACGAACGGCGTCAGACATTGTCTCTGAAGGCGCGCACATCTACATAAGACAACGAGCTGAAGACCAACAATGGCAACTATCGCAATTCCCAGAGGCTTCTGGCGCCTTAGTATCTTTGGATCCTAACAATGGAGCCGTTCGTGCACTCGTGGGTGGTTACAGTTTTTATCAAAGTCAATTCAACCGAGCTACTCAGGCAAAAAGGCAGGTTGGTTCAAACATTAAACCGTTTTTATACTCAGCAGCACTTGATGAAGGGTATACTATAGCCTCAATTATTAACGATGCCCCCATAAACCAATGGGATCGCAGTTCAGGACGAGCATGGCGACCCGAAAATTCACCTCCTAGGTACGACGGCCCCATAAGAATGCGTGTGGCCCTAGGGCAATCCAAAAACGTGGTGGCAGTGAGACTATTACGCGCAGTTGGCATCGATAATGTTCGTCGTCATATGCAGCAATACGGTTTCGAGCTAGATGACTTACCACGAGATGAATCACTGTCTTTAGGTTCTGCCTCTATCACACCATTAGAAGTAGCCAATGGCTTTGCCACTATTGCCAATGGCGGATTCGCAGTGCAACCCTACTTTATTGAGCGTATCGAAACGCAATTTGGCGAGTTCGTCTGGCAAGCAAACCCTTTGACTGCCTGTCCTGTCTGCGACCAAGATGAAAACTTAACCGCACAACTGAATCTACCCACAGCCGAACAAGCACCTATTTCAGAGCCGTTACCACCACGAGCGGAACAAGTCATAACCGCGCAAAACGTATTTCTGGTCAAAGAAATGTTGCGCACCGCAGTTACCGGGGCAGGTAGTTGGAAAAATAAAACGTTTTGGCAGGGAACGGGATGGCGTGCCAATAATATTTTAAAACGCAAAGATTTAGCCGGTAAAACAGGCACCACCAATGACTCTAAAGATACCTGGTTCAGCGGTTTTAACCCTAACCTTGTAGCGACTAGTTGGGTGGGCTTTGACGACCCTAGTCGCTCGTTGGGCAGAACTTCATCTAACCGCTATCTGAAGAAAAAATATGGCGACAAAGCAAACTGGATTGGCAATGGTATGTCTGGCGGAGAAGATGGTGCAAAGTCAGCTCAACCCGCTTGGATAAGATTTATGCAAGTCGCTCTGCGCGATCTGCCAGTTCAGGACAAAGTGATCCCCGATGGTGTTGTACAAGTGCGAATAGATCGCACTACCGGTAAATTGACATCCAGGACAGACCACACATCGAAATTCGAATACTTTATCTCTGGGACTGAACCTACCGAGTTTGTGTCATCAAACGATGTCTTTGACCCAGCCGATAAGCAAAGCGAATTGTCCGAAGAAGAAGACGATATTTTCTAAGAACTGGAGCTGGCACTACCAGCCTAGTCGAAAATATTCGTTATAATATTACCCATATAAATAAAAACACCACCCTACAAGGTTACAATGAGTCAGAATAATCAGCACGACCCGCTATATATTCCCTATTCCGGCCCCGCTCTACTTGAGACCCCTTTGTTGAATAAAGGTAGCGCCTTCAGTCACGACGAAAGAGTTGCTTTCAACTTATCAGGGCTTCTTCCGCCAAGGTACGAGAGCATCGAAGAACAGTTAGAGCGCTGTTGGGCACAATACTCTAGCTTTTCAGCTCCGTTGAATAAGCACATTTATCTGCGTGCGATTCAAGATACCAACGAAACTCTTTATTATCGCTTAATCCAAGAGCACATCGACGAGATGATGCCTATCATATACACCCCAACGGTGGGTGACGCATGTGAGCAATTTTCAGATATTTATCGCAAGTCCAGAGGCTTATTTCTCTCCTACGCTGAACGCGATGAAATGGACGATATTTTGCGCAATGCAACAAAGCGTAATGTAAAAGTTATCGTGGTGACCGACGGCGAGCGCATTTTAGGTCTAGGCGACCAAGGGATTGGAGGCATGGGCATTCCGATTGGTAAATTGGCTTTGTACACAGCCTGCGGTGGTATTAGCCCAGCCTATACTTTGCCGATTATGCTAGATGTGGGTACTAACAATAAGAAACTCTTAGACGACCCAATGTACATGGGCTGTCGTCATCCTCGTATCAGCCAGAATGAGTACGATGAATTTATTGAGACCTTTATGACGGCAGTGAAAAAACGCTGGCCAAATGCGATGATTCAATTTGAAGATTTCGCACAGCACAATGCCACCCCAATATTGACGAAATACCGCGACGATTACTGCTGTTTCAATGACGATATTCAAGGTACTGCAGCGGTTACTGTAGGTACTTTATTGAGTGCTTGTCGCGCGACGTCCAGTAAGTTATCAGATATGCGTGTGATGTTTGTAGGTGCAGGTTCTGCAGGTTGCGGAATTGCAGAACAGATTATCCAGCAAATGACAGCTGAAGGTATAGATGAAGCACAAGCTCGCTCTCAGATTTTCATGGTAGATAGACATGGTTTGGTCAATGCGAGTACGCCTGATTTACGAGATTTTCAGCAGCGCTTAGCACAGCCTGATAATCTTCTTGATGAATGGCAGTACGAAGATGAACACCCTTCTTTGTTGGACGTTGTTAAAAACGCCAAACCCAACATTTTGATTGGCGTCTCGGGTCAAGCAGGTTTGTTTACTGAAGAAGTAATCAAAACCATGCACAAACACGTGGAAAAACCCATTGTTTTCCCTCTAAGTAATCCGTCACGCCAAATTGAAGCACACCCAGCGGATGTTCTTAAATGGACAGATGGCCAAGCAATAGTCGCGACAGGTAGCCCATTCAAAGCGGTGGAATACAATGGTAAGTCTTACACCATCCCACAGTGCAATAACAGCTACATCTTCCCGGGTATCGGGCTAGGAGTGTTAGCGGCTAAAGCCACTCGGATCAGCAACAGTATGCTACTGACAACAAGTACTACGTTAGCCGCGTCTTCGCCACTTGCCAATGATGGTGAGGGGGATTTATTGCCGCCACTGACTGAGGTACAAGCGGTCAGTAAAAAAATTGCTTTTGATGTTGCTAAGTGTGCAATGGATGAGGGTTTGGCACTACGCATAGATGATGATGCATTACTTAAGCGTATTGACAAAATTTTCTGGCGCGCTGAATATCGACCCTATAAACGAGTCAGCTTATAAGTCTGTGAATCGAAAAGCCCGCTGAAACAGCGGGCTTTTTTACATCAGGGTAGGACAGCGATAAAGTCGTCGAGTTTTGCTTTTAATTCAGGCACTAACTCTTGCAGTCGTTCTATATCCTCTGAGCGCCCTGCCATTTCGATTGACTCCGCCATTTTAGCGACTTGCACTGCACCTAAACTGCCACTTGAGCCTTTTATTTTATGTGCCAATTTGCCTGCTTCAGTAGCAAAACCGTCTTGAACAAAACCGCTTAGCTGAGCCAATTCTGTCGGCATGGTATCTTTGTAGAGTCCAATCAATCTTGTGGCTAATGACTCGCTGTTTCCAATGCGCTCCATAAACCCGTGTCTATCCCATATCTTTTGAGTTTGATCTTCCACTTCTCGGGTTATTTGTTCACTTATTTCCTCGGATTCGTCACTCAACTGAATTTCGTCAACCTTCTCCACCCGTTCCTGCACACCAATCCATGTATCCAATTTGCCCTGTAACTCTTCCGCCGACACAGGTTTGCTCAAATAGTCATCCATACCAGCGTCGAGACATTTTTCTCTGTCTCCCTTCATGGCATTTGCGGTCATAGCAACAATCGGTATATTGGGATTAACAATACCATTGGTGCCAGATCGAATGGCTTTCGTGGTTTCATAACCATCTAATTTAGGCATCTGACAATCCATCAGCACCAATAAGTAAGGATCGTTTTCGCTGTAAGAGGTCAATAAACGCAGTGCTTGTACTCCATCATAGGCAGAGTCTACCGCATAGCCGAGCCCCTCTAGCATGGCTTTTGCCACTTCTTGGTTAACCGGATTGTCCTCTACTAACAATATCTTCGAGCGATTGTTTTGCTTTGGAAGTTGCTTGAGATGTTCCTTCGTAATGATTGCTTCTGGCTCATCAAACGAGGAGCGACCATCTAGAACCAGAATAATACCGTCGTACAAGTCAGAACTCGTTACAGGCTTGGTGAAATAAGCTTTGAATCCTATTTTTGCGAACTCTCGATGATCGCCAGCGTCGCCAATCGAAGTCATCATTATCAAAGGGATCTTGCTTAGCTGAGCATCCTCATGAATCATTTTACCTAAGGATGCGCCGTCCATTCCCGGCATTTGCATGTCTAAGATTGCCATGTCGAAATCTGGGTTTTTACGCAGTAATTTTAGTGCACTGATGCCATCTTGTGCTTCAGTTACGCTTGCGCCCCACTTTTCCAACTGCTTGCGCTGCACTTCTCTATTTGTTGCATTGTCATCAACAATGAGGATGTTTTTACCCCGAATCACTGCAGTCGGTTTAGTGGCGACTTTTTTGGTGCCGGGTTCGAGCGAAACGGAGAAGCTGAAGGTACTCCCCTTGCCTAGCTCACTGGTAACATTTACTTGTCCACGCATTATGTGACAAAGCTGTTTGACTATGGCTAGGCCAAGTCCCGTACCACCGAACTTGCGTGTGGTGGAGCTATCCACTTGGGTAAAGGAATCAAAAAGTGAGTCGACTTTGTTCGGTGGAATACCAATACCTGTATCACGCACCGAACCATGCAATATCCACTTATGCCCTTTACTCTGGTCTAAGTGCAAACTGACGACAATTTCACCTTCACTGGTAAACTTAATGGCATTGCCAACCAAATTATTGACGACTTGACGTATGCGCCCGGGATCCCCCTTAGCCCATACGCGTTCCATTTGCGTTTCATCCAAAATAAGTTCGAGATTCTTTTCCGCCGCTCGCTGCGCCAAACTCGCAATCGAATCCTCAAATAGTTGTCTTACTTCAAAATCAATATTCTCAAGATCGATTTTACCGGCATCAACTTTCGAAAAGTCCAAAATGTCATTGATCAGTGCAAGCAGAGATTCAGCGCTAGATTGTGCCAACTTGGTGTAACGAGCCTGTTGCTGCTCCAATTTAGTATCTGCCAATAGCCCTAACATGCCAATGACCCCATTCATCGGGGTTCGAATCTCATGACTCATATTGGCCAAGAACTCGCCTTTGGTACGCATTGCTAGCTCGGCCTTTTCTTTTTCTGCAATTAACTGGTCTTGCTTTTCCTCAATCTGATCGTTTATCAACTTAGAAATAACAATTGCTAGGCCGGCAAAAATAATCAATATGACGACGGTAATAATCACATTCATTTGCAGCAGGTCGCGTGCAGAATCCAGCACCTCTTGTTCTTCAATTAAACCAATGAATTTCCACTGTAATGAAGGTGACTGATAAACAGTTGTCAGGTAATCCGTGCCATTAAGGGTTACCTGTGCTTGTCCAGATTGCATTTCGAAGATACTGGCAAACTTGCCATCGTGAATTTGATCGATTTTTTTGAAGTTGTTTTTAGGTTCATTAGGATCAACTAGCACAGTGCCGTTATCTTCCACTAACATCAAAAAGCCCGATTCACCGAAGCGAATATCTTTAATGATTTCTGTCAGGTTTTGCAGCGACAAATCGATACCGATGACACCCAATAAATCGCCGTTTTCGCGGAAGATTGCTTTTACGGTAGAGACAATAACCGTGTCATCTGATTCCCAATAATAAGCATCCGTAAGAGCTATCTCACCACCAGCTGACACACCAGTTTGATACCAAGGTCGTGGTCTAGGGTCGTACTGGCGATAAACTTCGCCCGTTGGCCACTGAACGTATGCGCCTCCTTCATTCCCCAAATAAATATATGCAATACGAGGGTGATGTACGCCAAAGTCGGTAAATAGCTGATAAAGGGTTTGTTCAATTTGCGAGCCGATTTCAGGTTGCATTAATGTCGCACGAGGGCTGGTGAGGTACGTTGAGATCCCCTCGTAGGACGCTAATACTGAATCGTGCTGAGCGAGATATTCAACATTTTGTGCGATTTCTGAAAATAAAATATTGAATGAGTTATCGATTTGGCGAACTTCACGTTCATTAGATAACACAAAGTTCTGTTTTGCCTGCCCCTGAGCATGCTGCACCATCATATAAGTAATGATTGTTGCCGGTATTATCACTGCTGACACAAACGCTATGACCAGCTTTTGGGACATCTTCATAGAAATTAGTAATACTCTCTCGTCGGTGCACTTTGTGTGCCTTACATAAACAATAGCACCGAAGGCGAAAATTTATAGTTATTGTGCCGTATGCGATGAAGGTATGCATTCTACACGTAATTACCGTGTAATTTACCTACCTATTGATACGTGGACATTTATTTAAATTTAACACTATCCGACAAAACAGAGCCCTGCAAGACACATCCGCGAATTGCAGTAGGCAATCAGTCTAAAGTATGAGGAGTTCGACTAGAAAGTGACAGAAATTACACTGCCACTTTAGTAATTAATAGTGAGTTATCATTAACCCCTTTGGGGACACGCACAATATATTCCATGGCCACTTCATCACAAGCATGCTTTTTAGGGCACTCATCGCAGTCTTTGATGACCTTTTCAGGCAGACTGGTCATTTCGGTTGTGGTAAAACCCAAACGTCCGAAAAATTTAGGCACACGAGTTAATACAATCACGCGATTCAACTCAATATGGCGTGCTTGTTCCAATAAATATTGGATCATTGCGCTGCCCTGACCTGAACCTTGAATCTCTTTATCAACACCAACAGATCTAATCTCAGCCAGCCCCGTCTGATAGATATATAAACAAGCACATCCAACGACTTTGTTATCAAGCTCTGCCACCACAAAATTCTGGATGTCATGGACAATATTGTCTCTGCTTCTTGGCAAGGTTTCCCCTTTTTGCGACCAATAATTAACAATGCGTTCAATATCATCGACATCGGTCATTTTGGCACGTCTTACACTCAGTGCGGCAGCTTTTTGCGCATTAAGTCTTTGCTGTACCTGACGCAGTGCTACCTGAATTTGCTCTTGTGCCGGACTGCCTGTTACTTTGCTTGGCAATAATTCTTCCTGCTCTTGCTGCACTGAAGCAAGTGCTTTTTCAACCTGCTCACGCGAGGTGCCACCCAACACCTGACGCTTGTCTAAGCAAGATTCGATAGTTAGATGCTGAAATACGTCTTGTTCAATTTTGTTCGAATACACCTTAAGCTCAGCCAACGAAAAATCTTCTAGTGGCTTTTGCTTTTCAATAGCGTGCAGTACAACCTCACCAACAATATGATGCGCTTCTCTAAATGGGATATCTTTACCCACTAGATAATCGGCAAGTTCTGTTGCATTAGCGTAACCCTGTTGCGCAGCTGCAAGCGTTGCTGCACTGTTTACTTTGATACCTTCGGCGACAAGCACCGCCATTTGCAAACAAATCTCCCATGTGTCTAACGCGTCAAACAGACCTTCTTTGTCTTCTTGCATATCTTTATTATAGGCAAGTGGAAGGGCTTTCATCGTAGTCATGATACCTGACAAGGCACCAACAACCCGTCCGGTTTTACCTCTTATTAGCTCCAATGCATCAGGGTTCTTTTTCTGAGGCATTAACGAGGAACCAGAGGTAACCAAGTCGCTTAATTCGATAAAACCGGCTTCACCGCTGTTGTAAAAAATCAGATCTTCGGCGAAACGCGAGAGGTGCATCATGCTAACACTGGCACTGGAAATAAGCTCAATTACATGATCTCTATCAGAAACTGCATCGAGACTGTTCAAGGTGGGTCGTCTAAATCCCAAATCTTGAGCTAGGGCAAAACGATCGATGGGATAAGCCGTACCCGCCAATGCACCTGAACCAAGAGGAGAGGTATCAGCTCTATATAGTGCGTCTTGCAGACGTCCAATGTCTCGGTCAAACATCTCAACATAAGCAAGGCACCAATGACCAAATGTCACCGGTTGGGCTCTTTGCAAATGGGTATAACCCGGCAAAACGGTGCTGCGCTCACGTTCAGCAAGGTTCATAAGCGCCTGTTGAAAGTTCACCAATGCAGAGAGGATCTCACCACCACGTTGCTTAACCCAAAGTTTCAAATCGGTTGCAACCTGGTCGTTTCGACTACGCCCAGTATGCAGCTTCTTACCTAATTCCCCGACCTTTTCAATCAGCTGTTGTTCCACCCAGCTGTGAATGTCTTCAGCATCAGAGCCTAAAATCATATCAGGCGTTTCGGTAACGGCACCTTTAAGCTCAAGCAAGGCTTTTTCTAAACGCAATTGCTCCTCAACGCTCAACACTGATACCTGTTGCAACGCACGTGACCAGCAAATAGAGCCTTCGATATCTTGCTGAACTAAGCGATTATCCACTGGTAATGAATCGTTAAACTTCTTGAACAATTCACTTGGTTGTTCTTTAAAACGTCCGCCCCAAAGTGCCATGACTACCCCTCTACAATCTCTTAAATCAGTTTATTTATTGTTGTGCATTGCTTTGATTCTGCTAGACAAACTGTACAAGCGAATAAAGCCTTCTGCGTGTTTTTGATCATATACGTCATCTTCACCGAAGGTAGCAAAATCTTCAGAGTAAAGACTATTCGGTGACTGTCTTTGTACCACTGACGCAGTGCCCTTGTACAACTTGACCACAACATCACCAGTAATTTGTTCGGCAAACACTGACGCACCGGCGATTAGAGAATCACATAGACTGGTAAACCAACGCCCGTCGTACATGACGTGTGAGAATTCCAATCCCAATTGTTCTCTGTGTTTTAGCGCATGCTTATCTAGAACAAGTGCTTCGAGTGCTTGGTATGCTTTGTACAAAACCGTGCCGCCCGGAGTCTCATAACAGCCTCTGGATTTCATACCGACCAATCTATTTTCAACGATATCGATTCGTCCTACGCCATGTGCAGCTGCTAACGTATTTAATTGCGCTAACGCTTGGTAAGGGCTCAGAGTCTCGCCGTTCACCTTGGTTAACTCACCAGATTCAAATGACAATGTGATGCGCTGTGCCTGATCTGGTGCGTCTTCCGGATCAACGGTCATAGTCCAAACTTGCTTAGTCGGCTCGCACCATGGGTCCTCTAGCTCACCACCTTCATGGGAGATATGCCAGGCGTTTGCATCACGGCTGTATATTTTGGTAGCCGACGCAGTGGTTGGAATATCCTTTTTGGCAAGGTAGTCCAACAAGTCTTCACGCGAATGCATATCCCATTCGCGCCAAGGTGCAATAACTTTTAAATCTGGCGCTAGTGCTGAAAATGCGCCTTCAAAACGTACTTGGTCATTGCCTTTACCTGTGCAACCATGGCACAGCGCATCGGCACCAACTTTGCGTGCCACCTCAACTTGTGCCTTGGCAATCACCGGCCTAGCCATAGAGGTACCAAGAAGATATTCGCCCTCATAAATGGCACCGGTTTTCAGCGTAGGATAAATGTAGTCTTTTACAAACTCTTCTTTAAGGTCAACGATGTAACATTCGCTGGCACCAGACTGTATGGCTTTTTCGTGCAATCCCACTAATTCTTCGTCACCCTGACCTACGTCGGCAGCAAACGCCACTACTTCACAATCATAGTTCTCTTTCAACCATGGAATAATGGCCGAAGTATCCAATCCACCTGAATAGGCTAAAACAACTTTTTTTACTTGTGCAACTGTCATTACTTGGCTCCAATTTAAATACAGTTAAGTAGTGTTAATAAGATGGCATTTTGACCATGCATTCTGTTTTCAGCTTGCTGCATTAACAGCGATTGTTGACTATCCATCACCTCACTGGTGATTTCTAACTCACGATGCGCAGGTTGACAGTGCATCGCAAACTGAGCACCTGTTTTTTGCATCATGTCTTGGTTTAATTGAAACGGGGCAAACTGGCTTTTTATCTCTTCTAATGGCGTATCATCGCCCATTGACAACCAGGTATCGGTGTAAATGACGTCGGCTTGTGTGAAGTTTTCAATGCCACTGGTTACTTCAATAACGCCCCCGTACTGCTTGGCAAGAGCCGCGCTTTGTTCAATGACTTGCTTGTCAGGTTCAAAACCTGAAGGCACAACGACATTGATTTTCGCGCCTAAAATAGCCCCGACTATCATCAGTGAATGCGCAACATTATTGCCATCGCCAACATAAGCGATTTGCGGTTTTTGAACGTCGCCAAATGCTTCGGTAATCGTCAGATAGTCAGCAACTGCTTGGCAAGGGTGGTATAAGTCACAAAGTGCATTAATTACCGGTACCTCTGTACTTTTCGCCATCACTTGTAACGTTTCATGGCTGTATACTCTCGCAACAATAGCATCAGCCCAGCAGCCTATATTTGCGGCAGTATCTTTAGTGGTCTCGCGACCGGCCAATTTGTCTTGTTTACTGTCTAAATAATGGAAACTTCCACCTAACTTGTTGATACCTATGTCGAAAGATAAACGGGTTCGCAGCGATGGTTTCTCAAATAGTCCAACAATGGCCTTTCCAGCCAACTTAGTTTGGTATTCCACTGGCGACTGCTTAACTTGCTTTGCAAGTTCCAGTAACGGGAACAATTGTTCCGGTGTCCAGTGCAGAAAATTTAAGAGATCCTGTTTCATATCACTGCTCCTGTTCAAAATTTTCAAAATCATTAAGGTTTGGTAGGTCAGGTAGAACCTTTGTACCTATTTGCGCACCGGCTAAACTAGCCAATGCTTCAGGCGTCTTCCAAGACGCAATTCTGACAACTTGTCCGCTTGCGCATGCGGCTTTTAATGCTGACTTTACTTTAACTACCATGCCACCATTGATGACCTGCGACTCAATGAGTTAATTGATGTCGTCACTGGTCAGTTCTGGGATTAATTGTTTTTGCGCGTCCAATACCCCGGGCACATCTGTCAACAACAGCAACTCAGCGGACAATAGCTGCGCGATAGCAACCGCTGCATCATCTGCGTTTACATTGAGTAATTCTCCGTCTTTTGCCGCGATGGAGGAGATAACAGGAATAAAACCGGCCTCAAACAAAGTTAGCAACAAAATGTCGCTATTGGCGGTTACCGAAGCAACATTGCCGAATTTCGCATCCAGCGGGTGCGCCTTGCATATACCGCCGTCCAATAACGTAAGCCCTACAGGTTGGACCTTGTTATGTAACAATGACGCGCAAATTTCTGTGTTAACAGCACCGGCCAATGCTCCGACTACAAATGGTAAATGATCCGCGGGTGTAACTCTGACGCCGTCACACTTTTCGCTTTGCTTACCCAACTGTTGCAACCAATCTTGTGCAACATCACCTCCGCCATGCACCAAGGCAATATGATGCTCAAGTTGTAACGCACAAAGCGACTGACACAAGGCCGCAAATTTGGCTTTATCAGCCAATAATGCACCGCCGACCTTAATCACTAGTTTTTTCACTAGAGCGCCTCCAATCCTTGTGATGGGCTAAAGCCGAACGCGAGGTTTGCACATTGCACCGCCTGTGACGCGGCACCTTTTAACAAATTATCTATCGCGCTGGAGACAACGATATGTTGCATATCCTCGCTGTATTGCCAATGCAAATGACATCTCGGTGAATTCACAACATCGTCTAACTTAGGCCATGTAGAAAGCAGCTTCACAATCGAAGAAGATGAATAGGCCTGGTTGTATGCCTGTTCAATTTTTTCTGGTGTCGCACTTGATGTTAACTTCGCCGTAATCGTCGCTAAAATGCCGCGTTTGAAGTTGCCAAGATGCGGAGTGAAAATAACTTGGCGCCCCAAATGTGCTGCTATTTCAGGTTGATGTCTGTGGTTTAACACACCGTAAGCCTGCAGACTTACTTCACACAGGCTATTGTTGAGTGTCGCTTTTCTACCTGCCCCGCTAACCCCAGAAGTCGCATTGATAATGGGCAGGCTAGTCGATTCCAAAAGGCCTGCGTTGGCTAATGGTTTCAACGCTAAAAGAGAGGCAGTTGGATAACATCCAGGTACAGCAATTAAGGAAGCTTCAGCGATTTCACTGGCATTCCATTCAGCCAAACCATAGACCGCTTCTGCCAAAGCATTTTCTTGTAAATGTTCAAAACCATAGTTTTTGGCAAACACCTGCTTATCGGCGATTCGAAATGCGCCTGACAAGTCAAAAATCTTCAATTTTTTTGTATCTAGAACCGCCAATACATCGTGACTTAACTGATGTGGGGTCGCGAGGAATACCGCATCTAACTTGCCATTTAACTCAGAAAACTGTTCCAAGGCTAAAGGCGTTAAGGGTAAATTGGAAAATTCAAACCGCTGCAAAGAGCCATTTAGCTCACCCAATAATTTGCCTGCGTCAGCACTATTCTGAGATACGTACAGAGCATCGAGATCAAACTCAGGGTGATTTACTAACAGACTTGCCAATTCCATCCCGGTATAACCACTGGCACCAACAATACAACACTTAATCGTCATGCGAATTTTCTCTAAAAACGTAAATTGAAATTCTAATAAGAAAAGTAGTGGCTGAAACCTAAGTTGTCAGCCACATAAAGGGATGTTTATCGTCGTCGCGACGATAAGGGTCGGTCCAATGAAGAAATCGAATTGTGGAAAATGTGTCTGGTCATATTTTCTTTAATCAGTTTACTGCTTGCGCCGATATCAACAAGCTTGCCAATCGACGTTCGGATGACGATTTATGTTACGCCAATAAATTTTATTCAGCTAGCATAATAGCTTCGCTCAGTACTTAAGTTTAGATACTGCATTAAAATGAATTATTATGCAACTATTTTATATAATTATTTATTTAAAATATTTCATAAATGCGTCTAAATACAATTCTTTGAATCTCATGAATAAAACCCAAAATCAAACAATCAATGCACCTATTCGTAATAAAAAGGTAACAATAACAATCTTTTCAGCAACATAAATTAAAACAAGAACGATTTTACATAAATATTCAATCTGAATCGATTTCCAATTACCTAAAGGACGGTGTTTTTGTAAACTTCAATTGCTCACTTTGCAGTGAACACCATTTATCATGCCAAGCGCTTTGCAAAAACATACAATTGACATTTTAGCGCGCTCGCAAACTAGGATTAACCAATGCCAAGAAAAACCAGACATACCATTGTTAGCCATACTTTAATTTCTTTGGTCGGTTTCCTGGCAAGCTGCTATGCAATGGCAAAGCTACCCGCATTACCAGAAGCGGTCGCGAACAATGCGATAGCCAAGGTAACGGTAAATGACGAAACCTATCTATTGACCTTCATGGGACTTGGTGCAGAGAAAACCTATAAAGACGTGCACAACAAAGCGTGGGCATTGCGAGTTGGTGATAATGCCTGGCGCGAAATCGCACCAGTCCCATCGTCGCTTACACTCAAAGGCAGACTGGCGAGTATTGCAGTTGGTATCGGTGAACTAACTTATATTTTTGGTGGCTACACGGTGGCAAAAGACCATACCGAAATCTCCAGTCCTGACAATTTTGTTTATTCCGTTGTAGACAATGAGTACACGGCTATCGCAAATACTCCTGTTCCCGTCGATGATGCAATTGCGCTGGTTTACCAGAATCGATTCATTTATTTGATTAGTGGTTGGCACAACGACGGCAACGTTAATTTGACACAAGTTTACGACATTAAAACCAATACGTGGCAACAGGCCTCTCCATATTATGGCGAACCCACTTTTGGCCACGCAGGTGGTATTGTAGGCAACAAAATGCTTGTATGTGATGGCGTTGCGGTTAAGCCACGCCGCAATGCAAGACGCACTTTTGCAGCAAAGACACAGTGTTTTTCTGGGACTATTGATCAGCAAAATCCCTACAAAATCGATTGGCGAATTGTCGAACATCCCACTGGAGAGAGCCGTTACCGAATGGCAGCGGTTGGTCGTGCGAGAAGTGCTGAGATTATTTTCATCGGTGGGTCAAATAATCCATACAACTATAACGGTATCGGTTACAACGGCGAACCGGCGACGCCAGATAATCGCATTTGGATTTTCAATACCAAAAGCGCCAAATGGCACCTAAAAGTTTCGACAACAGGCACCATGGATCACCGTGGCTTAATTGAGCTAGGAGATCGTTTTTACACTATTGGAGGAATGGTTAACAAGCAAACGGTTATTGCGGATTTGATAAGCTATGACTATGCTGACTTCTTTAAATAAACGTTTGAATTCCAAGAATAATGTCAGAGCAGTCGACGTTTCAATATAGGCCTGAATCGGACTTTCATCGCCGCTCGCATTTTGATTTCATCAAAAGAGCACTTCCCGGCATTTACCTCTACATCGCCGCCTGGCCAATTTTATTTTTATGGACCGGGTTCCACGAAAAACACCCATTTATCAGCGGCATATTTGGCTTTGGCTTCATCTCGATCAGTTTATTGAGACTCATGCACACACAAATGACTGAATCTCACTACGATGACAACCGATTCGCTTGGCAGTACGGCCTCTACATATTAGTGCTCGCGCATGCAGGTTTTTGGGGGGCTTTGTTTTATTTCGCAAACTTCGACCCTCGCTTTGCTGTGATAGTAACGCCGGTCAATCTGGTTATCGCAGGCATCGCGAGTGCCTCCATGATCAGTCTGATCCCTATTTATTGGTTGGCACAGGTGTACGTCGCGTTGCTACTGGTGCCAACAGGAGTGGCATCTGCATTCACCAATGGCATGTGGCAATTGTGCTTAATAATTCTCATCTATTGGTTGTATTTGATATTCATCGGTCGTCGTTTTCACAAAGAATACGTAAGAGCTTTTGAGATAGAAAAAGCGCTCTTCACTAAAACGGTTGAACTAGAACAGCAGAGCATAACTGATCGACTAACCAAAGCATTCAATAGATTGCACTTTGACCAATATTTACAAGAGCAATGGCATAAAGCGGTTAATGAGCAGCAAGGGATCTCTTTATTGATCCTTGACGTGGATCACTTTAAAAAAATAAACGATCAATTTGGACACCTGGTTGGTGACCACTGCTTACAACACGCGACACACTTAATCAGCCAGTGTGCCGAGAAGTTAAAGGCACCAGTATTTCGCTATGGGGGGGAAGAGTTTGTAGTGTTGGTAAATAGTGAACACTCTGCATCGGTGGAGCAGCTTACTGAAAACATTCTCAATGCGTTTCGCGAGACACCCTATCAAGAAGGCCAAATTCATCATCCCATGACCATTAGTATTGGCGTTTGCCAACTTATTGCCAGTACCAAGCTCACTGTGGAAACACTTTTAAAAGAGGCCGATGATGCTCTATACCTCGCGAAACAAAGAGGTCGAAACCGAGCCGAATTTAGCCAATTTTCTCAAGGAATAAAGGCATGAAAAAAACGATCGCCTTAGTGGCACATGATCACAAAAAACAAGAACTTATTGACTGGGCTAGTCAGTACAAAACGGTGTTGGCCAAACACGATTTAGTTGCAACAGGAACCACCGGCAAATTGGTCTCAGAAACCCTAAGTATTGAAGTGAAAAGATTCAAAAGCGGTCCGCTAGGAGGCGACCAGCAAATTGGCGCTTTAATTGCGGAGCAAGCTCTCGATTTACTGATCTTTTTTTGGGATCCTCTTAATCCCGCACCGCATGACCCCGACGTAAAAGCGTTACTGAGACTTTGCTCAGTGTGGAATGTACCCGTAGCGTGTAGTGAAGCAACTGCAGATTTAGTGATCACCTCGCCACTTTTTGAAAGTGAGAGCCACCAACGCAAAATTCCTCGCTATGAAAGATAAGCAACCGACGCATAGGGCAAAGATTTGGAAAAACTAAGGACTGAATAAAAAGTGTCGCTGCCCGATCTCGCAATACTCTAGGTCACAGTATTGAGATTAGCGGTTAAATTTTTGGTAAATTCAGTTGAATGTAATGGAACGCGTTATTAGATTTTCTATACTCTAGAGTCTGTTGCTCTAGCTTATCGCTCGCAATTACAAATTGTAGCGAACTTTTGAGCAATATTGCTGTAGTATAAATAATGCACAAAATTGAATGAAGAGGTGCAATATGTCATTTAAAAAGTTAGTTGTCGCTGGTGCTATTGTATTGTTATCTATGTCTGTTAACGCGCAAGATGTTGAGAACGCGCACCTGGTCAAAATTACCTGGGAAAACCCAGAAAAATTTACCGATGTAAAACCTTCTAACAGCACGCGTAAGAAGTTCAGAAACCAAACATTTGATCGTATCCAAAAGTATATGGATGAACTCGCAGTCTCTCTTCCCACCGGACAGCAGTTATCTATCACCGTGACTGATTTAGACCTAGCAGGAAAAGTTAGACCGGGTTTTATGGCTGGATTCGATACAGGAAGTGACGTAAGAATTGTAGAGCGTGTATATATCCCTCGAATCAACTTTTCCTATGCGATTACCGATGAAGCAGGCAATATTATCAAGTCGGGTGAGGAAAAACTGAAGGACATGTCATTCATGGACAGAAGTACAGCCAACATGCGACGGGATGCCTTGCGCTATGAAAAACGCATGTTAAAAGATTGGTTTCATACAGAATTACTATCTAGCGCTGGTAGCTAATTCAGGAATTGTCAGTTGGGATTGTTCCATGAGCAGTCCCAATGCGCTACTGCCATTCAAGTTGGCACAGTTGAAATCAGCCTCACTTTCGTGAAACGCCAACTTTTTAACGCCTTTCCCACCGACAAATGCCATGTGCCAAGCCTCGAAGTTTCGCCCAACGATATCTCTGTAAGAAAGTAACTCGACAGCAAAATGTCGAGCATCATGACTAATCGATTGAAACACTCTGTTAACGTCAGCTCTTTCTCCCTCTATTACTTGAAGGAATTGACAATTAGCATAAATAAGCGCGCCGGTTATGTTCATTGCCTCATTTTTGGCTCGCGTATGCAAAAGCAAATACTCTAGGTCTTCATCATCGAAACTGCGCACCGACCGACTACAATAAATAAGTTCCACGAGCATTAGTTAATTCCTTTTAGCAATCTGACTAGATTCTTGGTTGCACTCTGGCACTACCAAGCCAAAATTTTCATTGTGCCCGAGAATGAGGTAACCGTCTTGAGAAAGGTGTTGCCAGAGGTTACCCAAGGCAATTTCTCGATTGCGGCTGGTCATCAAACTCAACACATTTCGGCAAAATATGACGTCAAATTTGTCAGCAAATTTAGCCGTTAAAACATCGAGATTTTTGAACTCAAGTTTCTCTCGTACGCTGCTGTTTGCACGCCAGCCATATCCACCCCATTGCTGTGCGGGTGAAAAATATTTGGTCAAATTGCTGTTGGGTACTAAAAAGCACTCTTTAGCGCCGTAGATTCCTTCTCTTGCATGGGCGAGAGCTTCATTATCAATATCGATTGCTGTCACCATCCAATCTGCATGAAGGCTGTAATGATTTGCCAATTCCATCGCTAAATCGTAGGCTTCGTGACCTCTACCACAGCCGACACAGAGCACTCTGATATCGCTATTTTTTTCGGGTAATATCACCTGTTTTAAAAATCGGTACTGGTTGGCAGCTCTGTTGAAAAAAGTCTCTTTATCTATTAATTGGTGGCCAATGAATTTGATTTCTTTAACTATGTCGACATAAGACCAAGTAGAGAGGCTTTCGACATATTCATTGACACAATTGAAGCCAAGCTTGCCAATATGGCTGTCCATACGAGTAACTAATGTCGCAGAGCCAGCAAGCTCGAAATCAAATCCCGTAATGGCAGATAAAGAGTCACGCAAAAATCGACCATTTTGCTCAGTCAAACCTATTTTTGTGCGGCGTACCTGTCGGGACTCCATAACCTACCTAAATTAAATAAATACGTTCTATCTAGTTAACACGACTGTATGCCAGATAGCATTGATGAAAAAGTAGACTTTAGTTTAATGTAAATTTTTTGTTAAGAAAACTCACCAATATTAGGAGTTAACGATTAAGAGCCGACGCTATTATGAATTGAGGTTTAGACAAGATTTTGAATTGTTCTGTACACTTCTGCAGCCTTTTGGGCTTCTAAGTTGCTTCTAGAAACATTACCCTCACTGGTGGACAATCGAACAAAACCACCTGACTGTTCTTCTTGTTCTTGTTGTTGGTTTTCTTGCTCTTCAGCCTGTGCTTCTCTGGCTTCTCGTTGCTCAACGCGCTGAGCCTGATCATCTTCATTTTGCTGCAGTATTCTCGCCTGTGGTGATAATTCCACTTCAGGTTGATTTGCTTGACCAATACCGAAAGCGTTTACAGGGGCGGAAAAATCGGAAGCTTGTTGAAATCCAGAGTCTAGAGCTGCGGTCTGAGAGGTATTAGTCGATGAGACACGATTAGCATTACCAATACCAAAGGTATTTGTATTCAATAAATCGCTTGCGGTTGTATCTCTACGAAACCCCGCATTAAGTATGTTAGTTGTAGTGGATACTTCCATAACAACCCCAAATTCTCACCCCTCATTAACCATTATGGTATTTTTTGTATAAAAAACAACCTTAACAGCCTAAAGAACAGTGAATTACTTCCGATATAGAGGGGTTATTTAGAGAGTATGTTGGTTAAATTATTGAGCGTAACAAACATCGATTCCATCTGTTTTACCACCAGCACCAACGTTTTTTGTGCTTCTTGTTCAGACTGAGTTTGAAGTTTCGCAACGTTACCCGCCAATTCTTCTAGATAGGGTTGAAAACGATTACTCGTTTGCGCAAACCCTGCATCATCAGCGAAGATCTGACTATGTTTGGCTTTTCCTTGCTGTTGTAATTGATCCAAGGCTTTGTCCGCATCGACAACTCGTCGATATATGACTTGCAAATTTTCGTTCAGTTTTTCTACTACATTTTCCATCGAGGTTACTAAAGAGTGAGTTAAGAAAGCCGATATAGGGTTGAGGTGGGCAATTCTGCCTGCTTTTTAATCCGGCGACAAGCCGATTGTGTACCTCCCAAAATTCACACAATTGTCAAAACGCCATAACTAGGAACTTTGGTATGGAAATTTCAGGTGCTAATACCTCTGGAACGTCCGGCGCGTCTCTCGAACTCAAGGGACTTCAGTTGTCGAAAGATCAACAGAAGGTAGAGGGTGAACAGACGCTTCAGCTGCTTGAATCAGCTGACGTACCGAAATCGTCATCTTCTAATCCAGCATTAGGCGGTAACATAGATACCTATGCCTAATTCCGTGCTTTAGCGTTCAAGGATTAGCTTGGGCGATATAGCGGTTTAGGGATGAAGATTTAAATCCACTGGCGTTTTGCCAGGTTGGCCACCGATCTCTCGGACGAGTTTGGGAACCAGATAACCTGGCTGACGCTTTATCAACTCCGCCATCAGTTGTTTCGCCCTGGTGTCACTTACCAAAAAATGCCCCGCTCCCGAGACTTTATCAAGTAGATGCAAATAATAGGGTAACACGCCCGCTTCAAACAGCTTTTCATGCAATTCAACCAATGCGTCCGCGCTATCATTCACATCCGCTAAGAGAACTGACTGATTTAATAGAGTGACGCCTGCCATTTTAAGACTCAGCAGGACAGTTTTTAAATGCTCGTCAAATTCGTTCGCGTGATTGATGTGCACAATCATCACGGGCTTTAACCGGCTTTTAGTAAACCAATGCAAAAAATCATCATTAATGCGTGATGGAATCACTACAGGTAAACGCGTGTGTATACGCAGCGTCTGGACGTGTTCTATTTTTTCGAGCTCCCGTGCCATCCATGACAGGTGTTCATCCTTAGCCATTAAAGGATCTCCACCTGAAAAAATCACTTCATTGATGTTTGTGTCCGCCGCTATGTATTTAAACGCGTCTAACCATTCGGCTTTGGACGCTGAATTATCCTGATAAGGAAAATGCCGGCGAAAACAATAGCGACAATTCCCAGCACAGCCGCCGCGAACAATCAAAAGTACTCGAGACTGGTACTTGTGCAACAGTCCTTTTTGCGCTGCGTCTTGTTCCTCTACTGGATCGTGTGAAAATCCGGGAACTTCGATAAACTCATCGCGCAGTGTGAATCCCTGTCGAAATAGAGGATCCGATACATCGCCTTTTTTCATTCTGTCCACGAAAGGCATCGGTACACGTAGCGGGAAAAGTTTTCGCGCCGCAGCATCAAATGAAAGGTCAGCCCAGTCCAGTTCCAGTAAATCTATCAACTTTTGTGGATCCGTGACGCACTGGCGTAACTCTTTTTGCCAATGACTCTCTACAGATACAGGATTTTTCGGTATTATTTGCGGCAATTACGTGCTACCTACGAGAAAATTAAGAGGAAATATGGCTAATTTCAGCACAAACGAATTTAAAGCGGGCTTAAAAATAATGCTCGACGGCGAACCTTGCAACATTTTAGAGAATGAATTTGTTAAACCGGGTAAAGGACAAGCGTTCAACCGCGTTAAAATTCGCAAATTAATCTCAGGTAAAGTGCTGGAAAAAACATTTAAATCTGGTGACTCTGTTGAGGGCGCTGACGTAATGGATCACGACTTAGCTTATCTATACAACGACGGTGAATTCTGGCACTTCATGAACAATGAGACCTTTGAGCAAATCCCTGCAGACGAAAAAGCAGTGGGTGATTCTGTTAAGTGGTTAGTGGAAAACGATATGTGTACCTTAACCTTGTGGAATGGTTCTCCAATTGCAGTCACACCGCCTAACTTTGTTGAATTGGAAATCACCGAGACTGACCCAGGTTTAAAAGGCGACACTGCAGGCACTGGCGGCAAACCAGCGACATTAAGTACTGGCGCAGTCGTGCGCGTACCTTTATTCGTGCAAACTGGCGAAGTCGTTAAGGTTGACACTAGAACTGGCGAATACGTATCTCGCGTGCAAAAGTAAGTGCCAAGCTAGTAAAAAATAAACGCCACTATTTGTGGCGTTTTTTGTTTATATCATTTGCCGTTAAAGCACATTAAGCAACACGTCAATATTATTGCGGGTCGCATTCGAATAAGGGCAAACTTGATGTGCTTTAGCGACTAATGCCTCTGCCGCGGCTTTATCCATACCAGCAGAGTTAACATTAAGCGTCACAGCAATACCAAACCCTGCTTCAGTCGGTCCAAAAGCAACCTCTGCATCAATACTGATATCCTCTGGTAGTGCTATTTTTCCTTGAGCCGCAACAAATTTCATCGCGCCCATAAAACACGCAGAATAACCTGCCGCAAACAATTGTTCTGGGTTTGTGCCGGTACCACCAGCACCGCCCATCTCTGCCGGTGTAGAAAGAGTTACATCCAAACGACCATCGTCCGACTTAGAGCTTCCCTCACGGCCACCGGTAGTTGAGGCTTTGGCAACATACAATACTTTTTGAAGTGGAATCATAATATTCTCCGTCAATTAAATTTACTTTGCATGCAAACTAAACTAGCAGTATTGACCGCCAATTGCAATTACTTTGCATGCAAAATATAATAATTAATGAATGTTAATGTTGATCTTGGCAGGGTAATGAAACATCAAGAACTGTGGTTAGAAAACCAAATATGCCATCGCCTATATATGGCCAGCAACTCGGTAAACCGAGCTTATAGACCCTTACTCGATGCGCTAGGTCTTACCTATCCACAATACGTCGTCATGATGTCCCTATGGCAAACCGATGGCGTGATGGTCAATGAACTGCAATCTACCACGCAAATAGACAATGGCGCACTGACACTAATTTTAAAAAAAATAGCGGATAAGGGGTTAATATCCTTGATCCCCGTTGCAGATGATAGGCGTAAGAAACGAGTATCACTGACGGCAGATGGAAAAGGCCTGCAAGAAAAAGCCGCGAGCATCCCCAATGCTATACGCTGTCGCTTCCCCTCTCTAAATGATGAAGATTCAACCGCACTTAAGTTGCTGCTCGATAAACTCTTAGGTGACCTACAAGGGCAAAGCGATGAGTAACAAAGAAACGCTTTGGACTCCGCAAGCAACACTAGTCGCCCTTGAGAAAAGGGCAAAGTTGTTTGCTGCGATCCGCCAATTCTTTGCCCAAAAAAACGTGATGGAAGTAGATACCCCTGCTCTCGCAAGTGCAGGGGTCAGCGACCCGCACCTCGTTAACTTTAGCACCGAATTTGTTTCGCCGATCGCGTCAGAACAACAAACCCTATTTTTACAGACCTCTCCGGAATACGCGATGAAGAGACTGCTATGCGCAGGCTCAGGATGCATCTATCAATTGAGCAAAGCGTTTCGCAATGAAGAAGCAGGACGTCATCACAATCCAGAATTTACTATGCTTGAATGGTATCGAGTGGGTTTTGATCATTGGCAGTTGATGGACGAGGTTGCAGAGTTACTTAACCTGACTCTCAATACTCAACAAGTGGATCGTTTCTCCTATCAAGACGTATTTTTATCCTTCCTTGAGCTAGATCCTCTGGATGCCAATGTAAGCGAGTTGCAAGCTTGTTGCGGATACCATGGTTTTGCAGATTTGGTCGAACAAGAAACTAACCGAGATACACTATTACAACTATTGTTTAGCCATGTAGTTGAGCCGCAGATTGGCAAGGAAAAACCCTGTTTTATTTTTGATTTCCCGGCCAGTCAAGCAGCGCTCGCGAAGATCAATGAGCAAGACCCTCGGGTAGCAGAAAGGTTTGAGGTTTATTTTAAAGGCATCGAACTTGCCAACGGATTTCACGAACTACAAGATGCAACTGAACAAGAGAAACGATTTGCATCTGACAATCACATCAGAGCAACGATGGGCATTGAGCCTGCCAAAATAGATACACACTTTTTAGCGGCACTTCAACATGGTTTGCCGCGTTGTGCGGGTGTTGCATTGGGCGTGGATAGATTGTTAATGCTGAAAATGGACGCTGACCATATTGGCACAACAATGGCGTTCCCAGTTGACCGTTGTTAACTGGGAACTTGAATGAGCTAGGCAGCGCGGCCGCTCGCTAGACGTTCGCTTAAGTCTATAGTCAAATATTCCTGCTGGCTCTTGATTGCCTCGACTAGTTCTTTGATCTCAATAGTGATGGATAAAACACCACTATAAACATTGCGAGTGCTGCGCTCCCAATTGTCATCAACAATTGGATTGTAACCTTTTGCCCAGACTGCTGTGCCACGGCGAATCGGATTCATATCAGATTTGACATTGGCATGAATATAGAAGCCCTTGTCGTTAACGATAACCAACGCTTTGGGTACAGCTTTCATTTTTGTATGGTCTGGGTGAAAGTGTGTCTCTTCAGAACATTGCTGGCGCGTTAAGCCTTCCGCATTTAGAACCATACCACCTGGATAATTGGATCCGTCGAACACATGCTCAGTAGTAGGGTAAAAAACACTGTCTTTTGCCATCATTTCTGGCTTTATTACCCGATTTATCTCAGCAATATCGAATGCTAGGATGGTCATTACTGCAAAACTCCTTAAAACAACACAATAAGAAAAACGCCATCTGAAAGATCTTCATGCGGGGGAGCAAATATTAGTATTTTGCACAAATAGTGCAAGAGATTTTATAATGAAAAATTATGATTAATTTTTCTGTTTGAGAAGATTTATTTGATTAAAGTTTGAGCACGCTTTGAAGACGTCAATGAAACTGCATTTTTATGATTATTTTCATACACTTATGAATCTTGATTGGTTTCATCTGAATTACTCAACACCTGCGCATACTAGCACCTCAGCACTCAGTTAAAAAAGGCCGAAATCCAGTCTTGATCTGAGCATTCGGCCTTTCAATTCAAAAGAGGCGGCAATTCGTCCATTTTACTGATTAAAATTGCGCCACTCGACTTATTTACACTAGATGATTAAGGCTTCCACCCCGAATAAGAGCTTCAATTTCATTGATATCAGGCGAAAAGTAACGGTCGTGGTCGTAAAAACTCACTTTTGCACGTATCGCACTAAACGCTGATTCAAGTTTAGAGGAGGTTTTTAGTGGACGTCTAAAGTCAATACCTTGTGCCGCCGCCAGCAGCTCAACAGCGACAATGCCTCTGCTATTTTGCGCCATGTCACCCAAGCGACGTGCTGCGAAAGTTGCCATTGATACATGGTCTTCCTGATTGGCAGACGTCGGCAAACTATCAACCGAAGCCGGATGAGCAAGTGTTTTATTTTCAGATGCCAATGCCGCCGCGGTTACTTGAGCCAACATAAACCCTGAATTTACACCGCCATTTTCCACCAAAAATGGCGGTAAACGGCTTAAGCTATTGTCAATAAGTAAGGCAATTCGACGTTCAGACAGAGCACCAATCTCGGCAATGACCAACGCAAGATTATCCGCTGCAAAAGCGACAGGCTCTGCGTGGAAATTACCGCCTGAAATAATATCTTCACCGAAGACCAAAGGATTGTCTGTTACCCCATTCGCTTCAACACACAGTATTTTTGCTGCATGTTGCATTTGATCCCAGCATGCCCCCATAACCTGAGGCTGGCAGCGCAATGAATAGGGATCTTGTACTTTGTCACACTCGGTATGAGAATCCCCAATTTCTGAAGTCTCTTGCAGCAAATCACGGAACATAGCAGCGACGTGCATCTGCCCAGTTTGACCTCTAGCTTCGTGAATACGAGCATCAAAAGGCACTCTGCTGCCCACGGCAGCCTCAACACTCATTGAACCGGCTACAACAGCAGCATTGAATAAGTTCTCACAGTGAAACAATCCCTCTAACGCCAGTGCAGTCGATGCCTGAGTACCGTTTAATAATGCCAACCCCTCTTTGGGAGCCAGGTTAACCGCATCCAGCCCAGCTATTTTGAGTCCAGCTGCTCCTGAGATAACCTCCCCTTTATAACGCACGTGCCCTTCACCAATCAGCGGCAAGCTCATGTGAGCAAGAGGAGCCAAATCGCCACTTGCACCAACCGAACCTTTTTGCGGTACGCAAGGGTACACCTCAGCATTAACCAGGGCGATGAGCATCTCAATGACCTTAAGGCGGATACCGGAGAATCCACGCGCAAGGGCATTAATTTTTAGTGTCATCATCAAACGCACGGTCGAATCGTTCATCAGTTCGCCAGTACCGGCAGCATGAGAAAGTACAATTGAGCGTTGTAAAAGCTCAAGTTCTTCCGGCTTAATGCGGGTATTAGCAAGCAAACCAAATCCGGTGTTTATGCCATACACCACTTGGCCAGAACGAAGCACATCTTCAACCATTTTGGTAGATGCGTGAATCGCGGCTTCACTGTCTGGGTTCAATGAAAGCTTTACAGCGCCATGGATTATGTGACGCAGGTCAGGCAAGGCCAACTGCCCGGGATTAATTACTAACTGTTCCATTTGTGGCCTCCTTATTTATTTACCATAGGTAAGTCGAGGCCATTTTGCTTGGCACAATCTACCGCGATTTGGTAACCAGCATCAGCGTGACGCATGACACCCGTTGCTGGGTCATTCCACAAGACTCTGCGTACGCGCTCACCAGCGGCTTCTGTTCCATCACATACGATAACCACACCAGCGTGTTGACTAAAGCCCATACCCACGCCACCACCGTGGTGCAGGCTGACCCAGGTAGCGCCACCAGCGGTGCTTAACATCGCATTTAATAATGGCCAATCGGATACCGCATCAGAACCATCGAGCATAGACTCTGTTTCACGGTTAGGGCTGGCAACTGAGCCTGAGTCAAGGTGATCTCGACCAATGACCACTGGCGCACTTAGTTCACCATTTTTAACCATTTCGTTGAACGCATCCGCGATACGCGCTCTGTCTTTCAAGCCAATCCAGCAAATACGAGCAGGCAAACCTTGGAATTGAATTCGCTCTCTGGCCATATCCAACCAATTGTGCAAATGCGCATTGTCTGGAATGAGCTCTTTGACTTTCGCATCGGTTTTATAGATGTCCTCTGGATCACCACTTAACGCCGCCCATCTAAAAGGCCCTATGCCTTCACAGAAAAGAGGGCGAATGTACGCAGGTACAAAGCCAGGGAAATCGAACGCGTTGCTAACGCCCATCTCCAGCGCCATTTGACGAATATTGTTGCCGTAATCAAGGGTAGCAGCTCCTCGCTCTTGCAGCGTTAACATAGCTTGAACTTGAACCGCCATTGATGCTTTTGCGGCTTTTACTACACCAGATTCATCTTGAGTTCGCGCATCCGCTGCTTGTTGCATCGACCAGCCTTGCGGTAAATAGCCATTTAGAGGGTCATGAGCAGAGGTCTGGTCAGTAACCACATCTGGCGTAATGTTACGTTCTACTAGTTCTGCAAACACGTCCGCAGCATTGCCTAATAAGCCCACAGAAACCGGCGTGTCGCTTTGCTCAATGATTTCTAAGGCTTCATCTAACGTTGTCGCTTTTTTATCGACGTAACGAGTACGCAGCCTAAAATCGATTCTGGTTTCATCACACTCAACCGCAATCATGGAAAAGCCGGCCATAGTAGCCGCTAAAGGCTGTGCTCCCCCCATGCCACCTAAACCACCGGTTAGCACCCACTTACCACTTGCGTCACCATTAAAGTGTTGACGTGCAACTGCACCAAAAGTCTCATAAGTACCTTGTACGATGCCTTGACTGCCAATGTAGATCCAACTACCCGCTGTCATTTGGCCGTACATCATCAACCCCTCTTTATCGAGTTTGTTGAAGTGTTCCCAGTTTCCCCAGTGGGGCACTAGATTCGAATTGGCAATAAGTACGCGAGGCGCATTTTCATGAGTTTTAAAAACGCCTACAGGCTTACCTGACTGCACTAATAATGACTCATCATCTTCTAGTCTTTGCAGGACTTCGACGATTTTGTCGTAACATTCCCAATCTCTTGCCGCTCGACCAATACCACCATAAACCACCAAATCTTCAGGTCTCTCTGCGACTTCAGGGTCTAGATTATTCATTAACATGCGCATTGCTGCTTCGGTTAACCAGCTTTTGCAGGAAAGTTGGGTGCCTTTTGGCGCTCTGATCACTCTTGTAGGGTCGTGTCGATTGCTCATTTGTTCTCTCTTCAAAAAACGTTAAGTAAATGTCAGGTGTCCACCAAGCCGGTACTGATTACCCGGATGGGTCAACACGGCATAGCTCACCATTTGTTTCTTCGCCCATGTGCGTCTGCTTACCCGCAGACAGGGCTGATGTTGTGAAATTGCCAATAATGTTTGCAGTAGCGCATCGGGTAGTACTGCCTCTACTAGATGTTCTGCCTCGGTCAGTGGTGCAATTTCGGTTAAATAATCATGTGTGGTAATTGAATTGAAGTCTTGCTGCAAATATTGAGGAGCCGCGATAGGGTTAACGAATCGTTCTTCAACCTGGATAGGCATGCCATTTTCTCGATGGATGACTAAACTTTGAAACACTACACTCGTCTCAGGAATACCAAGGTTGTTAGCCACTTGCGGCGTCGCTTGCATCTCGACTAACGATACACATTGCGCTTTGTGTTGATGGCCGCGGTCGGCAATTTCGTCGGCAATATTGCGGATCTCTAGCAGCGACGATTGGCTTTTGATACTGGCTACTGTTGAACGTGAGCCTTGGTTTCTCACCACAATTCCCTGCTCAGCTAACTCTTGTAGCGCTCTTCTTGCAGTCATACGACTGACTGAGAATTTACTCGCCAACTCATTCTCTGATGGCACGAGTGCAAATTCAGGCAAGACACCTTGCTCTATTTGTTGCAACAGAAAATTTTTGATTTGTAGATATTTGCTGACAGTCATACACCT
Organism: Alteromonadaceae bacterium; assembly: GCA_014872785.1. Lineage (GTDB taxonomy): Bacteria > Pseudomonadota > Gammaproteobacteria > Enterobacterales > Alteromonadaceae > Planctobacterium. The sequence continues at coordinate 104,577 of WKFJ01000042.1, forward strand.
CACCTATTGGCTTTTAATTTGACAGATTCAACTTGTATATACAAGATAATGAACAATAATCATGATGCGATAACGCTGTAAACAGAACCGGACACTGGCATGCAACACCCTGATTTTTTGATTGATTCACAAGACAAGTCGTTATTCATTCACAACGTGAATATTGCGCCTTTGAGTAAAGGCATTACTGATGATGACCTGCTCTATAACGCCAGTATCGCTATCGAAAACGGTGATATTGTTTGGTTAGGGAAAGGTAAACCACCAGAGCAATATTCCAGTTTCGAGCAAATAGACGGAAGCAATCAGTGGTTACTACCCGCATTTATCGATTGTCACACTCACCTAGTTTTTGCCGGCTCACGCGCACATGAATTCGAAATGCGATTAACAGGTAAAAGCTATGAAGAGATAGCCAACGCCGGTGGTGGTATCGTCTCTACGGTGAGAGCCACTAGGGAAGCCAGTGAACAAGAACTGTATGAATTGACAACAAAACGCGCATTTAAATGGCTTGCACAAGGTGTGGCAACGATAGAGATAAAATCAGGTTACGGGTTAGACATCGAGTCCGAATTAAAAATGTTGCGTGTCGCAAGGCGTATTGGACGCGATAATGCCATAGACGTGGCCACTACTTTTCTGGGAGCCCATGCACTGCCACCAGAATATAAGGAAAATCCTGATGCTTATATCGACCTGGTTTGTGAAGAGATGCTTCCTGCCGCTGCCCAAGAGGAATTGGTAGATGCTGTCGATGTATTTTGTGAATCTATTGGGTTCGACTTGGCGCAAACAAAAAGAGTTTTGAGCAAGGCGAAGTCATTGAACCTTGAGGTTAAAGCCCACGTAGAGCAATTGAGCAACTTAGGTGGCTCGGAATTGGCTGCCAAGCTCAACGCCCTTTCTGTTGATCACGTTGAGTATCTGGACGAAGCTGGAGTCAAAGCACTAGCACTCTCTGGCACAGTTGCCACGCTTTTGCCCGGCGCATTCTACTTTTTGAAAGAGACCCAAAAGCCGCCAGTACAATTGCTTCGCCAATACAATATCCCCATGGCAATCGCGACCGACTTCAACCCAGGGTCATCACCAATTGCCTCAGTGCAATTGATGCTAAATATGGCCTGTACCTTTTTTGCTCTCACACCAGAAGAAGCGCTTCTTGGGGTAACCAAACACGCAGCTCAAGCCTTAGGTAAAGAGCATAGCATTGGCACCATTGAAGTGGGCAAACGCGCTAAATTGGCGCTTTGGGATATCGAGCACCCTAGACATTTGTGTTACGAATTTGGAATTTCACAACCGGAATTAATGATTGTTTAAATTTTAATAGCGGAAAACGACTCTTTAGTTGTCTAGTCCTACTGGTGATTTTAAGCGAGCCGGGTTGCCGAAAATTGAGTCTTATTGTTTAAGTCGGATTGCGACAAACACATGACAAATAAGATAAATATTTTCTACTCGTGCGAAAGAGGTGTTGTAAATTTGGAATAATTACTACAACATAACTAAACTCTTGCGTAGGACTAAAACGAATAGATCAGCTGAATTTGATATTACGAATTCGACCGTCTAGTACAGGTGGTAAATAGCTGGCAAAGAGGGGACGATGCTAAAAACAATAAGTTTGAGCGCCACATTAATGATCTTTTGGTTATTGATGTCTGGGATCTACACTCCATTGTTAATTGGATTGGGCGTTGTTTCTGTGGCTTTTACCATGATCATAGTTCACCGTATGAACATCATCGATCAAGAAACCCACCCTACGCATATTTTACTCAACTTGCCTAAATTCATTGTTTACTTATTCATCGACTTAGTCATATCGAGTATTACGGTAGTTAAACTCGTTTGGCAGGTAAGAAAGCCCATTACTCCAACGTTTTCCACTTACAAAATCAAATTGAAAACCGATGTCGCTAAAGTGATATATGCCAATGCCATAACGGTTACACCAGGCACAATTGCTATTGATTTAAATGGCGATGAGATCACCGTACACGCGCTTGTTAAAGAAGGTATAGATGACCTGCTAACGGGCGAAAAAGAAACTAAAGTGAGGCAGTTAGTAGAATAATGTTTACCGCGGCCATCATCGCAATTCTTGTAACTATGGTACTGGCTCTCACAAGAGCCATTCTGGGTCCATCACTTTACGACCGCATTCTTGCAGTAAACATGTTTGGCACCAAAACGGTGCTTGGCATTGCAGTTGTCGGCTTTTTGATGGGACGACCTGATTTCTTAGATATAGCACTCATCTACGCACTAATGAACTTCATTGGCGTCATCGCGATTCTGCGATTCTTTGAGTACGACCCAAGGGGCACCACCAATCATGATAGGTAAGGCTTATGATTATTGATGCGATAAGCTGGTTTTGCTTAATGCTTGGCTGCTTTTTTTGCTTCTCAGGCGGCGTTGGCATTTTGCGCTTCCCAGACTTTTTCACTCGAATGCACGCAGCCAGTGTAACTGATTCATTGGGTGCTATTTTAATACTCGTTGGATTGATGTTTCAGGCAGGTTTGACACTAGTCACAGTTAAACTCGCTTTTATCCTCTTGTTCTTGTTGCTCACAGGTCCCGCTTCCAGTCATGCAATGGCAAAAGCAGCTCTGCACAGTGGTCACAAGCCAATGAACAGCAATACTTCTGATGATGCGGCTAAAAATAGCGCGAGTGGAGGTGATGTATCGAATCCTTAGTACACATATTTCTGCTGTTCTTTTTGCTCTCAACAGCAGTCACAATCATTTTTCTGAAAGACCTTTTCGCGATCGCTATGTTAAGCGGGATTTACGGCTTACTGTCGGCAACGCTTTTTGTGGTGCTAGATGCAGTTGATGTAGCTTTTACTGAGGCTGCCGTAGGTGCCGGCATCTCAACCCTACTGATGTTAACGACGCTATCAATAACCGGTAGATATGAGATACAGCGGCCTAAAATTCAGTCCCAAATTGCATTAGTACTGACCACCATTACCGGCGCACTGTTAATCTACGGCACCCTAGATATGCCTTATTTTGGCTCTACCGACAGCCCTGCCAATGCGCACGTAGCTGACTATTATCTCTCCAACGCACTTGGGCAAACAGGTGTACCTAACTTTGTAACAGCTGTTCTTGCAAGCTACCGAGGATATGACACATTTGGTGAGCTAGTCGTTATCTTCACCGCTGGTGTTTCAGTACTTGCTTTACTCGGTACCGTTTCTGACAAAACCATGTCTGACGACCATCAGCCTATGCATCAACACCTCATCCTGCGCGTTACTTCAAAAATGCTAATCCCCGTCATTATGGTGTTTGGCCTGTACGTACAATTTCACGGTGACTTTGGTCCAGGTGGCGGTTTCCAAGCGGGCGTTATTTTCGCCGCAGCCATCATTTTATATTGCATGTTATTCGGCTTAGGTGTGGCAAAAGAAGTCATTAGCCTAGGTATGGTTCGCTTTTGCGCGGCGCTTGGGGTATTGCTATACGGTGCCGTCGGCGTAGTGTCGATGCTCAAGGGAGAGGCATTCTTAAACTACTCCGTGCTTGCCAGCGATGCCTTAGTTGGACAGCACATCGGTATTATTGTCATTGAGCTCGGCGTGGGTATTACCGTTGCCGCCGTTATGATCAGTGTTTTCTTCACTTTTACTGGCAGTGCGGAAGAAGACGACAGTGCATTCGATGCTTCCAGCCCCAGCGATGCCACAGAATCTAATAGTAAGCAGGTATCACAATGAGTTTTGATTCCAGTTTCCTCGAAACCTTTTTTGGCCTGTATAACGACTGGATCGTTGTCGCCCTTATGATGTGCGGTTTTTTCATCGTAATTGCCGACGGTAATCTCATCAAAAAAGTGGTGGGGCTGACCTTGTTTCAGACCTCAGTATTTATCCTCTATATCAGCATGGCAAAAATCCTTGGTGCCTCTGCACCAATTGCAGCGGAGGGAATCGAGAGCTACTCCAACCCACTGCCGCATGTGTTAATACTGACCGCCATTGTTGTGAGTATTTCCACCACTGCGGTGGCACTTGCCTTAATTATCCGCATCAAAAAGGCTTACCACACGGTGGAAGAAGATGAAATTCAACGTTGGGATGTGAGGATCCATCGTTCAGACAAACGCGCGAAGGTTCGTTAATGGAAAATTGGCTAATGGAAACATTTTTGTGGAACAACCAACAACTGCCGGTGTTGCAGATTGTTGTTCCACTCTTAGCGGCGCCATTGTGTTTGCTTATCAATCACCGCTGGTACAACTGGTTGTTTACCCTCGCCGTCTCCAGCTTCTCATTCTTTGTTGCCGCGCTGCTGCTTTTGCAAGTGTCACAAGAGGGAGCGGAGCCGATATCCTATTATCTCGGGGGCTGGTTACCGCCATACGGCATAGAAATTAGAATTGACCAGCTCAATGCGTTTGTTCTGATGCTAATTACCGCTATGAGCACCGTAGTATTGCTGTCCGCGCACACGAGTTTAGAAAATAAAATAGAAATCGCGCCCGATAAAAACACCTATCTATACGTAGCTTACTTGCTCTGCCTTGCAGGCTTAGTCGGTATTTTGCTAACAGGTGATGCCTTCAACTTATTCGTCTTTTTAGAAGTATCTTCACTTGCTACCTATACCCTTATTGCGCTTGGTCGCGACCGTCGGGCGCTGTGGGCAACATTCCAATACTTAGTTATGGGAACCATTGGCGCAACCTTTATCCTTATTGGTATTGGTTTGCTCTACATGAAGACCGGTACCCTAAACATGGCAGATTTGGCTCAGCGCCTGCCTGAGCTCTCTGAAAGCCGAACAATCTTTGTTGCATTCTGCTTCTTCATTGTCGGCGTGTGTTTAAAAATAGCCCTATTCCCTTTACATTTTTGGTTACCAAACGCCTACGCTTATGCACCTACAGTAGTGACTGCATTTTTGGCGGCATCCGCAACCAAAGTCGCACTTTATATTGTAATTCGCTTCGTCTTTTTCGTCTTCGGTGTGGAATTCTCTTTCACCATCATACCGCTAGAAAAAGTATTCGTAATACTGGGAACCCTCGGCATCATCATCGCGTCATTGGTTGCCATTAAGCAGCAAAACATCAAGCGTATGCTTGCCTATTCAAGCGTTGCACAAATCGGTTACATGGTGCTTGGTGTGAGCCTGAGCACTGCCGCAGGTCTGATGGCAGGCTTATTACACCTGTTTAATCATGCGCTAATGAAAGGCGCGCTGTTTCTGGCATTAGGCAGCATCTTATACCGTATTGGCGGTGTGACCCTGCGACATATGCAAGGTGTTGGTAAGACGATGCCATTTACGATGGCTGCGTTCTTAGTCGGTGGCCTGAGTATTATTGGTGTCCCCCTCACTGTAGGTTTCGTCAGTAAATGGTACCTATTGCAAGCCATGTTAGCTGAAGGCTGGTATGTGGTTTCTATCATCATTCTGATTGGTTCGTTATTATCCGTGATTTATATTTGGAAAATTGTCGAAGTAGCGTATTTCAAACCCGCTTTACCAAACAACGCCAATGTCAAAGAATCGCCCTTGAGTCTGCTAATTCCGATTTGGATTCTAGTGGCTGCCAATATTTATTTCGGCATAGATACACGCCTGCCTGTCGCCTTAACTGAGCAAATTTCGATTCAACTATTCCAAGGAGTCGCCATACCATGAGTGTCAACACTCTAATGCAACTGGTATTGGTACTGCCGCTGTGTCTGGTACCGCTTATCTTGCTGTTGCGCAATCACCCTAATTTACGCGAAGGTGCAAGTATCTTATTTGGTGTGCTGCAATTCGCCTTGGTCTGGCAAATCTTCGGACATTTTGAAAATGGCGAATCACTCACGCTTACCTGGTTTACTATTTTCCCCGGCTTACCTGTCGCTTTCGAAGTAGAGCCTTTAGGTCTGATATTCGCCTTAGTTGCTAGCAGTTTATGGCCACTAACTACACTCTATGCAATTGGTTACATGCGCTCGCACAACGAGCAGAATCAAACACGCTTCTATACCTTTTTTGCGATCGCCATTTTTGCCGTGATGGGCATTGCGTTTGCACAAAACCTAATGACCTTGTTCATCTTCTATGAAGTGTTAACGTTGTCGACATTCCCTTTGGTAACCCATGCTGGCACCGAAAATGCGAAAAAAGGTGGTCGCATCTATCTCGGTATTCTACTCACAACGTCGATTTTGTTTTTCCTTCTGGCCGTTATCGGCACCTGGGTTACCGCAGGCACGCTCGACTTTAAACTCAATGGCATTTTTGCCAGCGATTCGTCTAATTCAACCCTCGGTATTTTACTCGCCTTGTTTATCTTCGGTATTGGTAAAGCCGCCATTATGCCTTTTCACAAATGGCTACCCTCGGCGATGGTTGCACCCACTCCTGTTAGCTCCTTATTACATGCAGTAGCAGTAGTAAAGGCCGGAGTATTTACTGTTATTAAAGTATGTGTTTATACCTTTGGCATAGAGCGATTGGGTGAGCTACCTAGCACAGAGTTTTTGGCTTACTTGGCCGGCTTTACGATTCTTGCATCGTCAATCATTGCCCTTCGACAAAACAACCTCAAAGCACGACTGGCGTATTCAACCGTGAGTCAATTGGGTTATGTCACTATGGGCGCTTTACTCGCTACGCCGCTTGGTATAATTGGCAGCTCGATGCACATCACCATGCACGCATTTAGCAAGATAACCTTATTTTTCTGCGCCGGTGCGATTATGGTAGCGGCGCACAAAAAAGACGTCGACCAGATGCAAGGGTTAGGTAAACAAATGCCACTGACCTTTATCGCCTTCGCCATTGCCAGTTTGGGTATTATTGGTTTGCCGCCAGCAGGCGGAACCTGGAGTAAATGGTTCTTACTCATGGGCACAGTCGAATCTGAATATTGGATTTTGATGGTTGTACTCATGCTCAGCTCACTATTGAGTATCGCGTACCTGTTAACTATTCCATTGCGAGCCTTCTTCCCTAAAGAAAAGCCACAGGAAGAATTGACTTTACCTGCAGGTAAAATCGATTTGGCACCAACCGCGTCATTAGTTGCGCTAACTTTGACCGCGATAGCGTGCATTTTCTTATTCTGGTATGCCGATGCCATTTATCATTTGGCCAGCAAACTGGTCTAGAGCAGGGAGAGAAGAGCAAATGAACATAGGTGAAATGTATGCAAGAAGATAAGACACACTTCTTTGATAAGCCTGAGAACGTAAAGCGTTTGCTGATGGTGTTCTACGCTTGCTGTGCCATTCTAGTGATTCTAGATTTCGTCCTTTATCGCAAGGCTTACCACAGCTTAGAGTCGATAAAAGCATTTTATCCAATATACGGATTTGTCGGCTGTGTGCTGTTGGTTGTAATCGCTAAATGGATGCGTACTTTCCTAATGCGCGATGAGGAATATTATGAGCCTCTTGATGAAGCTGACAAAGAATTAGCCATGAGCAAACAAGGAAAAGAAGAAAATGTGGGCCACTGAAGTACCGGCATTTTTGCCATTTTACTTGGGCGCAATAATTGCGCTTTGTCTCAATGACAAATTGCGTCCAATCGTCACACTTATTGTTCCCTTAATAGGTGGTTATCTGTTGTGGTTCTTACCAGAAGGTATCCATTGGCAATTTGCATTTTTCGATTTCCAACTGACCCCCTTTAAAGCAGATAAGCTCAGTATCATCTTTGGTGCCATCTTTCACATAGCGGCTTTTATCGCAGGTCTTTACGCCTGGCATGTACGCGACAAGATGCAACAAATCGCCAGTATGTTATACGCAGGTAGCGCTATAGGCGCTGTATTTGCCGGTGATTTGATCACCATCATTTTCTTCTGGGAAATGTTAGCCTTAACATCGGTCTTTTTGGTATGGGCACGTGGTACAGAAAGAGCGATTCGTTCAGGCCTACGCTACTTATATTTCCAAATACTGTCCGGTCTTCTGCTTATTGGTGGCACCATTTTATATGTGCACGCTGGTGGTGACATTAGCTTTGGTTACATTGGTTTGGAGAGCACCGCTGGCTGGCTAATATTCCTGGCGTTTGGCATCAAATGTGCCTTCCCGTTTTTCCACAACTGGCTTACCGACGCCTACGCAGAATCGACACCAACAGGAACCGTGTTCTTAAGCGCATTTACCACTAAGACCGCGGTTTACATGTTCGCTCGTGCCTACCCTGGTACCGAAGTTCTAATATACGTTGGCGCGGCAATGACCTGCTTCCCAATATTCTATGCCGTTATCGAAAACGACCTAAGACGCGTGCTCGCGTACAGCATGATCAACCAAATAGGCTTTATGGTTTGTGGTATTGGTATCGGTACCGCACTCGCTATAAATGGCGCAGTAGCGCACGCGTTTAACGATATTATTTTCAAAGGCTTATTATTCATGTCCATGGGTGCGGTACTGCACATGACTGGCAGAATGAATGGCTCAGATTTAGGTGGGCTCTATAAGAGTATGCCCAAGACCACCATCCTCTGTATTATTGGTGCCGCATCAATATCGGCTTTCCCATTATTTAGCGGCTTCGTCAGCAAATCGATGGTGGTGAGTGCCGCAATAAATGAGGGTTACGACTGGATTTGGTTGATGATGCTATTTGCCTCTGCCGGTGTATTCCACCATGCAGGCATCAAAATTCCATACTTCGCATTCTTTGCCCACGATAGTGGTATTCGTACCACCGAACCACCGACAAATATGTTGCTTCCCATGGGACTTGCCGCAGTGCTCTGTATCGCGATTGGTGTATTCCCGAATTATCTGTACAGCATGCTGCCATTTGAGGTTAATTACACCGCCTATGACACAACCCACGTGTTGGCGCAGACTCAGATCCTATTTTTCTCTGCACTGGCATTCGTATGGTTAACTCTTCGAGGAATTTATCCACCAGAGCTACGCTCAATCAATATCGACGCAGAGTGGTTGTATCGTCGTTTATTGCCCAACTTTGTGACAGTGATTTCAGGCTATGGCCGCCAAATCGAAAATGCCCTAACGACACGCCTTTCAGTGTCAACACAAGTATTGTTGTATTACATAATGCATCGCAAAGGCCCAATAGGGAAACTGGCACAATCAACGGTAACTAGCACCATGGTAAGTTGGGTAACACTGTTATTAGCTTCCTACCTATTACTTAGCTTCCTGTAATATTTTCCTGATTGAGCCTTCAAACCTGAAGGCTCAATCGTCTTGTTCTCGAAAACGCCCTCTTTTTTTGCGCTAAATAGCAACCTCAATCAAGTTATTTTAACGAGACTGCTGATAAACTTGCGCTTGCGGCTGCGCATCTAACCAATCAAATTAAGAGTACATATCATGATTGTTGAACATGTGTTTCCTGACGACTACGCAGAAATGCTAGATGTCTGGGAAAATTCAGTCCGAGCTACACATAGCTTTTTGTCAGAACAGGATATTGCGTTTTTTAAACCCATCATCCTTGAAAAGGCTTTTCCTGCTGTGTCTTTGCGTTGTATTAAAGATACAAAGAATAACATCTTGGGGTTTGTGGGCGTCCACGAAAGCAAGGTAGAAATGTTATTTGTATTGAATGATGCAAGAGGCCATGGTGTGGGCAAAAAATTGCTTAAGTACGCTATTGAGCAACTCAATGCCAACAAGGCCCACGTTAACGAACAAAATCCACTCGCGGTTAGTTTTTACCAGCATATGGGGTTTAAGGTGATTAGAGCCTGTTTATCTTTGCGGTATAAGTTTTGTTCAACCTAAGCACATCCTGATCACGGCATTGCTTTGCAGGCCTAGTGGACTGAGTCAAAAAGCAAGAACAAAGAGCAGGATACGCTCAGTAAGAACCCTTTGGACAGCGCTTGTTTGGTATTTCTACTGCGTTATCGCCTTTTTATGTAGGGCAACTACACCGCAAAGACTCTGCCTTTTACAAATACCAAACAAACTGCTGCAAAATCATACCGCAAAGAATAAATAGGCTCTAGTCGGTCCGCTGTAGATGATATGGGAAAACCCTTTCCAATTCTGCATATGTCGCTGTAGAGCTCCGGTTAATGATAACTGTATTGCCAGAAGAAGCGCCCTTAGCCAATAACTGGGGCGCTTCCGAATTTTTCAGTCCAACTATTGAACCCCTCCGTACTATGCCCATATCCAAGTAAGTCGACTAACATAACTAATTTATTTAAATGCCTTTTGATACCCAAGAAATTAACAAACAGCGCCAAAACCTCGCCGACTATGAGGAGATATGGTTATTCGGCTATGGGTCACTTATTTACAAAGTGGATTTTGACTTCTTAGAGAGCACTACAGCCCATATTCACGATTATGAGCGACGTTTCTGGCAAGGCAGCCATGACCACAGAGGCACGCCCGCAAACCCCGGTCGAGTGCTGACCTTAATACAGGTTCCGGGGGCACGATGTTTTGGTCGCGCCTTTAAAGTCGAGCACAATGTTTTCGAACATCTCGATCACCGAGAAAAAAATGGCTACTTACGTGAAGAGATCGACATCACGCTTGCCGATGGACGAGTCGTCAGAGGCCTTGTTTACATCGCCACGTCAGATAATGCAGCTTATCTGGGAGAAGCAACGATCCAAGAGATCTCCGAGCATATCTGGCGCTCAGAAGGACCGAGTGGAAAGAACCGAGACTATGTATTTGAACTGGCAAAAGCATTAAAACAGTACGCTGAACATGACGAACACGTTTTCGCTATCGAAAGTCGATTGCTAAAGATGATTTAAAAAAACATAACAATATTAAACACGCGCATTTGCTTGATACTGCTCTACCAAATTTGCCAAATCAATGCGTTTTACTGGTTTTTGCAAAATGCCATCAGAATAAGATTTTAGTTTCTTAAACTGGATTTCATTGTGAGTGATGATCTCGCCAGTCATTATAAATTTCATGCTATCGGTAGCTAGCCTGCGTTCTTTCAGTAATTCCAAGAACTCCCAGCCGGTCATCACGGGCATTTTGAGGTCTGTCAAAATAATATCAAACGCATGCGTCTTAAGTTTTTCAACCGCATCTTTACCGTTGATAGCGTGTTCACATTGGCAGCCTAGAGAATGGATTAGAGCAAGGGTACATTCCGCCACAGGCATATCATCCTCGACCAGTAAAAACGATGCTTTTTCTTTATTTGTTGTTGAACTTGTAAATGAAGCCGCTCCGCTCTGACTCTTATTAAATGTGCAGATAAAAGTGGTACCTTCACCCATACTAGTCTCAAAAACAACACCTCCCCCAAAGGACTCGACGATACTTTGCGTAATCGACAATCCCAGTCCAGTGCCCTCTCCCACGGCTTTTAAACTAGCAAAGGGTTCAAACACTCGACTTTGTATGGCTTCGGCGATGCCAGTACCAGAATCCTTTACGGTTAAGGTACAGGTATTGAGCTGCTCTTCGACCGACACTTCAATGTATTTATCAATGGTTGTGCGGACTGCATCTTTTGCATTACTCAGCAAATTAACCAAAATCTGTTGTAAGCCAGCGTGCTCAGCTAATATTTCGCAGGCAGATAACTCTTCTGGAACACGCAATTTTACTGTTATGCCTTCTTTTGCATACAGATCGGACATCATTTCGACGGTTTGTACTATATCTTTTGCCAAATTAACCGTAGTCAGCTCGCTTGAATCACGCGTTAAGGAAGACACGCTGCGCAAGCCATTAACGATACGCGCAATACGATCACTGGCCTCTATCATACGTTCTACCGCAAGACTAACGTTTTCATTTTCGGCAATCGCATTGCCCAAATAAATATCGAGTAAATCAATTGAAGCGGTGATAACCGAAAGCGGGTTATTGATCTCATGTCCAACGCCCGCTGCCAATTGACCGAGAGACGCCAGTTTAGCATTTTCTTCTGATATCTTTTGGTGCCGCTCAATTTCCATTTGGGATTCTTTTTCCAAGGTAATATCAAAACAAATACCAGATAGTGTTTGCGGAAGATTTTCCTCTTTTGTTAACTCAGCTCTAATTCGCAACCAGCGACAACTGCCATCTTCGAGTTCCAATCGGTATTCAAAATCCAGTTCTGACTCACCACTTATCGCTTTAGATATCCGGGTATCAAAATTGTCTCTGTCGAAAGCACTTATTATCCCTAACCACTTAGGCAATGTAACTGACTTGTCAGCCGGTAAATTATGCAGCTGGCTCATTTGTTCATCCCAATACAGTTGGTCTTTGGAAAAAACCAAATACCAGCATGCGGTACCAGATGAACGTAAAATGAGATTACTAGTGCGTAAATGTTCAAGAATCTCTTTGTGTCCAGACATATCTCGTTGCACGCTGATCCAATGGGAAAACCAACCAGACTCATCTTTGACGGGGGAGATATTTAGCTCAACGTCGAAAATAGAACCATCTTTTCGATAGTTAACCATGTGCTGCTTAATGCTTTCCCATTTTTCCAGCGCCACGCGAATGTTTCGCTTCGCTTTTGCTGAGCTTTCTTGTCCTTGTAATAATCGAGGTGAACGTCCCAACAATTCTTCAAAAGAATAGCCTGTCATATCAGAGAACGTTTTATTGCAATAAACGATTTTAGGCCCTGGGGCATCAAAAGGGTCGGCAAGGGTGAGTACCACTGCGTCAGAAATCGAATCAAACAAATTTGACTCAAATTTCCCAGTAATTATGGCGTCACTATAGAGCGCAAGCTTACTTACCTTGATCATGATTTGATTGTCGTGATAATCAAAATAAAAGTGACGAAAATATATTTCGTGAGGCTGGTCGTTATAATCAAAGATCACTTGGTCATAGCGGTGACTAATATCATTAGTAAAACACCATTGGACAGTGTGCCAGATCCTTCGAGTAATTTCTGAATCGGGATCGGTTTCAACAACGCAATTATCCGACACATCAACAAGTAAGTTCGACTTTGGCGTAAGCAGAAATTCTCTGTCTGATTCTGCATACAGAATATCGTTGAGATGGCACTTACTTACCGCCATGAGGAACCTCTCCTATAAAGTGGTTCCAACATCAAAAATATCTTCGAAATTACCCAATGTTCTATCTTCGACACCTTTAGCAATGTGCTCAAGCCATTCGCTAAATTTGCCCGAGGAAGCTTTTCCAATGATAAATCCCTTTTCTTCGTCATGCTCATTAGTAAGCTTAGTCAGACCCGCCAATAATTGACAGCTACTAACACTGAATAGTTCTGCTACCGGCTTATCCAACTGAGCCGCCTTTAACTGCATTGCATGGCAAACAATTAATGACATGCAAGCCGTCTGTTTGGTAAAGATATCTACACTCTTCCGAGTAAGCTGTGCGGAGCCGAAGCCTTGCGAATTGATGTTTTGATTAAATTGCTCGCCGTGCACAGGGAAATGTGTCGTCAAGGGATTTGCGTTTTGTTCGAGCAATGGAGTTAATGAGTTACTTAAAATTTGTAAAGGCTTTACACCGACACTCTGCCCAATATCAGTGTCTGCTACAAGTGACGCAGATAAACCTCTACTAAAGGCCGGTTCGACTAGCGTCGCAATTTGTGCTTCGTTGTGTTTGGCCAGTAGTGCAATAGATACGCGCATCTTGTCCATAGACATGGCCACGTGCTGCCCTAAAAAGTTTCCGCCGTGTAAAAATTCTCCCGCCTCCACATCAATTAACGGGTTATCTGTTGCACTGTTCATTTCGACCGTTACCGTTCGGTTAATTCCAGTAAGGTCTTCCACGATAGCGCCTAGGAACTGAGGCATACAGCGAACCGAATAACGGTCTTGAATCAAATCATCTTCGGCAAAATCACGCTCTACTTGATTGATGTCTCGTACCATTGATGATGACGCCAACATATCGCGCAGTCTGGCTGCTACCCACTTTTGCCCCGGGTGTGGGCGATGACGCTGAATAAACTCGGAAAACGGTCGCATATCACAATTCAATATCTCAGCAACTGCCACCTGTAAAATCATATGCAGATTAAACAAATAGGACATTTTGAGGCAGTTGTTTGCAGCTATCGCTGTAAGCACCGAAGTGCCGTTGATTAGTGCTAGCCCTTCTTTGGGTTTTAATGCAATAGCGGGCAAGTCCAACTTTTCAAGGATTTCAGGTGCTGGGTGATAATGACCATCAACCTTTAGTTTAAAGTCTCCCGACTGGCCTGTGACAGCACCGGCAATTGCTGAAAGCGGAATAAGGTCACCACTGGCGCCAATGGAACCATATTGTTGAACTAGAGGAAGAATATCTCTATTGGCCAACTGCAAGTACCTGTCTACAATATTTTCTCTAATCGCAGAAACACCGTGACACAGAGAATTGGCTCGCAAAATAAGCGCTAATTTAACGTCTTGGTCTTCTAATGCCTCGCCGGCGCCCGCCATATGCGACAACAAAAGTTCTCGCTGGAGTTCCATTGGGTCAATTGCTTCTTGATTGGCCAAGCCACCAAACAGCGTATTGACTCCGTAAATGACTCTGCCTGCATCGAGCTGCTCTTTTAACAAGGCACAGCTCGGTTCGAATGCCTTTTCTTTCGTCAACCGTTGGCAAATAGCCACTTTAGCATCACGAAATTTGATATCTTCAACATCGCTTAGCTCTAAACTGTAACCGTCGAGCCTAATAGCATCGCTAGTGTGCTTATTTTGACTAACTATCGATTCGGGTTGGGTTCTAATGTCTAGCATACTCAAGGCTTCCATCTCTGTATTTAAGTCAAGGCGCTGCTCAATTGTTTTTCAGCTGTCGCTGAAGTTGCGCATGGTAATTCGGTTAGCTGTGGGTTGTTATCCGGTGCACTCTTCGCGTGGGGAGGAAGCACATCAATTTTCATGATCTGTGCGAGTGTAGTTATTGCCTTCGAACTTTCTTTACCAAATTGATAAATACCATCCAGCATCACAAAGTGTGATTCCAACTCTTGTTCTGAGTTCTGCAAAATACCTTTTAACCCACTTACTGTGCCCGCAGTTTGCCCCATTTGTCCAAGTAGGTTTTGCACGTCTTTCCATTGACCTTCGATATTATCCACTACTGAAAAAATAGTTTCTCCGACTCTCTGAATCCGGTCATCAATCTCTTCCATCGAGCCAGAAGAAAGCGTGCTCGACGCCAAAATAGCATCTGAAATCGAAGTAATTCTTGCTGTCGCGTTATTAGTTTGCTCCGCGAGTTTTTTAACTTCTTCAGCCACCACGGCAAAACCACGACCTGACTCCCCGGCTCTGGCGGCCTCAATAGAGGCATTCAATGCGAGTAACTGGGTCATACTCGCTATATCTGCAATCGACTGAGTCACCTCAGTTATCTCGTTCGCTTTGGAGGATAAATCTGATATTTGCTGTCTAGTTTGGCCAACGAGAGTCATACTGGTTTCTGTATCGCCTCTGAGCGACGTTGCATGTTGTCGAACATCGTTGTAGCCAGTTCCCAACGCGTTGATTGACATATAAATTTTTTCAAATGTTTGCGTTGCATAGTCAGCGGCAGCTTCAGATTGTCGAAATGCAGTGCGAATATTGGCTGGGTCAAACTCTGATTCTTCATCGATGGCAATCAAATGATCCGAATAAAGTCTGACATTATTTAATTCATTGGTGACCTGGGTGACCAAAAGGTGATCGTGTTCGTAGCCTGCGCGCAATTTTGATTTATCATCACAGGTTGCTTGTAATCTTTGTGACAACCACAGCAGAATACTTTCATCTGACTCGCAGCCTGAATCTGTAGTCGCCAGCTCACCAAACTCGTTGCGATTGGCCTGGATAAGTTCCACCAACTGATGCATTGGCCGAACAACTTGGGAATAATGCAACCACGCTGAAATACACAGGAAGATAGCGCTGGTGCCGCACAAGACAAAACCAAAACTTTGTTTGCCTTGATAAAACAAAACACACGCAATAACCAACGTAATGAAAGTAATCACGGAGGTAAATAGAATTCGGCACAGCTTAAACATTATTAATTCCCCAAAAATAGCAGTGTGAAGTAATGAAAAACATTACTTCACACCACAGCGTTTACTCACCAATCGCAAAGGAGGTATTGGTTCGCACTGTCTTTGAGTAGTCTCAAATTCACTGGGGTAGGTGACATTTTAATGGTAAACGTGTAGGGAAGTTGAGCATCGATACTGTCTTCACTGTCGTACTTTTGTGCGACCATGAAGTTATTGGTGCAAGGGGCAACCTGGGTAAAAAAGTGCTTACCCATTACCGCACCTTTTGACATACCAGTATGCTCAACTTGGTTTTCGTTGTAGTCGGTGACTTTACCATCATGTCCCATTTTAACGATGCCGAAGCTAGCCGCGTCAAAGTCAGCTGATGTACCACTGTTTAATTGATCAATTGAAACACTTGCGAAGTTCATGTTTATGTCCTCTCGGTTCTATAAAAAAGGCTTAATTGCCAATAGTTAACACTACAGAAAAGCCCCTAATGGCGTCTTTCTGGTCATGAATTGATGAAATACAAAATTCTGCAGGTTGCTTTTCCCCCGAACGCCCTCTCATCTCAAGCTGAGCTCTGACTGAACCCTCTTCGGAGGCTATTTTTAGGTAGTTAGCATTGTCAGACAGCGATATCGGTAGGATTTGCGACAAGATTTTTCCTAACGCGCCTTCTGAATTGGTGATATAGGTTTCACCTGTCACGTTCCAGCTATCAATAAGGCCAGAGGGATCCATGGTAAAAATCACGTGTTGCGAAACCGCTTCGAATACCTTAACCAGGCGCTCTTCAGCTAAGAACTTCTCAGATTCAACCTGAACTTGATTGGTCACATTGTTCAATGAGGCGATGTAAACATCTTTTTCCTGGCGCATAACCGTCACGTCCATCCATAACTCCTCTTCACCAGTCAAGGTAGGAGCATTAATGCAATAACGTCGGTTTTCCATGATCTGTCCATGTTCATCATCGAACGATGTAATTTCTTTTTCCAAATCCGGTAAGAAATCCCGTAAGAAACTATAAAAGTTGGCAAAGTAGCCGCCAGGTGCGTACCGGTTAAATAGTTGAGCGACTCGCGGATTGGCCATTTTCACCATGCCTTCACTGTCGAATTGAATTAGCGCAACCGGGGCGATGTATAAAAATTCCAATAACTGCTCTTCATTCATGTGCGAACCACCTACTCAATTTGTTGAATGTGAGTTTGATTATGGAGAGGGATATTACGAGGACTTGTCACCGATGTTTCAAAGATGTTTCGGTATCAATTTCACATAAATGCGGCGCTATACTGAAATTGTTTGGTAATAAATGATGGTTATCGCTATGTCAGAAAAAATTAAATGGCAACGTTCAGATATCGAAGTTCTGCTTTTAGATTTGGTCTCCCAGGCCTGTAAAAATAACGTTGAAAATACCGCATTAATTAAGCAGCATGCGCAACAAACTGACGCAAGAAACTGTTGGTTATTGGATTCATTATCAAGCTATCAAGCGGTTGCTTATGTCTCAGACTTCTTTCAAGTAGAGGATGAGAGCGTATTAGACGAGTTTTTAAATGCGCCAAATTTGGAAAGTTTAGCCAACGTCGCCCTGGTTGGTTTGCAGCAAACATCGGCAAAGATTAAGTTCTACACATCCGGTTCCCAATCAAAGCCTAAGGCTGTTATCCACGAATTGAGTGCGCTGCAAGAGGAGGCGGCTGCTTGGCAGCGTCTTTACCAAAAGCCAGATACGGTTTACGTTGCTGTGCCACAACACCACATTTACGGCTTTATTTGGGGTTGCTTAATGCCCAAACTTTGGCAAACCGAATCTGTTGATATCCGCAGTTCACTCCTTCATAAATTGAACAGTAAAAACTCCTCCATTCTGGTAACAATACCTTCATTTCTTTCTACGATGGGATTAATGAAACCTGAGCAGCTAGATAAGCTGAACGTAGTTATATCAACAGCGCCATGTGATTTTAGAGATATACGAGGGCTATACGCATTGGGCTGCAATAACGTGACCCAAATCTATGGTGCCACCGAAACCGGTGGTGTTGGTTATAGAAACCAAAACTCACCGTTTTACCAACTCAGAACAGACCTGTGCTTACAGCATGAACAGGTTTTTAAACACGCAAGTAAGTTACCGTTACAGGACGATTTGCGATTCATTGATACAGAACGATTCGAAGTCATTAAACGCAAGGACGGTAAAATTCAGGTGAATGGTTACAATGTAGACGTGAGCCATTTGCTTGAAGAACTAAAACGGGTCGAAGGTGTGAAAGATGCGGTTATAAGAATAGAAGGTGTCAAAACCCACGCTCAGCTCAATGCTTTTGTAGTTACCGATGGTCACGTATCAAACAGCTCACTGCTGCGGAGCATCACCAAAGAGTGTGGTGAGTTTATATTTCCACAAAATGTGATGTTTGGTGATCGCATACCACGCAATGAAATGGGAAAAGTGAGCAGTTGGCTCAGTTAAACATGGCTTAGCGCTGCGAACAAACCTCTGGCTCTATGTAATACCCAAAGCCCACAGCGGTTTTAATTATCTCTGGGCTTTTGGCATTTTTTTCAATTTTCTTGCGAAGCCGAGAAATGGCAACATCGATCGCACGATCGTTTTCTGGTCCTTCAATCCCAGAGATAGAATCAATCATTTCTCCACGTGAATACACTTTACCAGGATGCCCTGCTAACTTGGATAAAATGTAAAATTCTGTCAGAGTCAACGAGATGAAGCTGTCATTTGTGGTATTGAGCAGGCCTTTCTTTTCTTGATCGAGTTGGTAATCGGCAAGCTGTGTTTGTTTCTCTCGTTTTTCGACTTTTATGCGATCGATTAAATTATTAATTCTTAACAATAACTCTTTGGAGGAAAACGGCTTAATCAAATAATCGTCGGCGCCGAATTCTAGCCCGATAATACGATCATCCGAACTGACTCTTGCAGAACAAATAATGACGGGTGTCTCGAATTGACTTTTAACTTTACGAAGCACAACCAGGCCGTCTTCGTCTGGGAGGTTTAAATCTAAAACAATGCAATCGAAGGCGCGGTTTTTTACTTCGGCTAATGCCGCTTCCGCAGTTTCGTGGTGAACAACTTCATATTGGTTAACTTCCAAATAGGCTTTTACCACTTCACCTAATTGAAAGTCATCTTCCACTAATAACACCGATTTCATTATCTCACTCCATGATATTCGACTACTGCGGCTTGAAATATCTTTGCAACACCAATGTTTTGGGATTGCAACACGCAAGCTCTAAAACAAAGTATAGACACTATTCATAATTTATTCGGAAAGTTAATTGTAACAATCGCATTCAGCGTTTTATGCCTTCGAAGCATTCAGTATAGCGATGAAAGTACGTCGGTTCAGATACCCATAGCTCATAACTTGGCAGGAGGACAGTGTGCATATTCTCGTCATTAGCCCGAATTATCCTCTTGAGGAGTTGGCGTCATTTCGCAAGCTTTGTGTAAGTGTGAAGTACTTAAAAAGCTTTGCTGATAGCAACGAAATAGACGTAAAAGAATTTTCTGCCTGTATTGTAGATGTGCAACAAACTCATGGGGACGGCATAGACGCATGCCATTGGCTGGCTGATCAAACGTTATCGCTTAAAGTCTTTATCTTTAATCGCCTAAATTCCGCTTTTAGCCATTGTGTTAAACATGCAGCTCAACTTATTGGGCTCGCTGCAGATACGCTGCCCGACAACGCCCACGCTAACTATATTATTCAAGCATATAATCAGGTCTCAACCAGCATGCAATCCGAACTGGCTAACCTAGGTCGTAACTCGTTGCATCAAGCAATCAGTAACGGGGAGTTTTATCCCGTTTACCAACCTAAATATGCTCTACACTCGAAGCGATGTATTGGCTTAGAAATATTAGGACGATGGTGTCCGCCTCAAAAAGAACCAATATCACCTGCATTGTTCATTCCAATGTTAGACAAGCTAAATCTCCACAAAATGTATAATCAATGGTTATTCAAACAGGTACTAATGGAAGTGTCTGCCCTTGAAAAAGCATCGCCTGCAATCGCCTTTAACCTATCGGTTAATCATTTACAGGACATAGACACCTGCCAATATATTATGAACTGCCTCGGCTATTTTGGTTTTCCACCCGAAAAGCTCACTGTAGAAGTCACTGAGGATACCTTAATGTCAGGACAAGAAAATGCGCTAGTCGCCTTGAGTCTGCTTAAAGATATAGGGGTACAAATTAGCCTCGATGATTTCGGAACAGGGTACAGTTCTCTGCAACAACTTATTAGTTTTCAATTCGATGAAATAAAGCTAGATCAATGTTTCCTGCGGGGCGTACCCGGCAATAAACAGAATCAGATCATCCTAGAAACAACGATTACTCTCGCCCAGAAGTTTGACACTAAGTTAATTCTTGAAGGCATAGAAACCAAAGAGCAGGAGGTCTTCGCACGACGCTTGGGTGGACAGTTCGGCCAGGGGTTCTACTACTCGAAGCCCTTGGATATAAAAATGTTGAGTACTTTCCTGAGAAGTAAAAACAGCTAGCGTTTCCAGCTAACTGTTTTTCAACTTTTATGCACACTCACGTTAAAAACGAAAGTACGAGATGAGTTCCGCCGCTTCTCCCGTTTGCTTTTGCTGAGCGGTGCATATCGTTTTGGAGTGTTCTACCATCGTGGCGTTCTGCTGCACCATATTCTCAATACTGGCTACAGCGCAATTGATTTCCTCAATACCACTGGCTTGCTCATCTGCAGCCACCGCGAAGTCATTAATAACCTCACTCAGTTTTTCAATTTTTGTGACTATTTGTCCGATATTTTCACCGGATTGATACACTTGCTCTGAACCCAGTGAAATTTTTTCGTGGTTTTGCTGAATGAGTTCTTTGATGTCTTTTGCCGATGATGCTGTTTGCAAAGCAAGATTGCGAACTTCAGCAGAAACAACGGCAAAGCCACGCCCAGCTTCTCCCGCTCTTGCCGCCTCCACTGCAGCGTTCAAAGCCAATAAATTCGTTTGAAACGCAATACCGTCTATAATCCCGATAATTTCATTTATTTTGCTACTAAACTCCCTGATTTCTGACATAGTTTCGACCGCTTCAAGAAGCTCCTGTTGGCTGTCTTTCGCGATTTTATTGGTCTCTCTGGCACTTTCTGAAGAGGCGTTACTCTGTTCGGCGTTACTTTTCACCAGAGATGTCATCTGCTCCATGCTAACGGCGGTTTCTTCGATAGATGATGCTTGAATTTCAGTACGGCTGTGCAGTTCATCGGTATTGGCCGACAACTCTTCGCTGCCAGTATTAATATCTGCAAGGCTTACGTTTACACTGGCAAAAATCTCTGCAAGCCGCTTGACCACATGATTTGAAGAATCTTTTAGTTCTTGGTATTCAGGTGAAAACTCAATATCAATGGTTTGTGATAAATCACCTTCAGCCAAACGCGTTAGGTGTTTTTTAACCGCTAAAACTGCATTTACTCTACTGGTAATATCAGAAGCAAATTTAACTACTTTTACGACTTTACCATCTTCATTGAAAATGGGGTTATACGTCGCACTTATCCAAATATCTTGCCCTGACTTATTAACTCTTTGAAATTCTCCTTGGACAAATTCACCAGCGCGTAATTGTTCCCAGAACGACTGATATTGTTCGCTTTGTCCGTATTCCTCGGTGACAAACATACTGTGATGTTGACCCACTATCTCAGTTAGTTCATACCCCGTAGTTTGTAAAAACAAATCATTGGCTGACTTAATGGTTCCGTCTAATTCAAATTCGATGGTCGCTTGAGCCCGGTTTATCGCATCGAAATAACCTTTGGAGTTTTGTTTTTCGATCGCTTGCTCTGAGATATCGTTGCAATAAAGGATGATTTTGTAAGGATGTCCATTTAAGTCTTTAATGGGGTTCCAAGTTCCTTGCACCCAAACCGTTTTTCTATCACTGCTGAGGAGTCGATATTCTCCCGTATCAAAATCGCCAGCACAAAGCTTGCCCCAAAGTTTGTCTTGTTCAAAACCATTAAGCCCGAGCGGATCTATAAGTGCTTGCCAGCTCTTACCCACGACATCTTCTCTGGCATAGTTGATTAAATTAATGCCGTTATCATTTGCCTTAGTGACAATTCCATTTAAATCAAACTCAATCATGCACAAGGCTTTGTCACATGCATCTGCTTGGCCAACAAACTCATTAATCAACTTTTTGTGATCAGTGATGACCGAGGCGTATTCAACTATTTTGACAATGTTCCCATCCAAACCTAAAACCGGATTATAAGTTGCTTGAAACCAAACCTCCTCACCGCTTTGAGTTATCCGCTTATATTCTCCACTGAGGGCATTGCCGCTTCGTAACTCTTGCCAAAACTCCTGTTCCTGCTCTGAGCTGGTGTTTGTTTTAGGGAGAAATATCGAATGAGATTCCCCAACAATTTGAGAAAGTGAGTAGCCTAGCGCATCAAGGAACAATTGATTGGCAGTCACAAGGCTACCGTCAGTGGAATATTCCGCTACCGCCTGCACTCTATGAATCGCCTCCAGTTGGCCTTGATAATCGGCATTACGCATCTTGTCTCTGGTAATATCTATCCCTGAGCACATTACACTTAGTGGTGTTCCCATTAGATCCTTGATAACGCAGAAACTGGCTTGTAGCCAGAAAACACCAGTATCGTCGTGCTTAAGAAAAGCAAACTCACCGTTGATTTTCTCCCCCGACATGAGTGCTTCAATAGAAAAAGATTGATCGCTGGTATCGGATAATATGTCTTCGAATAATTTACCGCGTAGTTCTGATAAATCACTGCCATACAGCATTTCGAAGTGACTATTTGCATCTATAACATTGCCACACAAATCTATGGATAAAAGCGCTTGTGCACTCGTTACGCCGTCGAGTTGCGCCTGATAGAAAGCACTACTCATTTTCGCCCGAGTCACATCAACCAGCAACAATATCAGCTTGGTATTACCTTGTTGGTCAAAAGGTACAGAGTCGACAATGGCTTGGCAAAATATCGGGTTACCCATTGCTCCGGTTATCTTTAACTCTATCGATGAGCCACTTTTTTTATTCAAAAAAACGACCAAATCCTGAATGCTTTGCACGCTTCCCGTTTCTAGAGATAAAAACTGAGATGGGCACACCGATTGCAAATTTTCAGCTTGGTGCGCCGTTAATTGTGAAAACTTGGCATTACAATCAAGAAAACGCCCATCACAAGTCAGCTCAAGCCTTGGGATAACTTCGAAGTTGTCCAGTCGCGTTTGCAAAGTGGAAACCTCTTGTTTTTGTTCAGAAACATCAATAGCAAACACATCATATTCCCCCTCGTTTGTTTCTGAGCTACAAAGGGATACTTCAAGATGTTTTTGCACACCAGACGAGGCGGTAAATAAAAAGTGTGATTTAGCTTTGTTCGCTGTCCCCTGGTCAACTAGCTCCTGCCAATTGAGATTTGGGCAAACATCTTCAATATGATTGTTTTCAGGCAAGCTTTGCAAACCAAACAAAGACAAGAAAGCCTGATTAACGCTAAGGATTTTTCCTTCCTCATCTAAGCTGAGGGTAATCAAACCAACAGGCTTTAGCCGATTTAATGTGTGCTCATTAATGAGATTGTTCAGTGAGTGTTTTGAAAGTAAATTATAAGAACCAAGACCTAAATTCATGTGCTACTACTCTAGATTACCCTAGTAGAAATTTAGGTAGCGCCTGTTTCGAAGCCGATTCATCGATGTTTCAATAATGTTTCAGTGTTACATGACAACACACTCAACATCCATGTTCTCAAAAACTTTCCCGTTACAAAGCGGCAATCAAACGCAGTAATTCGTCGATAGAAACAGGTTTATTGATGAGCTCCTTGATGGCTCCTCGTTCGTTTAGTAATAGCGCACTGTGAGTGACGTGCCCGGTTACCAAAAAGATATTTAAGTTTGGCTGTAACTCGTGTATTTGAGAGATGAGATCCGTTCCTCGCAAGTCTGGCATCTCATCATCAGTTATCACCAAGTCATAGCGCTCATGATTACGAGAAAAATGCGCTAATGCCTCTTCACTGCTATTAAACGCGCTCACATGGTGCCCGCCCATTCGCAGCGCTTCTTTGTAGACACTCAGCAAGTACTCTTCATCTTCTATCAGTAATATATGTTTTGCTTGGCTTTGAGCGGCGCGAGCGTCTGCAGCCATAACCGGTTCTTCAGCAGAGACAATCAAGGGTAGCTCCACTCTGAATTCTGTTCCCTCACCCAGTTTGCTCTCTAACTGGATGCGTCCGTCCATTTCATCAATAAGCGCGTATACGATAGACAAGCCAAGACCTGTTCCATTTTTTTGATGTTTAGTGGTAAAGAACGGATCGAAAATTTGTTTTGCCGTCTCGTCATCCATGCCCACTCCTGTATCTCTTATGGTGAGCATTGCCGATTCAAGGTCGGGCGATTTGCTAAGTGTCACTGTAATGATCCCTGTCAGCGGCTCAATCGCTTGGACAGCATTGGAAATCAAATTCATTAATATCTGCGAAATATCATTAGCATTCGCGTTTATACATCCGCAATCTTCTATGTGAGTATTAAGCTGAATAGTTGAAGGCGTTGCATTGGATATCAACACCAATGCTGACTCTACCATTTGCTTGTAATTAATGGCTCGTCGCTCATAACTGGTTTTTCGGCTGAAGGTTAAAATGCGCGACACCAGTTCCGCCCCGCGATTTGATGCTTCTATAATAGCATCAATGCGCCGACTCAAGTTATCGTCGATGTTAGCAAGGGATGCCATTTCAGCATTGGCCATAATGATGCCAAGAATATTATTAAAATCGTGAGCAATTCCACCAGACAACGTACCCAATGAATTCATTTTTTGCTCTTGAACGCGCCTCTCCTCGTCGCGTTTGACCTGAGTTAAGTCTTTAACAAGCGCCCAAAGGGACTCTTTCGTTGTACTTGATTTAGGCACGTAATAGACAGTGACAAACGCGGGAACAATGTGTCCTTCCTTGTGAATGTAATTTTTTTCAAAATTCTGGACTCTTTGTCCTGGTTCAGCAGTTTTGAGTGATTGTATAGTGCACTCAAATACATCCTTTTCCACCGAGAAATCGTTCACACTTCTACCGACTAAATCACATGCGTTGTAACCCAACATCATTGCAAATGCACTATTGCAATCAACGATAGTACTCGTATCAGGGTCAGCTTCCACAACGCCCTCGTGAAGCGACTCATATATTGCATTGAACTGGCTCGCCAAGCGCAAATTCTCAGCGGTCTCTTCTAATAATATCTGTTGTTGGATCTTCTTCTCATCGTTATTGCGCTTGGCAAGAATTAACGATGTGCAAGTATCAATAACTGGTGTCAGCACGTCCACCAAAGTGTTGGTATAGCCCTGAGGTCGATTAGCCAAACCAATCATACCAACCACTTGCTGAGATACTTTAAAGGGGATGCCGACAAATTGTGTTAGAGGAGGATGACCATGCGGTACTCCTGCCGCATTGGGATGTACTGGTGCGTTATTCGAAATGAGCACCTCACCACTTACCATAACCTTGCCAAATAAAGTGTTTAAATTAGTAAATTCGAGACCATCAGGGGCGTTCTCGCGATACCAAGAGGAAGTTTCGTCATTCCATGATACATCTGTAATTGCATGGGTTTTGAGATACATCTGCCCCTGTTTATTCTCGAGCACTTCTCCAATGAACCCATACTCACTATTTGTTAGCAGTAACAATTCACCTAAAAATTCAGAAAACAGTCCGTAATTACCCTCTCCCCGAATAAAGCCATTTTGAATCTTTGAAATCGCCTCCAACATTCTTTTCTCAATATTGAGCGCCTCAGCTTTGAGCTCTAACAAGTACTTTTGCTTACGACGTTCAATCAGAGACATGGCTTGGTGTGCCATTAACGCCAATAGCTTTTTCTCCCCCGCTTCCAGCACTCGCTGTTTATCATCAAAAATACACAGCGAACCTATGGCCAAATCGTCTTCGGTCTTGATAGGTTGCCCTGCGTAAAATTTGATACCGGGGGTGCCGGTGACCATCGGGTGTTGGCAAAATTGTTGATGTGACTGAGTGTTGGAAACTTCCATTAAACCGTCGCACAAAATGGCTTCTGCGCTGAAGGCGGTATTCCGATCCATCTGAGAAAAGTCCACCCCTTCTTTTGCTTTAAACCAAGCGCGTGTTCTATCTACTAACGCTAAAACGACTATTGGAACGTTAAGCGCATCCTTCACATAGGAAACAATATCGTCAAACTCTTTTTCTGGCTCAGTATCTAATATATCGAAGTAGGCGAGCGCCTTGAGTCTCTGCGTTTCTCGAGGGTGAAGTTTGTTGTCGTTCATACCACTTTTTTATCCTAAAAAAGTACTGGATTACTGCAAATGCAAAATCTCCTTCATTCCAAATGAGTATAATAGCTATCCATAGTTTTGCATCTTAGCTGCGACAACAAACGTCAAATACAAGTTGAGTGCGAGTGCGTAGGCTTCATTAAATGCTTTATTTACCGTAGTTTGAAAATCCCTTGATCAATTAAATTACAAGTGTAATCATTAATATATTACAACTGTAATCCATCGAAGAAAATAATATTTAAGGGAGCGGTACATGGAACTCACAACTAAGCTAGTTAAAAAAATACAACCTTTGATCTTGCTAGCGCTTTTACTGTTCATTCAGTCAAACATCAATGCCCAGCCCAATTTTAAAGAGGTATTAACTGAATCAACTGCACTGCATGGTGCAGGTGTATCTGCCATCGTCGTACAGAATGGTAAAACACTGTTTAAAGGTTCTGCGGGTATGGCAAACATTGAACTTAATATCGCAATGCAGAATCATCATGTGCACCGTATTGCATCAATCACTAAACAATTTACTGCCGCTGCAATTCTATTGTTACAAGAGCAAGGTAAACTGTCTGTTAAAGATACACTTAAGAAATACTTTCCAGATTTCCCCACAGTGGGACATACCGTTACGTTGGAGCATTTGCTAAAACACACCTCCGGCTTAAACAACTACACCAATAGCGACGAAACGATGACCAAGCGTATTCCACTGCCGGTCACGTTAGAAGAAATGATTGACCTTTTTAGTACCGAGCCGATGCTTTTTGCGCCAAATGAGCAGTTTGCCTATTCCAACACAGGTTATGTCCTTTTGGGCGCCATCATCGAGCAACTAAGTGGTATGAGTTACGGTGACTTCGTCAAGAAGCATATATTTTCCAAACTTGGTATGACTAACTCCGCAATTGGCGGAAGACAACTGGTATCAAACCGAGCCTACCCATATACAATTGAAGATGGACAAATCGTCAACGCGCGCCCCATTGATATGCAATGGCCTCACGCCGCAGGTATGCTTTTGTCAACGGTGGAAGACTTAGCGAAATGGAATACCGCACTGCACACCAATAAGCTACTGAGCTCCGAAAGTTATGAGCAACTTATAAGGCGAGGAGAATTAAGTACCGCAACACCTACCCATTATGCAATGGGGTTGGGATTCCGCCCCCTCGCTGATCAGGAAGCTATTGGTCACTATGGTGGCATCAATGGGTTCGCAACAGCTGCCATGTATTTACCTAAAGACAAAATATTTGTAGTCGTTTTAGCCAATAGTGATAACACCAATGTCGGCCTAATCATGGAGAAACTATTCGCTGTTGCTTTAAATATTAGTCTTCCTAATCCCAGCCCAGCAGATATCAACGAAAGCACGCTCAAGACTTGGCTAGGCGAATACACAGTTGACGAAAATACAACTCGAAAGCTCTACTCAGAAAACGGAAAATTCTTCACCCTAAGAGAAGGTGAACAGGCTCTAGAAGCAATCCCCACCTCTGGAAGTCGTTTTTACTATCCTAATTCAACGTCCTATTTTGACTTGGTATCAGAAGATGGTGTAACCAAAATGAAGATGTACCAAAACCTAAGCCGTTATCCTAGCATCGCAGTGAAACAAAACTAGCGGTTTACTTAAACAGCTTTAGAATCAATAAATTCAGAGGTATACGCGACGTGTACCTCCGTATAACAGAGTTTATCAACAATAAACTGTAAACCATCCTATTCTCCAACAACCCAAACTCATTGCCAGCCTCTTCAATAACCTCAATTGGACAATCCAATTTCTTACCCCCTTGAAACTTACATACATGTAAGTTAGTATGCCACACTATGAAAGAGCAAATCGTCAAAATCGCTTTAGAGCAAATGCAAAGTGGGGGTTACGAAAACCTGAACTTTGCCAAAATTGCCAATGAGCTGGGCACAAGCCGAGCGAACCTGCACCACCACTTTAAAAACAAAGAAGGGTTGGGCATCGCCGCGACTGAACAATACATCTTTTATGACAAGCTGTTTAAGGACGATATTTTCAGGCAACATGACGGCGATATTCATCGGATTTTAGAAGCCATTGAAAATAAGCTCGGCGATTATCTTGTGACGCGTGACGTGAATAATTCATGCATTTTGAGTCAGCTCATTCACGATGGTGAAGCGCCTGACAGCATTAGAACAATGGCCGTAACACGCTATCATGAGGAGATTAAGCAAATTGCCGCTCAAATAGAGAAGTCTAAAAAAGCCAATAAGCTACCCGCCAATACGAACAGCCATATTCTTGCTGTTCGAATTATGTCGGGAATATTTGGCATGATCCAAATGAATCTAATTACTGAGAACAAAGAAGAGTTTAAGCAAGCAGTTAAAGGACTGCTCACGGCTTATCTAACTTAAAAATTTTTGCCCACAAAACTTACATACATGTAAGTAGGTTGATAATCCACAAAACTGGAGATGAAGAAATGAACGCACCACATATTAATTTTGGCGCTTTAAAACAAACACATTGGACGGAAATCGAGACTGAAAATGCACTTTTGGTCGCTGACTTTGTGCAAAACCTTATGAATACTCATCAATTCGACTACGTGTTGAAAACGTTCGGCAATGACCAATACAAGCAACACAACCGGGGAATAAAAGACGGCTTAGCTGAGCTGGTAAATTTCGTAAGTAGCTTCGCCAAACAATTCCCTGAATATAGTTATGACGTAAAACACATCTATGTTGATGGAGAATCGGTTATTTTCCACTCGCATGCCACAATTAAAAAAGCGCACCGAGGTAACGACCGAAAAGGCTTTAACATTGTCGACACCTGGCGCATCAAAGACGGGCAAATAGTAGAACATTGGGACGCAATACAACCACTTGATTGGTTCAGCCGATTTTATGTGTGGATGACTGGCGGAAAAATTAGCAACGCTAACGGTGTATTTTAATGAGCCAATGGAATAGGTGTTTGCGGACGGTATTTGTCTAGAGTTTGATAAAGTAAATTAATACTAATTGGCTTGCCAATGTGATTTGCAAAGCCTAGCGCCTGATAACGTTTGATGTCTTGTGCCATTACGTTTGCCGTTAGTGCAATTACCGGTGCCTGAATGTTTTTAGCTTTTAATTCTTTAAATGCGCAAATTCCGTCCATAACCGGCATCTGAATATCCATAAGTATAAGATCATACTCATTTGCTTCAAACGCTTGCACCGCCAATGCCCCATTTTCAACAAACTCTAATGTGGCATTGGTGGGCTCTAACATAGCGCGCAAGATATCTTGGTTAATGTCATTGTCTTCAGCGATAAGAATCCGACAACCGCCTAAGTCTGGAGGCGCAATTGACTTGCCCGGTTGTTCCTGAGTACTTAGTTCGGCTTGTGGTAGCGGCAACACCATACACACTTTGGTGCCCTTTCCCTCTTGGCTAGATATCACTATTTTGCCTTGCATAATATCGATAAGACTCATCGAAATAGCAAGGCCTAAACCGGTACCGCCAAACTTTCGAGTAGTGGATGAATCGGCTTGAACAAATCGTTCGAAAACGCGATTTTTTTGCTCTTCGTTCATTCCGATGCCCGTATCTACAACGTCTACTCGAATGGCATTTACGCCATTGTGTTTGCCCATATTCAACTTGAGTGTGACGCTACCTTGTTCAGTAAACTTAACGGCATTGGACGTTAAGTTGAGTAATATTTGACGAACTCTGACAATGTCACCACACCAACCGTCCTCAAAGTTATCACCGACCTCACTAAGTAATTTGATACCTTTCTCAGACGCCATAGTGTTTAAATCAGATTTCACCGATTCCAATACCTCAAGCATAGAAAACGGTTTTTCTTCAATCACCAATTGATTGGCTTCTATTTTTGAATAGTCCAATATGTCATTGATGATAGTAAGGAGTGTTTTCGCTGAAAAACTAGCTTTGCCGAGCATGTGTTTACTATCGTCGTCTAACTGACGACGTTCCAATAGTTGCAGCGTGCCCAATATTCCGTTCATTGGCGTGCGGATCTCATGGCTCATGTTGGCAAGAAAATCACCTTTAGCCTTGGTTGCATTCTCTGCTGCCTGCCTAGCCTCTTGAAGTGAATTAAATGAAAGCGTATTGGCCACTGCTGTTGAAAATTGTTGGATGTATCTATCCAATAAATCATGAGTATTGGTATCAATATCAAAGGCAGATTTTGAATTCGCCAATATCAAAATACCAATGGGCTCTTTACGTACAGACAAGGGGTGCACATAACAGGCGCGCGTTGGATTTAAGTCGTAAACTTGTCGCTCTGCTTCTGAAAAAGTATTTACTAATTTTTGGTCAATGCTCGGAATGACTATGGTTTGATTGGTCAGAAAGGCAGTGGCCATAGCAGTCGTATTGGCCTTCAGTGGCATTTTAACACCGTTTATCTTCTCAATGGTCAACTTGTCGAAACCATCTCCTGTCGCCGATAACACTTCCAGATAATCTTGCTTGCGTATCAGTAACCAGAATTGATTAAAATTTAAAATACTCTGCATCGGTGGCATCACAGCATTGATAATTTCATCAATATCCAAGGTACTGTTTATTTGCGTTGCGACTTGGTTCATTTGAGAAATGTGCTTGTTTACTGATTCAAACTCTGACGTTTTATGCTTTAATTCTCGACGCTTTCTATTGATTTTACAGGTATTGCGCCAACTAAAGTAGCCGACATTCATGGAGTAACAAAATATACCCACCGCTGATGCTAATGTCGTTTCTAGAGACGAATTTATATTTATCGTATAACCAAACCAATAGCCGCCCAACGCAGTACTTGCAAGCAAGACTCCAGTACTGAGCAACATAAAGCGAATGCCGCCAAGCATTAAACCATTAACAGAGTTAACCATTAAAATGGCCACTATTATCCAAACTTGAAACCCCGTCGCTGCCGTCCAAAGACCATAAAAAAGTGCATCAAAAGCATGATTGACGTGTTCGTCTAATGTTTGAATTGGGTTTAGCTTCGCCAACAAAAACGCAATATGAGGCCACAACAAGCAGTGTAAAACGATGGGTAGTAATACGTAGGTGGTTAACGTGGAATGGAATACCGTAAGCAACATTATCCCAAGCAATATACAGCCAATAATTCTTGGGAAAAAACACAACTTAGCCACCCTGCTAGCAGGTCTAATAGTTAAGAATGCGTTTGATGATGAGAGCATAAATTACGCACGGTTCCAGTTAAAAATAAATTATTGGTGTACAGTTACTAAACAGGGCAACACTATCACGCAATGTGCTAGAAGTACCAGAAAATCACTGTATTCTGGGCAAATACAAGAGATTGCTGGCAGCGTTATTGGCAAATAACTCACTCGACCGGAGAATACTTGGTTTGGTGTGCACAACCTCTTACTGGTGTTTGAAAATAAACAAAGTTAGTGAAAGCGGAGGTTTAATGACTGAGATGGTACCAAAATCTCGTTTACTGCGAGAGAAAACTGCAAGGAAAGAAGCCGAAAAACTATTGGAGCAAAAGTCGTTAGAGTTATTCAATAAAAATACTGCGCTGGAAGCCCTAACACAAAATCTGGAAAAACTGGTAGAAGAGCGAACAGCCGAGCTCGTCTCAGCACGTGATGCAGCAATGGCAGCAAGCCGAGCCAAAAGTGCTTTTCTAGCGAATATGAGCCATGAAATACGCACGCCCTTGACCGCTGTCATAGGCTTTGCAGAAAACATTCAAGCAGGCATCATTTCTGAAGCTGAAATATCGGACACCATAGATACCATTATCGCCAACAGTAAACACCTGTTTACTATTCTCAACGAAATTCTAGACATTTCCAAAATCGAGTCAGGACAGCTAGAAGTCGAACAAATCAGGTTTGCACTAGAACCCATCATCATTGATTTAGATTCTATTTTTAAACCCATCTGCCAAGCAAAAGGACTTTATTTTGACTTAAATATCGACTCTAACCTACCCAAAGACGTTATCACTGACCCAACACGAGTACGACAAATCTTGATGAATTTAATCGGCAATGCAGTTAAGTTTACCGAAAACGGCAGGATAAGCCTGAACGTTAAAGCAGACCAGGTTGCCCAACAGCTCACGTTTCAAGTCATTGATACCGGTATTGGCATGAGTGAGGAGCAAATCAGTAAATTGTTTAATGCTTTTAGTCAGGCGGACAACAGTATTACCAGGAGGTATGGCGGTTCGGGACTTGGCCTAACCATTGCGAAAGAATTATCCGCACTATTAAATGGAGATATTCGTGTTGAAAGCCATCCAGGTCAAGGTTCAACCTTTACTTTCACGGTCGGTTGCGAAGCATTTTTCGACACGTCTCTTAATCACATGACCAGCGTTGAATCGATGGCGCCTAACTCATTAAAAGGTTCGGTATTGGTAGTCGAAGATAATGAGGTAAACCAAGAGCTTATAGCACAACATCTAAAATATCTCGGAATTGACTTTGCTATTGAAGGCAATGGCGAACTTGGGTTTCAAGCCGCGCTTGCGGGTGAGTATGACATTATTTTAATGGATATTCAGATGCCGGTGATGGATGGTAAAGAAGCCGTAAAGATACTGCGTAGCGTTGGCTATAACAAACCTATTTATGCCGTTACAGCGAATGTGATGTCGCAGGATATTACAGAATACCGGCAGATTGGCTTTAATGGTCACATCGGTAAACCCATCAATAAAAAACATTTTTATTCCATCTTGTGTAAATATTTACAGGCGAATACTAACGATGAATCTAGTGCATCTGAGCAGTTTGACTATATGGCTGAAGCGAGAAAGAAATTTTTCGCGAGTTTACCCGGTTATAAAGACACCTTACTCGACGCTTGTGTTAGTCAAAATAATCATGCCCTAAATGCAATATTGCACCAGCTTAAGGGATTATGTGGTAATTTTAATCTGAACGAACTAGATGCATTGGCAAAACAAGCTTACCATTTGTCGGAAACAGGGAACTTGGATGCGTTTGCCCTCTCTGAGCAGTTAGCGGCTATGATTGATGCGACATTAACGGAATTTGCTAATGAAAAAAACGGTTAACTTTTTAATTTTAGATGATGTAGATGCTACACGAGAACTGCTTCGTGGGCTGTTAACCAGTGTACTTGCTTCACCCAAGTACAAATTTGAAGTGATGATTTATCAAGCCGCGACGGCTGAACAAGCAATGCATTTGTTAAAAAAGCACAAAATTAGTCTGGCTTTTTTGGATATTGAATTGCCTGACGACAGTGGTTTAAATGTGCTGCGTAATATAAAAAATGACTTTCCGGATACTCATTCTGTCATGGTCAGTGGTAGCAGCTCCAAGAAAAACGTACTGGCGGCATTAGAGGTGGGTATTTTGGGTTTCATATTAAAACCCTTTAATCGAGTAAGAGTTGAAGAGGCAGTTGAGAATTTTTACAAAAAAACTAAACCCTGACCTCATGAAACAGACATAAAAAAACCGGGGTGAAACCCGGTTTTTTTTGATTAGTGGTCTATACCTAACTTCTTCTCTAAATAGTGGATGTTGGTTCCACCGGTTCCAAAGTTTTCGTCCGCCATAATCCTTTTCTGCAGTGGGATATTCGTTTTAATCCCCTCTACAACAAGCTCGTCCAAGGCGTGACGCATTCTAGCAATAGCGACATCACGACTTTCACCATAAGTAATTAACTTTCCAATCATGGAATCGTAATTTGGTGGTACCGAATAGCCTGCGTAAATATGCGAATCCCAGCGAACCCCCAAACCACCTGGCGCGTGGAACATTTCAATTTTTCCAGGCGAAGGGGCAAAGGTATCAGGATCTTCTGCGTTGATACGACATTCAATGGCATGACCTTTAATGCGAACTTGCGATTGGTCAATTGACAAAGGTTGTCCAGCAGCAATGCGCAATTGTTCCTTAATAAGGTCAACACTGGTGATCATTTCAGACACTGGATGCTCTACCTGAATACGCGTATTCATTTCAATGAAGTAAAACTCACCATTTTCGTATAGGAATTCAAACGTTCCCGCACCGCGATAACCGATTTCGATACAGGCTCTGCAACAGCGCTCACCGATCTTGTTACGCATTTCTGGCGTGATGCCAGGTGCAGGTGCTTCTTCTACTACTTTCTGGTGACGACGCTGCATTGAGCAATCGCGTTCACCCAAGTGAATAGCATTACCCTGACCGTCAGCCAGTACCTGGATTTCTACGTGTCTTGGGTTTTCCAAGAACTTTTCCATATAGACGACGTCGTTATTGAAAGCAGCCTTTGCTTCGGCTTGAGTCATGGCGATTGAATTAACTAATTCATCTTCACTGCGCACAACGCGCATACCACGACCACCACCACCACCAGCAGCTTTAACGATAATAGGGTAACCAATACGCTTGGCTATCGCTTTGTTGCGATCTTCATCTGGTGTCAAAGGGCCATCTGAACCTGGCACACAAGGCACGCCCGCTTTTTTCATTGCATCAATGGCAGAAACCTTGTCACCCATCAAGCGAATGGTATCGCCTTTAGGACCGATAAATACAAAACCACTTTGCTCTACCTGGTCAGCGAAATCAGCGTTTTCCGCTAAGAAGCCATAACCAGGGTGTATCGCAACTGAGTTAGTCACCTCAGCAGCCGCAACAATGGCCGGCACATTCAAATAGCTATCTGGTGCCGCTGGTTTACCAATACAAATAGATTCATCTGCAAGTAAAACGTGTTTAAGGTTTTTATCGGCAGTGGAGTGAACCGCCACCGTTTTAATACCAAGCTCCTTACAGGCACGTAATACCCTAAGAGCTATCTCACCCCGGTTGGCGATCAGGACTTTATCCAGCATAGATCACCCGCTTATTCGATGACAAAAAGCGGTTGATCGAATTCAACTGGCTCTTCATTGTCTACAAGAATTTGTGTAACCACACCTGCTTTATCAGATTCAATTTGGTTCATCATCTTCATAGCTTCAACGATACAAAGAGTATCGCCAACGCTAACAGTTTGACCAACTTCAACAAACGCAGGCGTACCTGGTGACGCAGAGCGGTAAAAAGTACCGACCATTGGAGAGCGAACCGTGTGACCTTGAACGGCAGGAGCCGACGCCTCTGCTGTTGCAGGTGCAGCTGCTGCGGCTGCTGGCGCAGCGACAGGCGCTGACATCGGAGCTGCCATTGGCATTGGTGCATACTGAGTGGTACCGCCACGATTGATTCGTACAGACTCTTCACCTTCGGTGATTTCTAACTCGGCAATGCCTGACTCTTCTACTAATTCGATGAGCTTTTTAACTTTACGTATGTCCATTAGGAACTCTCTTCTTCGTTAAATCGGTTATTCTTGCAAAGCTGCGACAGCGGCCTGCATGGCAAATTGATAACCCTGTTCACCAAGCCCACATATCACCCCTACAGCCTTATCAGCTAAGTAGGAATGGTGTCTAAACGGTTCACGGCTATGAACGTTAGATAAGTGCACTTCAATAAACGGGATAGAAACACTCAACAATGCATCTCTCAATGCCACACTTGTGTGTGTGAATGCTCCGGGATTGATAATAATGAAATCGACTTTCTCAAACGCATTATGAATAGCGTCAATGAGTTCGTGTTCCGCATTGCTTTGCAACGTCACAACATTCGCCCCCAATGATTTACCTAACTTTTGCAAGTCAAACATAATCTCAGGTAGGGTTCTTGCGCCGTAAATTTCCGGCTCTCTTTTCCCTAACATATTTAAGTTAGGGCCGTTTAACACTAATATTTCCACTAAAATGCGTCGATGTTCGTCTAATTAGTTAAAAATGTAGGTGAAACTCACATAGTTTTCAAATTTAATGAGATCACACTGCATTTTTCAGTGATTTTTCACCATTATAGGGAATTTTTACTAAATAGCAGCAAACTACTGGTCTTATCACCGACGTTTAGCGCAAAGTTAACTAGATAAAAGAGACGAATTGATGACAACGGGATTTATTGGTACAACTAGCACTAGGGTATAAAAAAGATACGTCACATGAAAACCATCACTATTCGTCAGGCTTTCCCTCAAACAATTGATAAAGTTTTCTCGGTTTTTTCAAACCATGAGGCTTTTGGTGAAATGTTGGGTCAAAAAATCGTAAGAATAAAAGATAGTTCAACAGGTGATAAAAATGGCGTGGGTTCTATTCGACGTATTTCGATGCCACTTGGTATGGACTTTGAAGAGACAGTCACTGATTATCAACACAATAGCTACATCGCCTATGAAATTAGCAAAGGCAGCCCACTTAAAAATCACCGCGGACAAATGAGTTTTACTCATTCAGACAAAGGCTGTTTTTTACACTATGAAATACGTTTCGAAAGTAGATGGCCTATTCCTTTCTTTAGCTCAATATTGGCAGCGCAGCTAAAATCTTCCATTGGTTCAGCAATAAAAAGATTTGCTGAAAGATAGCGACGCTAGAGCCTGTTGCTTTTTGACTTAGCCCACTAGGCCTGCAAAGCAATGCCGTGATCAGAAAGCGCTCAGATTGAACAAAACTTATATCGCAAAGATAAACAAGCGCTAGTTACTTCGCTTTAGTTGGCGATCGCGTTAGCATCCTTTAGACTAAGGCCAGTTATCTCTTACCTAATAATATTCAAGCAAAGGAATTCCTATGCCACTTCATTATATTCAGCACCCGCTGATTGCTCATAAGATTGGCCTAATGCGCGCACAAGAAATAAGTACTAAGAACTTTCGTGAATTAGCCAATGAAATAGGCGGTTTATTGACCTATGAGGCGACCCGTAACTTGCCCTCTGAAGAAGTAGATATTCCAAGTTGGACGGGCGAGCCGGTTACCATTAGCCAAATAAAAGGTAAGAAGTTCACCTTAGTACCCATACTACGAGCAGGTCTAGGCATGCTAAACGGGGTAATGGAGCTGGTGCCCACGGCCAAGGTCAGTGTAGTGGGTTTTTATCGCGATGAAGAAACACTGCAACCTGTGCCTTACTTTGATAAAGTAATCCAAGATGTCGATCAGCGCAGAGCCCTCATTCTCGACCCTATGTTGGCCACCGGCGGTACCATGGCCGCGACCATTGACCTCCTTAAAAGCAAAGGCTGCAAAAACATATCATGCCTCGTTTTACTGGCCGCACCTGAAGGTGTTTACACAGTATTGGAGCAACATCCAGATGTGGATATCTACACCGCTGCGGTAGACGAGCGCCTCAACGATAAAGGCTATATTTTACCGGGGTTAGGCGACGCTGGAGATAAGATATTTGGGACTAAATAGCGCCGCATCATTCAAAAAAGGGAAGCGTCAGCTTCCCTTTTTTTATTTCAAATGCTGATTAACATGTTGGGCAAACCTTTCGGCATTGAGAAAACCGGTCACTCTGGCTTTTTCCAGCTCGTTTCCGCTGGTGTCAAAGAACATAATGGTTGGTAATCCCAATACTGCGAAGAATTCCTGAAATTCCAAGCTCTGCGGTGTATTGTCGGTTAAATCGATTTGCATCCATTCGGTGTTAGCAAGTGCTTGCTGCACGTTGTAATCGGTAAAGGTATACTTTTCAAATTCTTTACAGGCCACACACCAATCAGCATACAAGTCGATCATCACGGTTTTACCTTGCGCATTGGCGGCCGCAAGTTTCTTTTCAAAGTCAGCTAAATCCTTGACGATGGTAAACTCTGGGTGTGCTTGGTACGCGACTTGACCGGTAACGGTTTTTGCGGGGAACAGCTGGTTGTAACCATACATAAGCGAGCTGAAAAGCCCCACAAAAATAATCAATGAACGAACACCTTTAGCAAACGTCGCTTTGGTATCGCCGTTGACCACATAGAAATAACTGAACATGGTTAGACCCAGCGCAGCCCAAGCCAGGTTCGTCCACATGTTCTCGATAAGCCTTTCAACAAACACCAGCGCCACCACTAACATCATAAAGCCGAAAGTGATCTTGACCGTATTCATCCAGTTCCCTGCTTTTGGTAAGAGCTTGCCACCGGTAACAGCAAAAATAACAAGTGGTATCCCCATGCCAATACTCAGCGCATACAGGGTAGTAAAGCCAAACAATAAGTCACCGGTTTGAGCGATAAGTAGCAATATTGCGGTCAATGGTGCCGTTGTACATGGTGACGCAACCAGCCCTGAAATCGCTCCCATAACAAACACACTGCCATAGGCACCGCCTTTTTGTTTTTGGCTGATTTCGTTGAGTTTACATTGCCATTTCGACGGCAGTTGCAATTCGTAAGCACCAAACATTACCAAGGCTAAAGCGACAAAGATGACGATTAAGGTGCCTAAAATGCCCGGATGTTGCAGCATGGCTTGGAACTGCACGCCTGCGCTTGCAACAACCAATCCAAGCAATGAATAGGTAATTGCCATTCCTTGTACATAGAAGAACGATAGTGACAACACTCGGGAGGTCTTCGCCTGTTTACCTTGCCCAACAACAATACTCGAAATGATCGGATACATCGGGAAGACACAAGGGGTAAATGCCAAACCAATACCAATGCCAACGAAGATAAGTAGAGTCAATGCGAAGTGTTGGTCACTTTGCAAAAGTGCAAGTAATTCGTGTTGCTCAGAGACAGGCGTATCGACCATTGTTTCAGTGCTATCTGAGGCTGCAATCGATGAGGTAGCGACATCACCAACAGCGCTTAAGTAAACCACTTTAGTGGTCGGTGGGTAGCACAAGCCCGCTTCGGCACATCCTTGATAGCGTATTTTAACCCTTGCGTCTTGTTTGGCGCTGTCGATAGCATAAGTCAGTTCAACAGAATCAAAATAGACATCAGAAATACCAAAGAACTCATCTTCAATTTGCACCGCTTCAGGGTACTGAGGCTCACCTAACACTGCGCCTTTGAGCGCTGTTTTGAATTGCTTTTTATAGAGGTAATAGCCTTCTGCTATTTGCCAGGTTAAGACCAATTCATCATTTTGCTGACGAAAATCAAACAAGAAAGCATCATCAACCGTTAAAAACTCGGGTTCATCGGAGAACAAATCATTCGCTGTGGTATCGAATTGCCTCGCAAATAGAGACGAGACAAAAAAACTAAGGACTAACCAAACAACAACTTTCAACTTCATTTAACTACACTTCTTATCCAATCTGCGTATTCGCTGCTAGCTTCAACATTTTCAATGACCAACCACTCTGGTACGTCATAAGGGTGAAGGCTATGCACCAACTCACGTAATTCTTGCACTACGTCAGATTTAGTTTTGATTACCATTTGCACCTCAGTATCACACTGAATTTCGTCCTGCCAACTATATATAGACGTGATGCCGTGAATAACATTCACGCAAGCCGCTAACTTCTTTTGCACAGCTTCAGATGCAATGTGTTTGGCAACAGTCTCGTTTGGACAGGTACAAAGTACAACAATTAAATCTGACATTACCGCTCCTAGTGACCTGACAAACCGTCACTCCATTTCAAACTACTATGAGATATAATTCGTTACACTCCAATAATTGAATTATTGAAGTGAATCACAATCTAGATAACTGATACCCAGATTTTATTGCTAGAGATAATACACGTCTTCTCAACAAATAGATCCTTAACTCTCTAGTCAATAAAACCGCACACTAAACAATACCATTGCGATTAGGGTAACATAGTATTTAGTAACCCAAGAGGCTCGAAAACAAACGTGTTTGCAAAACTTTTCCTTTTATTCGCCATCATGCCCATCGTGGAGATTGCTTTATTAGTCAATGTCAGTGGCGTAATTGGTGGCTGGAACACCATTATATTAGTCATTCTTACGGCTTTCATTGGCGCACATTTAGTAAGACAGCAAGGTTTGGCTACTTTTGCCACAGTTCAGAGAAAACTACAAAGCGGTGAAGTACCCAGCCAAGAAGTAGCGGAAGGTATACTGCTGCTAATCGCGGGTGTATTACTTGTCACACCAGGGTTCGTAACCGATGTGATTGGTTTCCTATTTTGTCTGCCTGTTACGCGCCCAATCATCGCACGACAGTTAGCCGCGAGCATTATGAGAAATACACAAGTCAGGACATCTTTTCAAACCGAGCAACCGGGTGCTGACTTTGTCTACACCCAATCACAGTCAACTCGCCATCATACGTCACAACCCAAAGATTCAGGCGTAATAATTGAAGGTGAGTATGACAAAAAACCCGAGAACCAACGAACCATCGAGTAAGTTCACTTTTAACTCAAAGCGTGCGCAATAAGACGCGCGCTCTGCGCTGTTGATTGCGCTCAAAATGCTGCTTTAACAATGCCGAAGTATAATCGTCAATGGCGTCAGAATTCGGCGGACGATTCTCACTAAAGGCCAATATTTCGGCTTGGATGCTTTTCACCTTTTGTAAAAACTGCTCTTCTTTTTGCCAAACTACTCTCAACCTTTGTGCTGCTCCAAAACCAAATTCATTTTCAACTTCAAGCAGTTTTTGTTGTTGGTCGAAGTTGCCTTGCTTGATTCTCTGTAGCTTCTGCATTTGCATACTCGGTCTAAACGCCAATTGCTCCTGTTCCGGTAGTGCTTGTAACGTATCAAGAATCAATCGCTCCCTCTCTTGTTTAGGAAGAGATTTATCCATTGCGACTCTTTTACGCTGTAATGCCAGTTCGTCAAAATGTAGTTCATTGGCAAACAACACATCAATTTCTAACTGGGTAAAGTAGTGCCATTGAATCTCCTTTAACCGGTCGAATTGATAGTCAATCTCTGCAACACTGGCTCCCAAGTCTGCAACCTGTTCGTCTAGCTCTGCTAATGAGATCTTATAATCAATATATCTACCAAACAGTGACCTAAATTCAGCGCACGCACTCAGGTTTAACTTCTGTTTGCGACAATATTCATTAGCCAACTGCATTATTCGCATTTTTTCAGTCGAGTCAGCAGTGAGAATTAAGCTATCAAATACATCTTTTAAACCTTCATACAACACAAAATCCTGTCCAGTTGACAAATATTCAACAAGAGCAGGTTCAGCTATTGAATCCTGGAGAATTTGCTGACTACTTTGCTTTACTTGGTTTAATAACTCTACTTGGTTTTTATTACTGCGTTGGTCATTAAAAAAGAACCAGTAGCCTGCTGCACCAAGCAGCAGGCTCAATGAAACGACTGTAAAAATAATACGCATTACAATCCCATCTGCTTAAGACGATTAGCGTGTTGCAAAAATACCGTGACGGGATCGGTTTCAAATAAATGATGAATACCTAGCGTCTGGTTTACTTCATCTAGGTGATTCATCCGATAGTTATCTTTGAGCACGTAGCCTAGGTGCGAACTACAGCTCGAGACTAAGCCATCATTTGACTCATTGAAAGCCAAACCCGTCAAGGCTAGGGCAGGATCCGCAATATCAAAAACATTAGTGTAGGTAGAGCCACCACTCCAAGAAAAATAATACACGCCATTTTCGGCAAGTAAGTCACCATCATTCGCACAATAGCTGCTGGGCATTCCCTCCGGATAGTTGGCGTTGAAAACGAGTGTTTGCTCTGTGGTCAATGCTTCCAGTGCCGCAATAGAATCTGTCGGCAATTCACTCGCGTCAGAGCCTGATAACAATTCGAGAATATTAACGAAAGCATTAAATACCGTTGCCGCTACCCCCTCTAAATTAGAGTCCGGTGCCAACCCTGCGCGCACCATATCCGCTACTGGAGATCCCCAGTTAACGCCTGCTACCGATGTGGCAGATGCAATAAGCTCCGGTGCAACACTTGCCACATAACGCACCGTGGGTCCACCATGACTATGCCCGATAAGATTCACCTTATCTGCGCCAGTGACCGCTAGTACTTCTTGCACGTAATTAAGTAACTGCTCACCACGGATTTCTGTGGAGTTAGCTGGTGATACAGTGGCAACATAAACTTGCGCGCCGTTGCGCGACAATTTGCTTGGTACTTTGTAGAAGTAATCCACCCAAAGTAGCTCATCAAAACCAAACAGCCCATGTACTAAAACAATGGGATATTGTGTCTTCGCATAGGTGCCGGCTTGACTGACGTTCGACAAACCAAAACTGAGCGTAAAAAATAGCAGAATGATGTGTAGCTTTTTCATTGTGTAACCTCAAATTATTCGTATATATATTTACTCATCGGACATCTGACCAGGTGAGTTGTGAATAATTGGTTAAACAATTGTTAATTGCAATAGTCAGCTTAGTGCACTGAAATACGCATAAATTAAAAGCATTCAAAAAGAGAACAAAAAACACATTATTTTCAATGACCTATATAATATTCTCGGTACGTCGCCACCGTTTTTTTGTACATTTTTTGTCTTGATACTGGT
This sequence comes from Alteromonadaceae bacterium, assembly GCA_014872785.1. Taxonomy (GTDB): domain Bacteria; phylum Pseudomonadota; class Gammaproteobacteria; order Enterobacterales; family Alteromonadaceae; genus Planctobacterium. Next base: position 147,263 of record WKFJ01000042.1, read on the forward strand.
TATTAATTGAGCTTATGGGATAAAGAACGTGAGTTTTTAACTACTATAGTCTTAACTTAAGTTAACAAACCAAAGCAACACGATTATCAATGAGTTCTAGAGGGCACATTTTCATTTTAGCGCTGTTATTAGCTAGCCTGCCCTGTTTTGCCAAAACTGTTGTTACCTACCCACAACAAATGTTCAGTGACGGCTACCCTATCGCACTATTAAAACTTGCCTTGGACAAGAGTGAATTAAGGGACTCCTATGTTTTAGAGGAGGCAAGTGTTGACGTTCAACAAGGTCGGTCACTCTTGCTGCTACGTAAACAAATTGAAATTGATGTCGCATGGAGTATGACCAGCAACGAGCGGGAAAAAGGTCTACGCGCAATCAAAATACCGATTTATAAAGGACTTTACGGTTACAGGTTGTTCCTTATTCACGAACATGAACAAAGCGCATTCCCGGCGAACATATCTATTGCCCAAATACAAGAAGAAAGAGTTGCCATCCAAGGCCACGATTGGCCCGACACCAAAGTATTGGTGGAAAATGGTTATAAAGTTCAGGGAGCACTGATGTCAGATGCTATGTTTGAACTTTTACAAAAAGGTAGAGTGGACTATTTCCCACGCTCAATGCTGGAAATTTGGCGCGAGGCAAGAAAATTCAGCAAGCAACGCCTCGTCGTAGAGCAAAATCTCGCGTTTGTTTACCCAGCTTATGTTTTTTATTTTGTGCACCCTGATAACAATCTGCTAGGCGATGCCATTGAAAGTGGATTGCACAGCTCGATTGCTGACGGCTCATTTGATGTATTGTTTGATTCTGTAGAAGGCAACGCATTGAAAAAAGCCAATTTGGCGACTCGTAAGCTCATACATCTAAATAACCCTAATGTCAGTGAAAAAGGCGTTTACCAATGGCCAAACATACTAGGGAATTGATGGGAGAATTAATACAAATGAGTCGCTACCTATTGCTTTGTTTATTGGTACAACTGATAAGTTTCACATCCACAACGCTGAAGGTGCAGGCAAGTGAGCTACACATATTGCATTCTTTATGGGGACACGACGATTTTTTTGAGCGATTAACCAACGATTTTAATCGACTCAACAGCGGAACCGAGCTTAAGTTTATTTATCGAAATGTGCACCAAAATGAAATTCACCAACATGTCTCAATATTGGATACCGCCGCGATTCTGATGCCGTCCGATAAACTCGGGGCAAGTATGAATTATTTAACGCCGCTACCTAAAGCATGGCTCCCCACTAGCATTGCCAAAACTTACATTGATACTGTCAGAGTCAGTAACCTAGTGTACGGTGTGCCCATTATGAGTGGTAATCACTTGGTCATGTATTACAACAAGTCTTTAGTTGATAAGCCGGCATCAAGTTGGGAAGAACTGTTGCAACAAGCACCAATTATTAGAGAAGAAGGCGCTACGCCCGTCGGTATGCCTGTGCATTCACCTTATTACTTGATTAGCTTTTTTAGTGCTTTTGGCGGCGAAGTATTTGACGCTTCTGGACGACCTAACCTCCATTCAAATGAAAACATAGAAGCGCTCAACTTCTTCAAAAGCCTCTATCACAAAGACCTTTTTCTAAAAGGCTGCGACATGCGTTGTGGAAAAGAGGACTTTCATGCGGGTAAAGTAGCCTACAGCATAGATATAGACGGCGCGGCGAGAGAAAATATCAAGCAGTTGGGCAATAACTTAGGGGTTGTGTTTCTGCCCAGCTATAACGGCAACATGATGCGCAGTTTCTTTTCCACCCTGTCGCTCTACCTCCCTTATCAACAACTGACTGAAAGTGATCAGGTAGCACTTATGCGTATCATCGACTTTTTATCGAGTGCGGATACGCAGCAAGAACTGGCGACAGGTCATTTACTTCTGCCTGTGCACAAGAGCGTTGAACGTCTAGTCGCCACAAAATCGGATGATCTATTACTGACTATCTATCAACAACTGCAACGTTCAATACCTATGCCTCCCACAGAAGCAATGCACAGAATATGGATCAAAATGGGCGAGCTACAACTTAAATTCGTCAAAGGCGAACTTAGTGCTGAAGAATTTCTCCAGCGGGTTCAAAAATACGCCACAACCGATTAACACCAATGTGACGATACATTCGCTGGTTGCCGGTGATATTCCATATATTTTGCCGTTTCTTTGGCAATGTGTGCAGAACCTATTTGTTCTAAAAGCGCAAACGAGGCATCGATTCCTGCAGAAATCCCGCCCGCAGAAATGAGCTTACCGTCTTGCACGTAACGTAAATCAGTATGCGGGATAGCTTCTGGGTCGATGCGTAAAATAGCGTCATAAACACCTTGGTGTGTGCAAAATGCCTTTCTATTTAAAAAACCAAGGCTAGCTAAAAAACGTGCGCCTGAACAAATAGACAATACGCGTTCTGCGGTCTTTAATCGCGCACTCAGCCAGTGTTGATATACCACGTCACCATGCGCCTCTCTGCTGCCATCACCACCCGGCACGACCAGATAATCAATATTTTCCGGACAATTTGCAAAACTATAATCAGGGATCACTTTGAGCCCGTTGACGGTGGTCAAACATGTGTTTTGCGCGGAAACGGTAAACACCTCGAATAAATTGTAATCGTGTAACTGGTTAGCGACTGAAAAAACTTCAAAAGGCCCTGCAAAATCTAAAACTTCTACTTGTTCGAACAACATAATGGCTAACTTTTTCATGAAGAGTTTGCTCCCACTGTGGTTTTGAATTGATTGACTGGAACCAGTATCGCTACAAAACAGCAAGGATAATTGCCAAATACCCGATGAATTCTGCTGAAACCGACGCTTTTTAGATTTTTTTACAAAAAAACCTTGAGATCATTTTTGTTAACCCCATCTCTCCCCGCAGAACCTATTTACAACCTGTAATCACCAGGTTACAGGTCACGGAAACCCTGCGCTGCAGGAACTTTTAATATTAATCAGGACATTTCAGGAGATCTTGAAGATGGCAATTCGTCCTTTACACGATCGCGTTATCGTTAAACGCCACGAGCAAGAAACTAAATCAGCTGGCGGCATCGTACTAACTGGCTCTGCCGCTGAAAAATCTACCCGTGGTGAAGTTATTGCTGTAGGCAATGGCCGCATTCTAGACAACGGTGAAGTACGCGCACTAGACGTAAAAGTGGGTGATATCGTAGTTTTCAATGATGGTTACGGCGTTAAAACAGAAAAATTGGATGGCGAAGAAGTGCTTATCATGAGCGAAGGCGACATCCTAGCTATCGTCGAATAATCCCCATCAACCAAGCAAATTTAGAGGAAAAAAATCATGGCAGCTAAAGAAGTACGCTTCTCTGATGACGCTCGCGCAAAAATGTTGGCGGGTGTAAACGTATTAGCAAATGCAGTTAAAGTTACTTTAGGTCCTAAAGGCCGTAACGTCGTTCTAGACAAGTCTTTCGGCGCACCTACAATCACTAAAGATGGTGTTTCAGTAGCGAAAGAAATCGAACTTGAAGACAAGTTCGAAAACATGGGCGCACAAATGGTTAAAGAAGTTGCGTCAAAAGCTAACGACGAAGCGGGTGACGGAACAACTACTGCTACTGTTCTTGCACAGTCAATCGTAACTGAAGGTCTTAAGTCTGTTGCTGCGGGTATGAACCCAATGGATCTTAAGCGCGGTATCGATAAAGCTGTTGGTGCAGCAGTTGAAGAGCTAAAAGCACTTTCTACTGAATGTAAAGACAGCAAGTCTATCGCTCAAGTTGGTACTATCTCAGCTAACTCTGACGTTGAAGTAGGCGACATCATTGCAGAAGCAATGGACAAAGTTGGTCAAGAAGGTGTTATCACTGTTGAAGAAGGCCAAGCACTACAAAACGAACTAGACGTTGTTGAAGGTATGCAGTTCGATCGCGGTTACCTTTCTCCGTACTTCATTAACAACCAAGACAACGGTACTGTTGAGCTAGACAGCCCGTTCATCCTATTGGTTGACAAGAAAGTGTCGAACATCCGTGAATTGCTTCCAACGCTTGAAGGCGTAGCAAAAGCATCTAAGCCGCTTCTAATTATCGCTGAAGATGTCGAAGGCGAAGCGTTAGCAACGCTAGTTGTTAACAACATGCGCGGTATCGTTAAAGTTGCTGCAGTTAAAGCGCCAGGTTTCGGTGACCGTCGTAAAGCTATGCTACAAGACATCGCTACCCTAACTGGCGGTACTGTGATTTCTGAAGAAATCGGTCTTGAGCTTGAAAAAGCAACTTTAGAAGATCTAGGTACAGCTAAGCGCGTTGTTATCAACAAAGACAACACAACTGTTGTTGACGGTGCAGGCGACGAAGAAGCTATCCAAGGTCGTTGCGTACAAATTCGCGGTCAAATCGAAGAGTCTACTTCTGACTACGACAAAGAGAAACTTCAAGAGCGTTTGGCTAAATTGTCAGGCGGTGTTGCAGTAATCAAAGTTGGTGCAGCTACTGAAGTAGAAATGAAAGAGAAAAAAGCTCGTGTTGAAGACGCACTACACGCGACTCGCGCAGCAGTAGAAGAAGGTGTTGTACCTGGTGGTGGTGTTGCTCTAGTTCGCGCAGCAGCTAAGATTGTTGACCTTAAAGGCGACAACGAAGACCAAACACACGGTGTTAACTTAGCACTACGTGCAATGGAAGCGCCACTTCGTCAAATCTCTACTAACGCCGGTGCAGAAGCGTCCGTTGTAACTAACGAAGTTAAGAACAACGAAGGTAACTTCGGTTACAACGCGGGTAACGACACTTACGGCGACATGCTAGAGATGGGTATCCTTGACCCAACTAAAGTAACTCGTTCAGCACTTCAGTTCGCAGCATCAATCGCAAGCTTGATGATCACAACTGAAGCTATGGTTGCTGACGCACCTAAAGATGAAGCACCAATGCCTGCACCAGATATGGGCGGCATGGGCGGCATGGGTGGCATGGGCGGCATGATGTAATCATCCCCCAGCAGAATATGCTTACCAAAAAACCCGGCTTGTGCCGGGGTTTTTAGTTTAGAGCTGTCGTTTAGTTATCAAACTATCTCTGATACTGTTTATCTAATTGCATTTGATTTCACGTTTTTATCCAAAGAGGACTTCGTATGATCAACTTATATGAATTGACAGTTGAAAATTACCTTAGAGTATTGGGTGCTACCATCGCCTTTATGAAAAAGAGCGAGCTACATTTCACTGAGCACGAAAAAGATGTCAACGAAATCATCAAAATGCGCCTAGCGCCTGATATGCTGCCGTTTTTCTTCCAGATAAATTCGGTTCGCCACCATTCACTGCACGCAACACAAGCGTTTTTCAACGGCGAATTTAGTCCACCTAAGCCGTTGCCGGAAACTGACTTTGCGGGTTTGGTGAGGGTGCTGGAGGACGCCCAAGCGGAATTGCATGATATTAGCGCGGAAGAAGTCAATGCCCGCTCGGGCAAAACAGTGACTTTTAAAATGGGTAGCACTGAGATTCCCTTTACCACTGAAAACTTTGCGATGTCGTTTTCAATTCCCAATTTATATTTCCATGCGACCACCACCTATGACATGTTGCGCATGCAAGGAGCGCCACTGGGTAAAACAGATTTTATGGGACGCCTGAAGATAGGTGCTGGCGAACTGGATTAGACCACTCGTTCGAATACTACCAGCACCAATTCTAGCGGTTTCGCCTGTCTAATCTAGGTAACCTGATTGCTCTGTTCTATAAGTTTCAGAACAGGACAGCCTTTAACATGAGCACCCGGTAAATAACCTGTGCTCATTAAAAACTCTTTGGTTATCTCGCCGCCGGTAAATTTGAAGGTCTTTTTAAAGAGTTTTACCCACTGACTGATGTCCATTTTAGGTTGGCTGTCCAACCAGTTTTTAAAAGAGCCATGCTCTTGTACAAGGGTCAATATCTGGTTTGCGTTGTAAATAACGGCGTTAATTTTTAGTTTGTTTCTAATGATGCCTGCGTTATTCAAAAGTCGTTCGATATCTCGTTGACCATAGTTAGCAATAGCTGTAATGGAATAGTTTGAAAAGGCAGCCCTAAAGTTATCCTGCTTTTTTAAAATGGTGTCCCACGACAGGCCAGCCTGATTTATCTCTAAAATAAACCGTCCAAATAACTCATCATCTGAGTCTACTGGAAAGCCATACAGGGTATCGTGATAAATACGGTGTATATTATCTTCAGGGAGATTCTGCGTGTATTCGCAATATGAGGTCGGTTTTTTCGTTTCTTGCGCTATGTTTTGACTGTTATCCATAAAATCCACTTCATCCAGATTACAAATATGCACATTCAAACACCTTTCTATGTCTTATTATGACAGTAATTGATAAAGTGTCGCTCGAAATAGCATGTAGCACCAAGGTTAGAAGTGTTCAAAGCCGATAGTCAAGACGAAGAGTCGATACAGTTGTGTAAACCCAGTTTTCAAATTTGCAGCAGCGGCCAGCTAATCAAGGCATCTTTGCAAGGAGACTGGGACATGCAAACTGATCTCGCCTACTTAACTGAGCTTTCAGAGGCTTTTTCTGCCCACAGTAAAAAGCCTTGGGCGCTGTTTGTGGATATGCGCGGATTAACAATCCATCATTCTTTGAAGAGCTTCAAAAATCAGCACCCTATTTTTCTGGATAGGCGCAATCAGAAATACGAATGTTGGTTACTGTCAGAGCCAGGTCAAGCCGATCATTTGATTTTTTATGTTGAGGGAGCCAAAGTTAAACTCACTCAATGCCTCACGTTGGAATCTGCCAAACAAGCACTTAAAGAGAATGGCTTTCCGCTGTTCTAAGTGACATTCAGTTAAACGAGCGCTCACCAGTAATTGCATGTAAAAGTGCAACACGGGCTAAAAAATTCCTTGGAAAGCAAGACGACCACCTTTAACCTGATAGGACTATTAATGTAACGGTGCAGAACTATGCATACCGGAAGTTGTTTCTGTAAAGCAGTCACCTATGAAATCGCCAGCGAACTAAGCAACGCCAGTCACTGCCACTGCACCATTTGCAAGCAAACTCATGGCGCTGCGTTTGCGTCATATGCCGAAATTCCCCCTGACGCATTAACCTTTTTAACAGGTGAAGATCTGGTTACTAAGTATTACTCTAGTCCTACCGGCTATCGTATGTTCTGTAGTCAATGCGGCAGCAATCTAATTTGGGCGCGAAGTGATGGCGATAGTACTATTGACGTTGCATTGGCATCACTTGACACCCCACCCAAAACAGCCATTACACGGCATATATATACTGATACCAAGGTGTCTTGGTTAGACCTAAATGAGCACATAAAAGATGAAAATTAAGCCACTATTATTACTGTTCTCCGCCGCTTTAACGCTACCTACCTTGGCGAGCACGTATAAAACAATTCGGCCTGCAACCAATGCGATTGAGGTAGACGGCATTGCTACTGAAAAAGAATGGAGCAGCGCTCAATGGCGACCTATTGATCAAATATTACTTGGTTACGAATTAAAACCTGAAGACTTCTCTGGTCGCTTCAAGCTTTTGTGGGATGCGCAACACCTGTATTTATTAGCTGAAATTAAAGACGATCAGCTATCCGATGTGTATCCAGATCCGCTAGAAAAATATTGGGACGAAGAGTGTGTGGAAGTCTTTGTTGATGAAAATGCATCAGGCGGCATACACACTTATAATCACAATGCTTTTGCCTACCACGTGGCACTAGATAACCAAGTTGTTGATATTGATGTGGATGAAAAACCTAAACTATTTAACGACCACATTGAAAGCCAATGGAAAAACACACCAGATGGTGCAATATGGGAAATGGCAATCAAGCTGTTCCCTGATACCTATCAATATGGTGGCAACAACCAGCCGGTTGAACTCGCGAAGAACAAAACCATCGGCTTCATGCTTGCGTATTGTGATGCCGACGGAAAAGGAAATAGAGAGCACTTCATCGGCTCTGAGGTCATAGAAGGTGACGACAAGAACCGAGGCTATATTGACGCTTCAGTTTTCGGTAAATATAAGCTGGTTGACTAATATTTGAAGACCGTGTGGCACTTAGTGCCACTCAATTTCCATTTTTAAATCTTCAGGGGTAGGCGTCATCCCGCACATTTCGTCATAGGGCGTGTTCTGTTTCAACCACACAGATTCGAACGTTTCATTGTCGAGATACTCTTTTATCTCATTAATACAATTAAACTTTTTTGGATGGTTTTGCTCGTCGTATAAGTAATAATTTCTTTCGCCATCTTCGATATGCGCTAAATAAAAGCCACCTTCAAACGATTCAATCAATAGATTCATGCGCTGCTCCGCGTTGTTGTTTAATTATTAAACGAACCTTGTTTGATAATAGTTCACAACATAGCTAGAACGGTAGCCTAATCTCTTGGCGTCCTTTAAAAACCGCGACTATCACCAAAATCTATTGTCACAATCGGTTTTAGTAATTTCATTTATATTACTAGTTACCCTAGTCTGGTCTGACGAGTAACCAAAAGTGAACGCGTATGAAAATTTTGATTGTCAGTGAAAGTGACGCGCAACAACAGCAGTCACCCAATCACACCACCGAACGAAGATGTGCGGCGACGCCAGCGACGGTGAAAAAGCTAGTGATGGCGAAAGCTGATGTCTCTGTAGAGACCAATGCAGGTTTACTAGCAGGGTTTACCGATGAGGAGTATCAGGAAGCGGGCGCGACAGTTATCGCGAATCGAGCTGAACTCCTGGCGCAGGCGGACATCGTGCTTTATGTAGGCAGACCAACGCTCGATGATGTGCAGCACTTAAGCGAAAACACCATCGTAATAGGACATCTTGACCCCTATTTTGAACAACCGCTCATCGAGCAGTTAAGCGCTAAGAAAATTACCGCAATTAGTGTGGAAATGCTGCCCAGAACGACACGTTCACAAAAAATGGACGCGCTGAGCTCACAGACCAATCTCTCTGGTTACGTTATGGTGTTAAACGGTGCCCAGGCACTAGGTACTATATTGCCAATGATGATGACGCCGGCAGGCACAGTGAAGCCTGCAAAGGTATTCATAATTGGGGCTGGTGTAGCTGGTTTGCAAGCGATTGCTACCGCTAAGCGTTTAGGAGCGAGCGTTACCGCATTTGACACACGTCCAGTTGTTGCCGAGCAAGTTCAATCTTTAGGTGCCAAGTTCTTGGACATCGACCTTGGAGAAACCGGGCAAACTCAACAGGGATACGCCAACGCATTAACACCAGAACAGATGCAAAAGCAAAAAGAAGGGCAACACCAAGCCATTATCGACTCCGACATCGTTATCACTACAGCGCAGTTGTTTGGCCGTAAGCCACCTCTTATCGTCAGCGCAGAAACGGTAGCAGCGATGAAACCTGGCAGTGTCATTGTTGACATGGCAGCCGAAGGTGGCGGAAATGTTGAAGGAACGGTACCAGGTGAAACGGTGAAAGTGGGGGACGTCACTATTATTGGTAGTGGAAATTGGCCCAATCAAGTACCCAAAGACGCAACTACGCTTTATGCAAATAACCTTTTTAATTTATTAGATGAATATTGGAATAAAGAAGAAGGGCAATTTGTACTCGATCTAACAGACGACATTTTAGATGGTTGCGTGATAAGCCACCAAGGTGATGTTCGCAATGCCCACCTGAAATCTCATTATGAAAAATCCAAAGGAGCCTAAGCGATGGAATTTATCTACCTAGCTTTCATTTTAGTATTAGCCGCGTTTCTTGGGTTTGAACTCATTAACAAAGTACCGGCGACTTTACACACGCCATTAATGTCCGGCGCCAACGCCATTTCCGGCGTTACCCTAATTGGCGCATTGGTGTCCGCGGGCAGTGACAACACAGAGCTCACAACCTGGTTGGGTTTTGCTGCAGTGGTGTTTGCCAGTATCAACGTGGTAGGTGGTTATTTAGTCACAGATCGCATGCTGTCGATGTTTAAGTCGAAGCAAAATAGTAGTGATACGAAATAGGAGGCCGAAGCGTGGATACAGTATTAATCGTTAACTTCAGTTACGTTATTGCCGCGATTTTCTTTATCGTCGGCCTGAAATTATTAAGCCACCCTGCGACCGCCAAAAGAGGTAATTTGGTGTCTGCTGTAGGTATGTTCATTGCGGTAGTCGTCACCTTAATACGACAAGACATCTTGAGTTATGAGTGGATTGCCGCGGGTATTGTTTTAGGTGGTGCCATCGGTGCTTGGCTGGCCAAGCGCGTAGAGATGACAGAAATGCCGGAGCTGGTGTCGCTGTTCAATGGGTTTGGTGGGTTAGCCAGCTTGTTACTAGGCTTATCTTCGCTCACCATATCAGACGCATCTGACCTACACGTAGCCTTGTTGGTTATCGCTTATTTTTCTATCCTCATCGGAGGCATTACCTTCTCGGGCAGTATCGTTGCGTGGGGTAAATTAGGAGGCACTATGCCCAGCCGCGCATTGATTTTTCCCGGTATGCGGTGGTTATATGCTCTGATTATCCTGGGCGCGTTAGCCCTTGTCGTGGTGGTTGCAACACAACCATTTGATATGAAATGGTTCTACATCGCCATCGGTTTGGCATTAGTGTTTGGTATCTTGGCAACTATTCCTATCGGCGGTGCCGATATGCCAGTAGTTATTTCGCTACTCAACAGCTATTCAGGTATTGCCGCAACCGCGGCTGGCATCGCAATTCAAAACAACATCTTGATTGTTGCCGGTTTGTTGGTAGGCGCTAGTGGAATTATCTTGACCCAGATTATGTGTAAAGCCATGAACCGTTCGCTGATGAATATCTTGCTTTCTGGTTTTTCCAAGCCTATTGAACAAGGTGCAAAAATTGAGGGTGAGATCAAAGCACTATCAGCCGAAGACGCATTCTACGTTCTCGAAGCCGCGCAAAGTGTCGTTGTTATCCCAGGATACGGCATGGCCGTTGCCCAAGCGCAACACGCCGTCAAAGAATTGCAAAGCTTACTGGAAGCAAATGGCGCCGAAGTGGCTTACGCGATACATCCTGTCGCCGGAAGAATGCCTGGTCATATGAATGTGCTTTTGGCAGAAGCTGATGTGCCATACGAACAACTTTACGAGATGGATGCGATAAACCCTCGCATGGATTCGTTTGATGTCGCCATCATCATCGGCGCAAACGATGTAGTAAATCCAGCGGCAAAAGAGATGAAAGGCAGTCCAATCTACGGCATGCCCATTATTGAAGCCCACAGAGCGCGCAATGTATTTGTGTTAAAGCGTTCTGCATCGGCAGGTTTTGCAGGCGTCGATAACCCACTGTTTTTCAAAGATAACACCCGCATGGTCTTTGGCGATGCCAAAGATACATTGAACACCGTTATACGTGAATTCGGTGACTAGCATTGATAACGTGCCCTGCAGTATTCACTGCTGGGCGCGTTATCTCATCTTACAAATTCCTACTTTTTTAAACACACCCATTAATTATTTTAGGCTACACTTGCCACTTTCCATTACCGATAGTGCATATATAAGGAGCAGCAATGGCTTTAGGCACTCCACAGAAAGTGATACTAGGGGTGATTTCCGTCCCGGTGATTCTTTTAGTTCTCGTTGTCATATTTTGGGATCCCAACCTCGTTAAAGGCACAGTAGAAGAGAAAGTCGAAGATGTAAAAGGACACGGTATTACCTTTGGCAATATTGAACATAGCCTGTTGTCTCCTGGCAAAATAGCCATTCACGACGTCAATATTCAAGGTGAGATTACGAATGCAACAATTGCCAAGGTAATGGTTGATTTAGATGTTTCTCAAGCAATCAACAGACGCATTATTTTAGACAGAATTGAACTGCAAGATGCGGACTTCAAAATAGACATGAAAAAGTTTAATGCCTTTATTGAAGCTGAAAAAAATGCTGAGCCCGAGGTTGATGTTGAAGCTGATATCGAAGCAGAAATACCCTTAGAAACCTTGTTGTTGCAGGCTATTCGACTGAAAAATTTCAACTTTGAAGATACCTCCGCACTACAACAATTCGATGTGCAAGGGCTGGATATTAGTATTTATGATGTGCTCGTTGTTGATAACTATGAAGTCGTTGCTTTATCAGCAGAAGCGCCAATCTCAGCAAAAATTGCTATTGGTAATATCGAAGCGATGCAGATGCCGCTAGGACAATTTGCAACTAACCTAGAGATAACGGAGAAAGTAACCGATATCAAATCACTTAAGCTAGATACTGGCAGCAGCCTAGTACAACTCTCGGGAACACTCGCTAACTTACAAGATATTGCAGATATCCGCATTGATTTAGCGCCAAGTAGGATTGATTTTGAAGAGTTTAAACCGCTATTAAACGACCTACCAATTCAGCCATCTGGTGTATTGGAGTTATCAGGTGATTTTCTCACCAGTGGTGACTTGTCAGATCCAGCCAGTTTAACCAAAGCCCTTACCGGTAGTGTTGAGTTAGGCTTGGAGCAAGGAAAACTGCTTGGTATTGACGTAAACCAAATCGTTACCTCTTTCAAAGACAGTAAAGAAACGAGCCTACAAGATGTTGGTGGTTTTTTAATATCCGGACCAATAGGACTGATTGCCTCTAACGTGTTTGATCTAGGCGGCAGTGCTTCAGGGCTTGAAGGTGAAACCTTAATACCTCAGCTAAAAATTAAAGGAGCAATGGAGCAAGGCAACATCGTTCTTAAAGACACAGCCTTAGCCACTGATAAATATCGACTCGCGTTTGATGGTGCAATTAATCCAAGCGAAGGTACCTTCAAAGACTTCACCTTCGCGGTTTTGGATAAAGCGGGTTGTGCGGATCTCAAACAAACGCTCAATGGTGAAATGAGCCAACCCACCAGCGCCATTGCTGAATCACTTTTAGACACCGCAATTAGCCCATTAACAGGGTTAATCAGTTCAGTGAAAAAAACAGTGAGTAAATGTAAACCCTTCTATCAAGGTGATGTCGCTCATCCGAGTCAAGGCTAACAGCCACAACGATGCCAAAACTAATAATTAAAGGGTTACACAATGAAGTAACCCTTTTTATTAGCAAGTTGCTCAACTTTACGCACTACATACTAACCAGCACGTTCTGAACAAGATAAAGGCCAATACCACCCACGACGTTAGAAATACGTAAAAGCGCAACATCACAATATCGACCGTTGCTTGTATCATTGAATGTACAATACGCACAGCGACATACAGCCACGCTACTACTACAAATGTAGCGTCTACCAAATTCAGAACCGCTATCATTAATGCCAAGATGTAAAACAAAATAGGCTGTTCAAACAAGTGGTTATAATTGTTTGACACCCGATTGACCTTATCAGGTAACAGATCTCGCAGCTTTGTCGTATCTTGCCCTTTTTGCGGATGAATACGCAAACGCACCATTGCCGAGACCCTCACCACATACATCCAAACAGTCATGATGAATGTCAGTATTCCCATGGCCAAAACAGGCTGCAATATATATTTTATCTCCATTTTATCTCCGCACAGTTATTTGAATAGCGCCTAGTGTATAACTTCCCAAAATGGCACAAATGACATATAACTATGCTTTAACGCCAAATGTAGGTAACCATTGTGAAAGTCGCTTTTATTGTTTTCAAAGACGTGATGAGTCTAGATATCGCCGGGCCAATGGACATATTAGATACGGTCGCTTACCTTGAACCAGAGAAGGGATATGATTTCCATTACATCAGTGACGGAGAGCGAAAAGTGCAAGCCAGTGGTGGGCTGACTTTTGAAGCGATACCTTTTGACGAAGTAGACCCTACCCAATTCGATACTGTTATCGTACCCGGTAGCCCAAGAATCAAACCCGTTTTGCGCAACACGCAATTACTTAATTGGTTAGCAAGTGCCAACCAACACTGTCGAAGAATGTGTTCTGTATGCAGTGGTGCTTTCTTACTTGCACAAGCAGGCATCCTGGAAGGCAAGAGGGCGGCGACACACTGGCAAGGCGTCGATATTTTGCGCAAATATTATCCCAAAACTGACGTTGACCCAGATTCCATCTATGTGCGAGATGGCAGCTTATGGACATCAGCGGGCGGCTCCAGTGGAATAGACTTAGCACTAGCGTTAGTTAAACAAGACTTTGGTGAAAAGATGATGCTGCGCATTGCTAAACAGCTTGTTGTTTATGCTCACCGCCCCGGAAGTCAGCAACAGTTCAGCACCATGCTCGATTGCCAAATAAGTCTAAGTAGCAGCTTCAACGATGTACTGGCTTGGATGCAAAACTCGCTTGCAACAATTACCAACATTGAACAGATAGCCGATTATTGTGGGATGAGTCTGCGTAACTTCCACCGCAAGTTTGTTACTGAAACAGGGCAAACCCCTGCGAAGTATTTAGAACAACTTAGATTAGAGGCTGCCGCGAACCTCTTGCAGACCAGCAAACAACCACTTAAGTCAATTGCAAGTAAAACTGGATTTAGAACTGAGCTTCGACTCATTCAAGCATTTAAGCGTTTTTACCAACTCACGCCCAGTGAGTTTCGTCACCTACACAGTATCAAAGCGCCGGATTTGAAGAATTCGTTTGATTAATAATACATAAGCTTTCTTCTGCAAAGCCTTGCCCTGCCTCAGTATAAAAGTTAAAAACCTTGTCGATACCAAAAGATTCAATTCTTTTCCGATCATCCTCAAATCTGGCAATCGCCGCTATACGACCTTGATATCCAGCAGCCTTAAGCTGCTCGACGATGTTTGAGACATCCTCAGTAGAGGGTAGCGCGAGCATCACTAGTTGAATTTTATGCAATTCAATACTTTCCCAAAAATCGATATCTTCACCATCGGCACAAATTACCTGGCGTCCCTTTTTTATGTGGCGATTGGCGCGATCCTGATCGGCATCAATACCCCACACCACAGAGGAATTTAATCGGCATAACGCATCATAGCTCCCAACGCCAACGCGCCCCATGCCCACCACGAGAATTTCTGCATTTTCCGGTTGTTGATAAATATCTTCCGGGAGACGAAGGGGCGATTCAATGGCGCAAATCTTAGATTTATTCTTGCGATACAAGTTGTGTGCAATACGGTAGAGCACACTGGTTATGATGAAAGAAATGGACACTGCAATAGCCAGAATCACCAACCAATCTTGATGCAACCAGCCATTTGCGACCGACAATGAAACCACGATAAGGCCAAATTCACTGTAATTTGCTAGTGCCAAACTAGACAAAAATGAAGTACGTCCTTTGAGTTTTAGCTTGTTGAATATCCAGAAACTATAGAGGAACTTAAAGGGCAAGAGCAGGCCTAGGAACAATGCCATCATTAGCATCTCCATGGTTGGTAATGCTACAAAACCGATAGACAAAAAGAATCCAATCAAAAACAGGTCTTTAAAGCTCAATAACGACTTTGCTAATTCAGAGGCTTTTGGGTGATTACTAATTAGTATGCCTATTGCCAACGCCCCTAAATCACCTTTTACCCCGAGCAAATAAAACAACTCATAACCGCCTAGTGCGAGGAAGAACCCGAGTAGCGGCAGCAACTCACCGTGACCGGCAGAATTAAGTAATTTGCCCAATAATGGCCTAAGCAGGGGTAACCCAAGCAATGCAATGGCATAAACCGTTGGAATTTTTCCGGTGGCAAACACCAAAAAGACAACAGCCAAAATATCCTGCATAACCAAGATACCTATTGCTAAATTACCGTGGCGCGTTTTCATTTCTCCGCCATCTTCGAGAATTTTAACAATGCAAACAGTGCTGCTAAAGCTCAAGCCAAAACCCAATAATGCCGCCGTTTGCCAGGTTAAATAAGAGAAATAACTCAAACCGAGTGCTATATAGGCAACGCTAAATCCGGTGAATATGGCTATCCAAAAGAGCATGGTAGTGCCCGTTCCCGCCCAGACCTCCGTTTTCAATAACTGCTTAATATTGAGTTTAAGACCAACGGTAAACAGCAATAGCGTAATACCTAAGTCCGCGAGAATTTGCAGACTAGCGTCGGGCTCGAATTCCAATGCATTGAGAAGGAAACCAGCAGCCAAAAAACCAATTAATGGCGGCAGTGAAATGAGGCGACAAGCGTAACCGCAAGCGAATGCCACTAATATCCAGATAAAGTCCATATCAGTTGGGGTTTAGTGAAAATATGGATTGAGCATACCATGTAGTAATGGCAGACAGTTCAATCTAGATCAAAAAAAGATCAGTTATTGGTCTTAATGTTCTCGTACAGCATAGTGCAGGTTTTGTTGAGCGATAAGATGCGATCCGCAAGCCCCTTAATTATTTGATCTTTAATCTTATCCTTCATGCCCAAGGGAAACTTATTCATTTCTTCCTGAGTAATGCGCATCAAGATAGTATCTTCGTGAACAATAACGGTAGCCGTGCGAGCTTCATGGGTGATAAAGCTTATTTCGCCAAGGAAGGAGCCACCTTTGAGCTCGCGAATGAAGTTATTTTTCTTGTCGTAGACATCAAGGGTTCCTGACAAAATCAAATAAAAACTCTTATCATCAGGCTCGCCATAGGTCATGATTTTTTCGTGACTAGGTGCAAAGAATAACAGCTGCTCTGACTTGGCAAGACTCGCTAAATCAAACTTCGATATTCCTTCAAAAAAAGACAGTCTCGAGACGAGCTCGAGCGCTTCAATTTTCGACTGGTGCGCCAGCGGTTTCATTCTCTTTTCCCATTTATCCTTAAATTGTCTACGCTTTTGTGCCAAGCTGGTCAAAAGGTAGCGCGTTACTAGATAGTAGTCTAGTAGCACCCAGAAGCCAAAACACTATGTGGGATAAAAATATCACACTAAGAGACACCTATGTCAATCTCATTGGTTTTAGTGCAACACTCTTAAATAGAGTTAAACCATTGATTTAGAAGAGCTAATATGATTTTTTCAATATACTAGAGCATCAAACGGAACTGTAAACTTGGTTAAACATATAAGGCATGAATTACCTATTAATCGGCCGGCGCTACTGAGCATCTATGCTCTACTCGTCTTCGCAGTTGGGTTCTGTTTCGATGCTTTTCTCGAAACCCGTTTTGATCCGTTTTTCCACGATGCGGCGATAGTACAAAAGGAGCGAAAAAGTTGGGAACACGTGGCAATTGTCGCGCTAGACCAAGGAGTCCCGGGTTCAGTCAGTCGCCGTCAGGCATTGCCGCTTTACGCCTTGGCTGCTAAAAATGCTTTTGAAGCAGGTGCAACAGCCGTTTTCTTAGATGCTCGATTCTACGAATATGACACCCGCGCCAACTACACTCAATGCGTCGAAAGTTATCAGACTTTTCCAGTTGCAAATACATTTAAATGGCTTCCAGCCACCCAAATTACCCCATTTAGTTTGTTGACCCAAGAACAGTTTGAGCGCTTTTTTATTGCTAAACCTGCGTTTCATAATGATGATGCTTTCACAAGCCTCACCTTGTTGCAAAGTTATTTTGGTGAAACTCTTTTGCCCCTCGATTTTTTCGAAGAGCAGAATAATATAAATGCGCTGCATCGACTAATCGCCGATGCCAGTGTGCACCGCAGATCTGAAGGCGCATTTAACGCCTCGTTTCGTTGGATGAATATGCAGCCCGAAGCAGTCATCCCCAAATTAACGGCTTTACACAACAGACAATTAGGCGTGACGCAAGACTACGAAGCCGCAATAGAGCAATGTGATGGTAAGTCTTGCCAGCGTGTCCGTTTTTCAGCACCGAAAAATCAGTTTTTACCAGCCCCTTCCTTTCCTATCATCCCTGTCAGCGAACTTGCAGCCTGTGACACACTGCACAACGAAATAGAGTTCGGCCAGATAAAGCACAGCGAATTATTAAAA
Organism: Alteromonadaceae bacterium; assembly: GCA_014872785.1. Classification (GTDB taxonomy): domain Bacteria; phylum Pseudomonadota; class Gammaproteobacteria; order Enterobacterales; family Alteromonadaceae; genus Planctobacterium. The sequence goes on from WKFJ01000042.1 coordinate 165,096, forward strand.
GACAAGATCGTTATTTTACAAATGACCGAACCCGCTGAGGCGACAGACATTAAGGTCACTCCAATGATGTCCGCACTTGGGTCGCCCAATCAATTTGTCTCCGGACCACAGTTTCTTGCCGATTCATTGGAAACTCAACTACAACAAGATGCTCCGGTCAGGCCAAGCTCCCTATGGCGCTGGCTGCTTTTAGGGTGCATCGCGGCGATAAGCGTCTTTGGTGCTGCTCAGCTTAGAATTTCACTGATTTACACTATGCCCTTGTTTACCCTCATCTCAGTGTGGGGATTGTGTTTTATAAACGATACAGTGCAATTGTGGCCGGTGATGGCGAGTTTGATGACATGTGTATTGGGTAATGCGTTAGTACTAGCTACTCATATCTCAATGGGAACCGCCAAAAGTAAATTGGTGGCTCAATATATGCCGCAACAAATCCGCAGTTTACTGCTCAAAAGCGGTAGCAGCGGCAACTTTATGCACAGGCGTATAGATGCTGTCATCTTAATGAGTGACATCGCCAAATATTCAAATGTCACAAGTGAACTTGAAGCCCCCGCCTATGTATTTCAAATGCTGAATCTGTATTTTGAGGACACGACGTTAACGACGCAGCAGCAATTTAACGGCTGGCTAGAATCCTATGTTGGCGATCTAGTCTGCTTTTATTGGCCGGTGGTGGGAGAAACTCTACTGAAAGAGCAACAAAAGTTGGCATTGCAAGCGGCGGTGGATATGAGTCAAAGGCAACAAGATTTTTTTTCTAGCTTAGAAGCTAATCCCGCCCTGGATATCAATAAAGCAAGTTTAGAGAAAATATCGTCCATGATAGGAGCCGGTATTGGTTTAACAAGTGGTGAAGTTATGATGGGTAACTTGGGACCTGAAAACGGGATTCAGAAGTTTGGCTGCTTGGGCGATCCACTCAACCTTGCATCACGTGTAGAAAGCCTTACACGCCACTTTTCTTCCGATATTCTAATTACCGAAGAACTCGTGGAGCCTGCGTTGGAATTGAATTTAAAACTGCGCAAAGTCGCTCGCGTTGTCGTTAAAGGTCGCCTTGAGCCAGTTACGCTCTATGGATTAGGAATCCAATCAGATATGCTATTTGATCAAAGCCTCGTCGCATCTTGGGAAAACTGGTACGCATCAACTGTTGGCAATATCAGCGGTGTCGTTGATTCATGCCCTGAACAATTTACTCGCGATCACGATACCATTTTGCAATGGTTGCGCCAGGACTTATACGATCCCCAAATTGATGCCTTTATCCTCAAAGACAAATAGTCTGACACCGGAAGAGCAGCAATTATGCAAAGCTTTCTACCACAAACCTATTGCGCACACCTTTTTTTATTCTTTTAGCATGAGAAAACATGCGTTTTGCTTGTTCAAAAGGTTTCTCCACATATACTTTAGTATTAGTAATTTATTAACTTGGCGACCCTGTTGAAGCGCTAAAAATGACATTGAAAAAGCTCAGAAGAAACCAACTTCTAATATCAAAAATTAGCAGTGCAATTGCACTTTCAATGGGCATTGTTGGTTTCGCACAAGGGCAGGTCGTAACTGACGGAACGGTGGGAGACCAACAACAGCTTCAAGGACCCAATTTTCGCATTCATGAGAGTTTGGGCAGCCGAGCGGGTAATAACCTTTTTCACAGCTTTAGCACCTTTAATATTTTCTCGGGAGAAAGTGCGCTTTTCACCGGTAGTGCCGACATTGAAAATGTTATAAGCCGAGTTACCGGTAACGATGCCAGTGTCATCCAAGGCTTGCTTAAAAGTGAAGTCGGCAATGCTGATTTCTTTTTTATCAATCCTAATGGCGTCATCTTTGGAGAAGGTGCCAAAGTCGATGTACCCGCCGCATTTCATGTCAGTACCGCACAAACCTTGATATTCAATGATGGTAGCCAATTTAGCAGCGACTTAGACCAGTCTAGTAGCCTATCTGTGGCGCCCCCCGAAAGCTTTGGCTTTGTTGGCGCAAGCTTAGGCAAAATCGTTTTCGAAAATAGTAATATTAAGCTGGATACCGGTGGAACCAGCTCGTTTAGCGCATCTGATATTGAAATCAAAAGCAGTGAAGTAAAACACGATGGCGGCAAAGTGTCATTTGTCGCAGTAGGCTCGGACGATGCAACATTGTCAGTTAGACAGGAGCTCTATACCGGCAACGGCAGCATAGAAATCAAAAATAGCGACATTAAAGTCGAAGGTGAGGGCGAAAACGAACTCCAAATTTTGAGCAAAGACGTTGAAATCAAAGACAGCTTCCTATCTGTTGTGAATGATGGTGCTGACGATAACGAATCCGGGTTACACGTAAACGCCGACAAAATCGAAATAAAAGACAGTCATGTATCGCTTGCAACCACTGGCGCCGGTAGTTCCGGCTCTATTAATATTACTGCGAATAGCCTGGAATTAAAAAGCGCTAGCGACGGTACTGGTACGCGCCTTTCAATTGAATCTCGCTCTGATTCGGGACAAGCAGGTGATATCAATTTAACGATAAACAACGAATTAACGCTCGGTAGCAATACTGAGGTAATCAATCAGGTGCGTTTCGGTGGCCAAGGTGGTGATATCAATATCACCGCAGGTAGTCTTTCAATAGACACTGGTACCTCAGCTGCCTCGTCTAGCCTTTCTACCTTTACCGACGGAGACGGCGATGCAGGAGATATTGTCCTCAATATAAATGGGGCGATTGAACTGATAGGTAATGCACAAATTAACGCCAGTACACTGGGTAACGGTGATGCTGGTGATGTCGTTATTAACGCCAATTCCATGCTGATTGAAGAAAATGAGAACACCAGAGACATCGAAGAACTCGTCGGTATCCAGAGCCTAAGTGGACTGCAAACAGAAATAGCTAATGCTCCGCAGGGCAATTCTGGCTCTATCACTATTAACCTAGCCGAAGATCTGACCTTATTAAATGGCGGGCAGATAGTATCAATTACCGTTGGCGATGGTAACTCAGGCGATATTATCATCAACGCCCAAAATCTGGTTCTGGACAGCGGCGAAGAACGCGAGCGCAATGTCATTGGCAGCAATACACTAGGCCCCACTGCTTCGGGTGATGCAGGCGACATTTATATAAATGTTAGCGAAGACTTTGAGATGTTTGGCAACACGTTTGTTACCACGGGTTCGGTTAGTGAAGGCAATGCGGGTAATATGCAAATTCGCGCCGGTAACCTACTCATGCTGGGTAATGGCGGTCGTTCAGCAGCAGGCATTAATAGTTCTACCGAAGGCCCCTTTTCAAGTGGTAACGCAGGTTCAATAGATATCCGGGTATCAGGTCAACTGGTCATGCAAGCAGGTGCTAACATCACCTCCGACACCTCCAACAATGGTGACGCTGGTGACGTCTATATCGAAGCGGCCAGTATTTCTATGTCGGCAGATCCAGACTTAGAAGATACCGGCATTAGTAGCAGTTCAACCATGCTTGACCCAGAAGACATTGTGGAGTTCATCTTTGACAATATTGCAAACGAAGCTGCGTCTGGCGTTAGCTTTGAAGAAGTTGCACAGTTTGTTGCTGCTATTTTTACCGCTCAAATCGACCTGATTGACCCAGAAGCGATTGTTGAATTTGTGAACAATCAATTCGACGGTACACCACCCCAAGACTTAGATATCAATGAAGTAGCCTCTTATATCAGCAACGCACTAACTAGTGGCAATGCAGGGGATGTTACCCTAAAAGTGGCTGGGGATATCATAATGCAGGGTGATGTTGGCATTGCCACCGAAGGCGAGAGCAGAGGTAATGCCGGCAATATCGTGATCGAAGCTGACTCACTTATTATGCGTGGTGGCGAATTGGAGAGTAAAGCCGAAGGCGAGTTTCTCAGCGCCGGCACGGCAGGTGATATTAGTATTCAGTTGTCTGGCAAACTCGACATGACTGATGGCGCGCAAATCGCTTCTAATTCAATAAATGGCCTAGATGCAGGCGACGTATCTATTAGCGCCAACGAAATTGAGATGCAGGGCTTCGGACGCAGTGGTGAGTTTTCAGAAATCACTAGCTCGGCGGCTCTGACACAAGGCAATGCGGGTAATATTTCCCTTACCGTAACCGGCGACATAAAGATGACCGACGGCGCCAATATTGTCTCAGACAGCATCTACGCTGGTCAGGCCGGCATTATCAATATTAGCGCGAATAATCTCGAGCTCAATGGTAATGGCCTGCCAACTCGCATATCCAGCACATCAATAAATGCCGAAGGTGATGCGGGCAACATAAATATTAAAGTGGCAGGTGATTTATCACTTATCAATGGCGGCCAAATCACATCAAGCACACTCGCTTCAGCAGGCAACGCAGGTACAGTTAATATTGCTACCAATAGTTTGTACATCGACGGACAAGGCAACGATTCACTTAGCGCCTATTTACGTTATCTGGAATTACAACTTGCAGATGAGTTCGACGAGTTACCCGACGAATTCGAGGTGCTGCCGGAAGACGAAGGAGAACTGCTACTCCTAAGTTCATTTATAGACGTGCAACGAACGGGGTTACTGACTACAGGAATTGAGAGTAGTTCTAGCTATGACGCGCTCGGTGATGCTGGGGTCATTAATATCACGGCGAACGATATCCAAATCAAGGACAGTGGCGTCATCAATACCAGCTCTGATACAACGGGTAATGCTGGCAATATTTCAATTCTTACCGAACGTCTTGATATCAATGAGAACCAAGAGTCACTTTCCGTTCAGCGAGCGGGCATATACAGTAGCGTAGGTTCAACTGGCAGTGGTTCTGTGGGCACAATTTACATTGAGGCAACTGATCAAATTAAACTGCAAGAAGGGATTATCACTATAGATTCTCAGGCGAGAAACACCGCTGGAGATACGGTCGGTAACATCACCATCAAAGCCAAAGATTTACTCGTGCTAAATGGGGCTGAAATCAGTTCACAAAGCAAAGGGGCTACGGCGGCGAGCAACATTGAGCTAGACGCCACCGGCACGTTTCAACTTATTGGCGCACAAATTAGCACATCCGCTGAAGATGCGGATGCCGGTTTTATTTCACTTAATGCCGACGAAATTTTCATTACCCGTAGTGTAATGACTACCTCGGTATCCGGTGACGGCAATGGCGGAAATATCGATATTGGTTCGCGATTTATCGTGTTAGATACAGGTTTTATTCAAGGCAACACCGGTGGAGACAACTTCAGTGGCGGTAACATCAATATTGGTAGTTTTTATCTCATCGTCGAAAATCAAAACTTAATCGCGAACAATGATACCCGCCAAGTGTTCTCTCCAGATTCAGGTAACAGTGTAATTCAAGCGGCAGCACCTGATGGCGTGAGTGGAAATATCAACATTGGCGCGCTCGAATTCGATTTAAGTGGGGAACTGGCCGTGTTTAATACGGAATTACTTAACCTTAATCCACTGCAAAACAATCCTTGCCAAACTTCTAGTAGCAGTTCTTTAGGCTTATCTGGTAAAGGAGGCGAACCACTAAGAGCAAAATCATTGGATGCTTTGCTGCTAGATGAAAATCAAATTAAGCTTCGCTTAATTGACAATACCCTGTCTAATGAAAACGGTGCCAACAATAACCTACCACCGCTCGATACCTGCTTTACTCAGAAAGGAACACATAATGTTCTGTAAGGCGGTGCTGCGTTCCACTGTATTTAGCATTTGTTTTGTTTGGTCGTATTCGGCGCATGCGCAAGAAGCTCTGCAAAGTTTAGAACGCACACGCCCAGCGATTCCAGACTATGTCGAAACCGAAAAAACTAGCGACTTTGAATTGCCTAAAGCTCGTCCTCCCATTAGTCAAAACAATAATGGCGCTCCGAGTTTTCTGCTACAAGCGATCAAATACCAAGGCAATAGTGTTTATAGCGATGCTGAACTAAATCAAGTTGTACAAGACAAACTGCAACAGCAGGTGACGTTGGGCGATCTAGAGGAACTTCGCCTTCGAATAACGAATTTGTACATTAAAAATGGCTACATTAATTCTGGTGCCGTCTTACCTGAACAATCTATTCGCGATGGCATTGTTACCATTGAAATTGTCGAAGGTAAATTAACTGAAATTGAGCTCAGCGGTAATCTAGGTTTATCTGATGATTACATCATTTCACGATTAGTTACGGATCCAAACGCCGTATTTAACCTGCCGGCTTTCCAAGAGGAATCCCAGCTATTACTCAGTGACCCGCTAATAAATAAACTAAACGGCCAATTTGTACCCAGTGAGCACTTGGGGCAAAGTAAATTAAAACTGCAGGTAGAAAGGGCTAAGAGCCATAGTGTAGATTTTCAGACCGATAACTATGGCTCCGCCAGTAGCGGCGAAACCCAGGGTTCACTCTCTTTGCAAACCCTTAATTTGAGTGGTGCCGGCGATAGTCTATATCTGAAACTAAGAAAGCGCGAAGGCGCTATAGGTGCCGAACTCGATTATGCGCGCCCATTAAATAGTAGTACTAGCAATATTGGCGTGCGACTTGGGTACAATGATACCGAGGTCATTGCTGAGCAGTTACAAAGCCTAGATATTCAAAGTGATTTTAAAAGTGCTGAGGTCTATATCACCCATCCTTTGATTCGTTCATTGAAACGGCAGTTAACGCTTGGCCTGTCACTGTCCGTTCGAGAAAATCAAGGGGAATTATTGGATATTCCTTTCTCTTTTGCCGCAGGTGAACAGGACGGTTTTTCAAGAGTGGCGGCCGTCAGGATAGGACTTACTGGCATCATCAGAGACGAGAACCAAGCCTGGTCTATGTATGCCAGATATAGCCAAGGCCTTGATATGTTTAACCCAACGTTCAACCAAAACGGTTTACCGGACAACAACTTTTCCAGTTTGCTGTTGCAATTGCAATACGCTCGCCGACTCAACGACGATACCCAGTTATTGCTCAGAACAGATGCACAAATAAGTGACTCCCCCCTTTTGGCATTGGAACAAATTGCCATTGGCGGCGCCAGAACAGTGCGAGGTTACCGTGAGAACGAACTAGTGCGCGATACTGGCTACATTGTATCTGCAGAAATAGAAAGCAGTATATGGGACAACCTAGATTATTCCGGCAGACTCGGAAGCTTGCAGGCTTTTGTTTTCACCGATTACGGTGAGGGTAGTTACAAAAGAAACGTACTCGATAGTGCTAAACCTTTGCTTTCGGTTGGTGGCGGATTTCGTTGGCAGGGCTGGGACAGAGTCGAAATGGAAGTTATCTACGGCCATGCGATCCGAGAAGCACAAGAAAAAGCCGATGAAATATTACAAGACCGCGGCATCCACTTGAGGTTAAATTGTGCGTTATTCTAGACTGTGTACAAGACGACAAGTGTTGCTTGTTAACCGATGGCTCTGTTGGGTCGCGGCGTATATCCTGGTAGCCCTTTCTCTTACTAGTTTCTCTGTTCATGCTGACGATAATCAAATTAACAAACTTGTCGCTGAAGCTGAGCAATACAGGCGCTTAGGTTTTGTATTTCAAGCAGAGGCCAAATTAAATCGCGCACTTGCCCTTACCGAGCCAAAAAGTAAGGCACATACTCTCGTTGCAGGCTTACAAGGCAATTTATTAATTCAAAGGCGTCAGTACGATCAAGCCTATTTGCTGCTAACTAAGACGTTGCAAATAGCCAGTAACAACAAATGGTACTTATTAGCTGGAGACCATGCCTATTATTTAGGTAACCTTTCAGTATCGAGAGCTAATGAAACCGCTGCCATAGGTTTTTACGAGCAAGCACTTGATTTTGCTACCTTGTCTAACGATACGGCCATGACCTTTTCAGCAAGCTTGAACCTCGCTCGTCTATCGCTTCCTAAAATGAATTTCAAGCAGGCATTTGGCTCGTTAGAGTCACTGGCGAGCATCCTAGGTCAGCGCTATGACACTACTATGGCGATAGCATTAGCAGAACTGGTTGTTGGTCAGTTGCAATACACCACTTCTGAGGAGCAAGCAAACAAATTAGTTGAGTTTGGGTATGTCATATTAGCCAGATTACAAGCGAGTTTTAGCTCTAACAGTCCGAGACAAAACGCAGAAATACAAGGGCAATTAGGTAAGCTGTACGGTTTCAAAAAGCGTTATGCTGACGCAACCCAACACCTACAAGCGGCCATTCATTTTGCACAACAAAAAGGTGACAAAGACCTGCTGTATCGCTTCGAGTGGGAACTGGCTAACCTTATGCTTGCCCAAAATAATTCGGATTACGCGATTGCTTCTTTACGCCGAGCAGTAAAACATTTAGAGGCCATAAGACAGGACATTCCCGTACAATATAGTCAGGGCAAATCATCATTTAGAGAGACGCTGGAACCACTTTATACTCAGCTCGCTGATTTGCTACTGCAACAAGCAAAATCCGCGTCAGAAGCCCAACAACAGGCGTTTTTACAAGAGGCTCGTGAAACCATTGAGCTAGTTAAAAGATCGGAGTTGGAAGATTATTTCGCCAACCGCTGCACATTTGAAAGCGCGAAGGAACAATTGCTGGAAGATCTCGCCACAGATGTCGCTGCCGTTTACCCCATCATGCTCGACGACAGGCTAGAAATTCTGGTCAGTGTTGGCGCTCGTATTCACCAACATATAGTGCCGGTATCCAAACAGCAACTGTCTGACTATGCCCATCGTACCGCAGCCAGCTTGCGTTCGTTTGACCCAAACTACGATAAACTTGCTGAGCAATTTTATCAGTGGTTGATCGCGCCCATCGAGAACACACTAACCGAATATCAGATCAACACACTGATTTATTTACCAGATGGTGCCTTGCGTCTTGTACCCCTTTCCAGTTTAAGCAGTGGCGGCCGACCGCTTATTTTCGATTATGCTGTTGTCACCTCGCCAGGGTTAAGTCTATTTGATATCTCTGAAAAACCTAAGCAAGACATGAACGTGCTATTGGCAGGTCTGAGTGAGCCTGGTCCGGTGGTTAGCCATGTTGGGAAGCGAATTTATTCAGCACTCGATGCTGCTACTGACAAGCAACTACAAAATAGAATTGAGTATGCGCAGCAAGCGAGCTACCTGACCCCGTCCTCGAAAGCCTCCGAAATTATCAATAATAACCGTCGCAAATTGCGCATCGTGTCCAAAACACCTGTTGAATATGCCCGCTCTAAGACTGCTAGCTCAGATTCAGCACTTAACATTGTTAATAAGATTCCTGTTGAAGCCGGATTACGCCGCATGTCCATGCAACGACATCAAAAAAGATTTCAACATCAGTTAGTTGCTGTAAATACAGATAAAAGTACGAATGGGTCACTCAAAATTGTTGCTAAATACACCCCCAATTCATCTGTCACAGATATCACTATGCGAAGACTCTCTATGTCGCGCCAGAACAAACGTCAGCAAAGAGGCAAATCGGGTAACGAAACAACGGCGCATAAACAACTGAAAATCGTCAACAAACGTCCTGTTTTACTAGCTTCTAGTGATAATTTACGAGCTCGCTTTAGATCAGTTGAAAACGTATCTGAACCAAGATCTTTTTCTGAGAAGGGTTCACTTAGGATCAAATCGAAACGGCCAGTTATGGTAGCAGCGGTTCAGAGTAAGCACTCCAATATTGCCAGCACAGCAACACGAGAAATGGGCTCCACTAAGCTGCGCATTATCAATAAGCAATCCTCTATTTGGGGGCAAGACGAGCTGACCACGAGACAATTGGATAAATTGAAACAACGACTGCGCCTTCCTGGAGTGACTGAAGAGATTAATCATATCGCTTCGCTATACCAGCATACCGCCTTAACTGACGCTAATTTCCAAAAAGCAGAATTCGAATCGGAGATCTTGAACGCGCGCTATGACATAGTACATATCGCCTCACATGGTGTGTTCGGAGACTCAGCACAAAACAGTTTCATTATGACATTTGACGAGCTGCTCACCATGGAGCAACTTGAAACCCTATTGGTGAATGAGAAGTTTCAAAAAGCCCCTATTGAATTACTCACACTTAGCGCCTGTCAGACCGCTGAAGGCGACGACAGAGCACCACTTGGCATCAGCGGCATAGCGTTAAGAGCGAAAGTACGCAGTGCGCTGGGCGCACTTTGGGCTGTATCTGATGAAGCGACAGTTGAACTAATGAATCGTTTCTATGCAAATTTGCGAACACCAGGAATCAGCAAAGCTGAAGCACTGCGCCAAGCTCAGGCAAGTATGTTGCAAGAGCCCAAATACCAACATCCATTCTTTTGGTCAGCCTTTGTTCTGATCGGAAACTGGTTATAATTTTTCAACCTTGTTGCATTTAGGAGGTTAGAACATGAACACGGCAAAACACAGAGTTGCGCGTTCACTAGTGAAATATTTAGCTCAACTTAGCTTGGTCGGTGCGGCTACCATGTCGATGACTTGGAGTGCCCTGGCTTCGGCGGAACAAACGTTAACCATTGTACCTGAACGCAGCAAGGGACTAGTAAATGTTGCTCAGTCGAACAAGTTGGAAGCTAACGCCAGCGTCACCATGCAAGCTAAAGGTCGTTTGTGGGCAGTACAACAAGGTGCCGAATCCGATTACAACGTTATTTGTATGAATCAATCCACAAGTAGTCTAGAGGTGATTAACAGCAATGCCGAAATGCCTTGGCTTGCCCCAAATAGTAGTCACTCGTGTGGTAGACCAAAATCAAACGTCTATTCTTGTCATGATAGCAATGCCAAACCAGCTCTTATTTGTAGAACCCAGCAAGTCGCTAAAACAACCAGTGGCGGCGGTATAACTGATATGACTGCGGTGGCACTTCGGTCTGTTGATATGTCTGACGACACCTTTTTTAGAATCGCCGATCAGATTATGGCGGAGCACCAAATTCACTTTGATTTGTGCTCCGATCTTCACGGAGAACATGAGAGGGGCGGCATTGCCTTCACCATACAAGCCGAAGGCGACATTAATAACATCGAAATCATCACAGATGGTGAACTCGCAACACCAAGTGAGTCAAAAGCTTATGCGCAATGCGTGGCGCAAGCGATAGAACTTTGGCAATTCCCGTCTCTAGATTACATCTATGAGATGGAATACTCCTTCGCGAACTAAGATGGCCATAGAAATCGCCTTTTCATATTAGCTGAATTGGCGATTTCTGAATGTACTACTTATCGCGATTGACAATCTGCAAGCAACGATTAGAACACCCATCGCAACATCAATCCAAAACAACTTTAACAAAAATTGATTCACAGGTTCGCTTAGAGTAACAAGCAATACGAAGCTGAGCATGCTGGTAAGCAACAAGTAAAAAGCGACATCATGATTTTTTCTAAAGAGTAAATAGAACGCCGCGGCTCCCAATATTCCGAATAGAATGGCTCGATGCTGCAACAAAACCAATAGATTTACATCAACGTTTTGAAGTCCTTAAGCCCCTGTGACACCGCCGGGTAGGAATGGTGCAAGTACTGGCAAAAAGTTAACCACTCCTGCCAACCACAAACCCCATCTAAACAAACTAGTCATGTTTATCTCCGAGTACTAAGACAATTACTTTTATAACTAAGATGCTCTGATAATGTTTGCGCTTTTTGTGTTCGCTGGACTAAACCTACTATTGTTGTGCTGCTGGAAATTCAAACAATTGCAATAAAGTTGGAAAAAACTCGCATTAGGTAAGAAATAACGCCAGATTTAACAACTTCTTAAAAGAACTGATGCGGTAAACCTGATAAACTCTGCAACCTTTTGTTACAACTGTTGGTGAAAACCTTATGTTTGATTTAATAACCAGCAAAGACAGTAATGTCAAAAATGACGTTTTGTCTGGCATAACAGTAGCGCTGGCGCTAGTTCCAGAAGCTGTCGCGTTTGCATTTGTTGCCGGTGTTGAGCCGATGGTGGGTTTATATGCCGCCTTTATGATGGGCTTAATCACTTCAGCAATAGGCGGTCGTCCTGGCATGATTTCTGGTGCAACCGGTGCAATGGCAGTAGTCATGGTGGCACTTGTTGCAACACACGGTGTGCAATACCTCTTCGCAGCAGTGCTTTTGGCCGGTTTGCTACAAATTTTGGCCGGCGTGTTTAGGCTGGGTAAGTTTATAAGACTGGTGCCCTACCCGGTTATGCTGGGTTTTGTGAATGGTCTTGCCATCGTTATCTTCCTTGCACAATTAGGGCAGTTTAAAATATTAGATACCTCGGGCATGCAAGTTTGGATGCAGGGCAATCTGCTCTATCTAATGCTGGGTCTTACCTTTTTGACGATGGCAATTATCTTCTTTTTACCAAAGCTGACCACTGCGGTACCTGCATCACTTGTTGCAATTTTAACAGTCACCGGACTTGTGCACGGTTTAGATCTCGAAGCGCGTTCCGTTATCGATTTCGTAAGAGACATGGTGCCAGCTAACCAGCGTGATACCGTCACATTGGCTGGTGAACTGCCCTCATTTGCAATTCCTGTGGTACCGTTTACATGGGAAACCTTCATGATTATTCTGCCTACGTCCATTATCTTGGCATTAGTCGGTTTGATTGAATCACTACTTACCCTTTCGCTAATTGATGACCTTACTGATACACGTGGTCGCGGCAATAAAGAATGTATTGGCCAAGGTGTTGCAAATACCGTGAATGGTTTCTTTGGTGGTATGGGCGGTTGTGCCATGATTGGTCAGAGTATGATTAACATCAATTCTGGAGGTCGTGGTCGTTTATCGGGTATCACCGCTGCGCTGGTGCTATTGGCCTTTATCTTATTCGCCGCCCCGCTAATTGAAATGATCCCCTTGGCAGCACTGGTTGGTGTGATGTTTATGGTGGTTATCGGCACCTTTGAATGGGCTTCTTTCAAAATTATCCGTGGTGTTAATAAAGAAGACGCCTTTGTGCTTTTCGCCGTAACTGCTATCACAGTTATCGCTGACTTGGCAGTCGCAGTGGTCGTTGGGGTTATCATGTCAGCACTGGTCTTCGCATGGAAACACGCAACTCACATTCACGCACGTACTCATACTGATAAAGACGGATGGAAAGTCTATGAGTTAGAAGGACCTCTGTTCTTCGGCTCGGTATTACATTTTAGGGAACTATTCGATCCTGCCAACGATCCTCAGGATGTGGTGCTAGACTTCAATGAATCGCGTATTTGGGATTCATCCGGTCTTGATGCGATTGATAATCTTGCGGATAAATACACACAAAATGGCAAAAAACTTCATATAAGACACATCAGTGAAGAATGCCGAGATTTGTTAACCAAAGCTCAGAAATACGTTGAGATGAACGTGAATGAAGATCCTCGTTACCATATTGCGAGTGACAAGCTAGGTTAAGAACAACTTCTCACCATAAATTTGAAGCCCGCACATGCGGGCTTTTTTGTGCCGAGAAAAAAGACTTGCATCTGGCACGCCATTTTATGTAAGTTATTACGTATCAATTTACGTAATAACTTACATAGTTGTGAAAAACATGCAATCAATTGAAGATTTAGGGGAACTGTTCTTAGGTACTCGCCTCAAACGTTTGAGTGATACGCTCTATGACGAAGTTGATAAAATCTATGCCTCACTAGATATTCAACTGTCCTCCAGAATTACATCGCTGTTGTTTTTATTGCACCAACACGGCGATGCCAGTATCACCGAACTTGCGGATGCACTTGGCATTACTCACCCTGCCGTGAATCAAATGAGTAAAAAGCTGATTACCTGGGATTATGTGAGTAACAAACCCCACCCAAAAGATGATCGCAAGCGTTTATTGACACTTACTAAAACTGGTCAGCAACTTATTGACCGATTAATACCCATCTGGCAAGAGTTACGTGGCTGCCTAGACGAGATGTTAAGCAGCACCGAGCATTCGTTGCTAGCAAGTATTAGCAATCTTGAACAGCAAAACAAATCGGCCACGGTATCTGAGCGCGTACTCGCTAGGCAAAAACTCCGAGCTGCGGATGACGTGACAATTGAGCCGTTTAAGCCAGAATACGCCAATGATTTCAAGAGGCTCAATGTCGAATGGCTTGAGAAATACTTTTATGTTGAGCAATACGACAACATGGTGTTATCAGATCCGCAAACTCATATCATCGACAAAGGTGGCAGTATTTACTTCGCCATCTACAAGGGGGATGTCATCGGTACTGTGGCTTTAATGAAAGATGAACAACAGCGAGTTGAATTGACCAAAATGGCGGTCACAGAAAAATATCAGGGCTTGAAAGTTGGTAAGAAACTGATGTTGTTCGCCATTGAGAAGTTTAAAAGCTCTTCCGCGACATTATTGTTCTTAGAATCCAATAAGCGCTTAACACCTGCCATTACACTCTACGAAAAAATGGGATTTAAACACAAACCCAGTCCCACTAGCTCACATTACCAAAGGGCGGATTTATACATGGAATATGAGCCGGATTGAGCCTTTTACAATTGTTGAAAAAACATATCTATTGAGAAAATCGAGGTTCTGAGTTCGGCAACACATTATCAAGTAGCTGCTGGTAAGACTTTACTCTCGTCAACTTCTCGTGGGTATCCTTAATTTGGTCGGCAAACTTACTATCAAATTCAGGATGTGCAGCGAGGTAGATTGAGGTATTGTCGGGCACTTCAATGGGCAACGGCCGCAAAAAGTCTGATTCATAGCCCAACATAGAAAGGATAATCGGCGTCAATGTAGATTCGTAATAAACGAAGTCCACCATACCGGTTTCAGCCATTTTTACCAACTTTTGCGATGTCGCCACGGTCGTGAAATCTCGGTTTTCAATAAATCCGTGGTTAAGTAAGGTCTCATGAGTACTGGTACTGCGCACCACAGCCAACTTGTGTTGCCTAAGCTCGTTAAAGTTGTTCACAGAAATTGCGGGTCTATTCTTAGCCTGTGCAATACCCAAGTTCAACTTAGCTAAATTAACTAGCCATTGATATTTAGTTTCTCGGCTGTCCATTCTGGAAATGGAGAAAACCAAACTATTGGGGTCTAAGTTAAATTGCCTGTGTGCTTGTGCCCAATTGGTGAGATGAATTTCATAAGGCAATCCTGAGGCCGCCATAAGCCGATCGACGACAGCAAAAGCCGAGCCTGTAATAGCTTCATTTTCATAGTATTGCAGACCGGGAGTAATGCCCGCATAAACTTTAAGCGTTGGTTGTTGTGCCGATGCCAACGTGCTTAGCAAAATCAGCATTAACAACAAGATTCGCATACCCAGATTCCCCCGAACTGTTTCGCGTGCATTTCTACTACTAAAAAAACTATATAAGTGTTGTACAAGGATGCCATAAACGCGAGGTAGCTATCAGACGTGATCCCTGACAATCAGTGTCAGGGATCTCCGACAAGTTTTATGATTGTGGAGTTCGAATCACCATTAATCGTAATTCAGTCATATCCTCCATAGCGAATTTAATGCCTTCTCGACCCAGTCCAGACTCTTTCACGCCACCGTATGGCATGTTATCGACTCGCCAACTTGGCACGTCGCCAATGACCACGCCCCCTACATCTAATTCATTCCAGGCCTTGTGCGCCTTGTATAGGTCGCGGGTAAATATCCCTGCCTGCAAGCCGAATTGACTGTTGTTAACTTCTTCTAGCGCGGCATCAAAATCGCTAAATGAACTTATGATAGACACCGGACCAAACGCTTCCTCTGCGTTAACATTGGCATCATCTGGTACATTCTCCAAAATTGTTGCTTGCAACATGGCACCATCTCGCTCTCCACCACAAAGTACATTAGCACCTGCGGTCTTCGCTTCCTGGATCCAATTATCTAAGCGCGTAGCTTCCGATACTGAAATCATAGGACCGATAAACGTATCTTCGTTTAATGGATCCCCATGTACCAGGTTTGCCACTTTTTCCACATAACGCTGCTTGAACTCGTCGTATAAACTCTCATGCACAATCACGCGCTGCACCGAAATACAGCTTTGTCCAGATTGATAATAAGCACCAAATATAATGCGTTCGATCGCATCGTCTAAATCAGCATCCTCATCGACGACACAAGCGGCGTTACCGCCTAACTCCAAAACAACCGGCTTCTTACCCGATTTTGCTTTCAAATCCCAGCCAACGCCCGGTGAGCCAGTGAAACTCAAAAGCTTGAACCTATCGTCTGTAGTAAACAAGTCAGCGCCATCTCGGCTACAGGGTAAAATTGAGAAGGCACCTTCAGGCAAGTTAGTCTCAGCCAGAATTTCACCAATAATTATGGCACCAATCGGCGTTCTACTTGCCGGTTTTAACACAAATGGGCAACCAACAGCCAACGCTGGAGCCACTTTGTGAGCCGCTAGGTTTAACGGAAAGTTAAACGGTGAAATAAATGAACAAGGGCCAATTGGGACACGTTTATACATGCCTTGATAGCCTTTGGCACGCGGTGTCACTTCTAAGTTCATGACTTCACCTTCCATTCTCACCGCTTCTTCAGCCGCTATTCGGAATGTATCAATAAGCCGTGTTACCTCACCACGAGCATCTTTAATTGGCTTACCCGCTTCTATACATAGGGCGTAAGCTAATTCTTCGAAGCGCTCTTGAAACCGTTTTACACAGTGATTCAAGATATCTTGTCGCTCATATGCCGGCATTTTACGCAGCGCCCCTTGAGCTGCATCTGCCGCGGCTATCGCGGCATCAATAGTAGCCGCATCGGCCAGCGCAACTTTAGTCGCAGGCTCGCCGGTATATTTATTGGTTACAACCAAGTCTTCATTTGCATAAACCGCCTTGTTTGCCAAAAAATAGGGATAGCTAGCGGCTAGTTGATTAGTACTCATGACAATTTCCTTAAATCTGTTGGCTAAGCTGCTTTATGGTTTGGTTCAATGTCTGGTCATTTAGACTGTAATCAACAGGTACGTCAATTAGATGTACAGCAGGTTCTTCTAAGCAGCGCTTCACCAATGGCATTAATTCATCTGCGGCATTGACGCGCCACCCTTTACCACCGTAACTCTCTACGTATTTTACAAAGTCAGGATTCCCATAATCCAAACCGAAGTTTTCAAACTCCATATTGGATTGCTTCCACTTGATCATACCGTAGGCATCATCACGCAAAATCAACACTACAATGTGTAAGTTAAGACGCACCGCGGTTTCCAACTCTTGGCTATTCATCATGAAACCACCGTCACCACACACAGTAATTACCGGTCTGTCAGGATGCACCATTTTAGCGGCCATCGCGGACGGTAGTCCCGCGCCCATGGTCGCCAAAGCGTTGTCTAGTAATAATGTGTTGGGTAGCGCTGCAGGATAGTTACGGGCAAACCATATTTTGTACACCCCGTTGTCTAAAGTCACTATGCCTTCAGGCGGCATCGCTTCACGAATATCTTTCACAAAACGTTCCGGAAGGATGGGGAATCTGTCATCGTTCTCACTCTCAGCGCGATGTGCCACGTAGGCGTCATGCGCTTTGCTGAAGAAACTGCAATCCCAGCTGTCTTGTTTGCTAATTTGCTCTTTAATTTGCCAGATACTGTTAGCAATATCGCCAACCACCTCTAACTGCGGGAAATACACGGGATCAACTGATGCTGACGCAAAGTTAATATGAATCACCTGCTGACCACCTGGTTTCATGAAAAACGGTGGCTTTTCCACAACATCATGGCCAACATTTATGATGAGATCTGCCGCTTGAATAGCTCTGTGTACAAAGTCGCCGTCTGATAATGCGGTATTACCCAGAAACAGCTCGCCCCTCTCATCCAAAACACCTTTACCCATTTGAGTCGTTATGTATGGAATACCGGTTTTCTCAACGAACTCTGTCAGCATCTTACTGGTTAACTTACGGTTGGCACCTGCACCTATTAAAAGCACCGGTGATTTCGCTGACTCAATCATATCAACCGCTTTATTGATAGCCTTGTATTCCGCTATTGGTCGTCTAACTGTGCTGGCCTCCAACAGTTCAGTAGTAGTGTCTTCTGCGGCAATGTCTTCTGGTAATTCAATATGAACCGCGCCAGGCCTTTCTTCGTGCGCTATACGAAACGCTTCTCGTACCACCGATGGAATGCGGTCACCGCTGACAACCTGGGTAGTGTATTTGGTAATGGGCCGCATCATGTCGACCACATCGATCACCTGAAAGCGCCCTTGTTTGCTGGTTTTAATCGGTTTTTGACCAGTAATCATTAAAATCGGCATTGCTCCCAATTGCGCATAGGCGGCAGGCGTTACAAGATTTGTTGCACCCGGGCCTAAAGTAGACAGGCACACGCCCACTTTACCGGTCAAACGACCATAAGTTGCAGCCATAAAACCCGCCCCCTGTTCGTGACGAGTTAAAATGAGCTTTATGCTTGAGTGACGCAGAGATTCCAGTAAGTCTAGGTTTTCTTCACCGGGAATACCGAATACATATTCGACTCCCTCTGCTTCTAATGCTTTAACAAATAAATCAGACGCTTTCATAGGTTCTCCAGTCTTTGCACCTGAACAGGTGCCTTTCAGTATAGACAGTTTTCGTCGCTCGACAGGCATTCTTTGGCCATAATTTTGGTCGCTAATGCCTTGCCCGTTGCAAACAATATCACCTAGGAGTCATCGAATTAAAAGAGCAAAATATCTATACAACCAATCTATTATTTCGATAAATGTTGCCTTTTTAATTGTGCTAATTGAAAAATACGATTTTAGAACGGAGTTTTAATCGAATGAAAAAGCGGTCGACAATCACTGTCGACCGCTAGGGGGAATAACGTCCGTGTTAAGGTGTGGAATTCACCTTATCCTTATCAAACTAGTATGGGCCATTCGCCTCTGCGTCTTTTGCCCAGAGACTGTGCCAAACTGCGTTTCCGTGTAGATAAAAAACATTATCTTCATGGATCACGCTTCGGTCATCCCAAGCACCTATGTAGTACTCAGGATCATTAATCGCCTGTAACTCATGAGTTACAGTGAGACTTCCCTGACCACTCGCCGCATTGACGTCCATCATTATCAGTTTGCTTTGAGTACTCCATATTCTATTGCCCGCTTCATCTTCTTCAGATCCCCAGGTTTCCATAGGCAATGCGAATCTATAAGCATCGTCGAGTTTTAACACTGACAAGGCTCGATAATCATATTCAACAGGGGTATAACTATTTTCTCTGACAACAGTAGCCAGTTCCAGCGGATTCGACGGATCTGACACATCGAAAAGAGAGACTTTCATGCCCGTTGGGGTCACTGGTTCAATTACGGGAGCGCTGCCCGTTTCTGGCAAGGCACCACCGTTAACTTCCTGGCCAACCCCCAACAAATAGCCATTTTCCATAGGATGTAAGTAACTTGAAAAGCCTGGGATCTCCAATTCACCGGCAATGGCAGGCGCAGTATTATCTGTCAGGTCAATAACGTACAGTGGATCTATTCGCAAAAAAGTCACAATGTAGGCTTTGTCGTCGATAAAGCGAACCGCGTAGATGTCTTCGCCGGGTTTGCCAATCGCTTCTGGTTGTTCGTCGTTTGGTAATACAGCAACCTGAGTTAGATCAGCACCACTTTGCTCAAGCACAAACAATTTGTGTTCGTTGTCCTCAGTTCTCCAATCGGTCGTAACAACTCTCAAATAACCGGACGCCTCACTCAGACGCAGTTGAGGATTGTTACCACCAAGATAGCCAGATACCTCTCCGGACGCTTGATAATCTAAATTGTCACCTATGCTGATTTTATGCAGATTAGTACCTCCTTCTGTATAAGCCGCCAGATACAAATTCTCAGTAGACATATACGAAATATCGGCATAGGCGCTCATGCACATTGACTCAATGTCGCTACTGTCGTTTACGTTGATACGCGTCACGCTAACAATTTGTGCATAGCCATCATCTTCTCCAGCAGCCTCCGGAATATAACAATCTTCAGCGTTATTAAGGCTAGACTCAACGCCATTCACTGTGATGGTAGGCATGATACTTTCAATGGGAGTATCCAGAATCTGATTATAAGTAGCGATGGCCTGCTCGTCTGATTCTGGTGTGTTCAATCCTTCGATTCTCGGTTGAAATGCAGAGATTAAGTAGATGTTGTTGTCGATTCTTCGACTGCCAATTAACCATCCTTCGATGTCGATATCCGTCGCTAAACTGTTATTAGCAGGATCGCTGGTGTCATAGATAGAGAGGTTGATAGCGTCTTGAAAAGCCCCTTCAGGAAGCGTAAGTGCGGCGATATCCGCAAACGTCATCATCGGATATCCGCTGGATACCACGGATAAAGATTGTTGGTAGAGATACATACCTGTGATGTTGGTATTTTCTTCATCCAACTCAATTCGATCGACTTCTGTCATACTGAAATCGTCATTGCGCTGGAGGATGCGAACTGCAGGTTGTTCGTAAGCATCCGGACGCCAAACAGGTTGTGTTGCAATAAACATATGCGTGCCATTGTACTCAACACGGTCTGCTTCATCCACGCCTTGTTCTTGCGTATTGGTGCCAGAAAAACGGCCATTACCACCAGCGGAATCAGCTGTTGGTGCTGTCACAGGCACAGCAACAGGAGCAGATTCCTCGGTACTGTAATTGCCCAGCGCTGTATAAATACCATTTTTCAAATACGTCTCAAAAGAGGTGGGTCCCTCTTTTACCAATTTACCCGAGAAGGCTTGCGGGTTATTGATCTCAGGAACCACAGGCTCTGGCGGCGCCGGCGGATTCGGTTCAGTCGTAGTCGAATTGGAACCGCCACAGGCAGTAAGTAGTCCAGTACTGATTGCGATAGCTATAAATTGTAGTTTCATTTGCGTTCTCCAACAGCAAAAACAAAAATTGTCACAAGAGGTCTTAATCCACAACTCCATCTTATGCAGTTGGGTTAAATAAATCCGATCCAATCCTTTACACTTTGTGAAAATTTGTAATCCGGTGATGAGCTATGCAAAAAGCTTTGTTAAGCTGGAACCATGTCAGCAGTCGCGTGTAATAAAATGGCCTCATTTGGCACTAACAAAGCATTGAAGAGAACCTGGAAGCAAATTTGTCTTCTCGGGTGCTTGTGCTTGCCAGTGCACAGTTATGCTGAACAGGCGTTGTGCGCTGATGAAAAAGACAGCGAAGTCTGCACACCGGTAAACGAGCTACAAATCACTGTTGCCCTAGGCATCGGCACAACAACCAATCCACTGTATCAAAGCGAAAACACACCTCTTTATATAGTGCCCGATGTGGCGTGGTATGGTGAAAATTGGTATTTAGACAACACTGAAATCGGTTATCAATGGCAAAACACCGATGACTTCGCGATGGAAACCTTCGTCAGCATCAATGGTGAACGCGGTAATTTTAGTCGCGGTTTTGCTACTAATGTATTTTTGCCAGAGGCATCACCGGGTGATTCATTAACCTCAGATCCGTTACCCAGCCTCCCGGAAGTACCTGCGCTCGACGAAGACAGTAACGAAACAGTGCAATTTGCCACGAATATCGGGGTAGACGATGTTGCTGAAAGAGACTGGGCAATCGATGCGGGAGTTCGATTTCACTGGTATAAAAATGATAGTGAATGGTCACTATCACTACTTCAAGATATCAGTAGCGTGCACAAAGGCCAGCAGGCTATTGTAACCTACAGGCACAAATATCATCTTGCAGATTGGATGATATCACCGGCCTTTTCCCTAGCTTGGAAGAGCGCCAATCTACTAGATTATTACTACGGAATTGACGTCAGAGATGGCGTTTCTGAAAACCTATTCTACGACGCCAAGGCTGGCTTTTTTCCTTCAGTTCGCGTGTCAGTTCGACGCAGACTCAATGAAAACTGGCAATGGTTAATTTTCGGCAAATACACCCATTTGGACAAAGGTATGACAGATAGCCCATTAGTAGAAGAGTCAGAACGAATGACCTTTTTCACGGGAGTAACCTATCGCTTCTAACTAAATGCATCGTCAACTCCTGACTATCTTGTTACTGCTTAGTTGTCTTAACATCCAGAAAAGTGTAGCGGTAACCAACAGCTGGAAAGTAATTCCAACTACCTGTTTGGTAAAGGAGCGGGGGGACGTTTGTAACTTAAAACTAACGATAGAAGTGCCTCAGGAGCTACTTGGCAACAGTGCGACAGAAGTTTGTTTCGCACTAGAAGACATCATCCTAAGTTGCGCCCAATCAACCTCTGAATATATCGAAGTAGACGTAGAATTTAATAAAGAACAACGTTTTAGTGTATTGCTTGCAGGCAAAACGGCATACGAAACCAAACTTATTATTCAAACAACATCACCTATCGTGAAAAAAAGAAGGGTACGCAATCCCTGGAGTCTCTTTTAATGCACAGAATCATCTTAGTAGAGGACGACCTCAAGTTACGCGAGTTAACCAGCCAATTTTTACGCAATAATAATCTTGAAGTACTGGAACTGGGCGACGGAAGTGACTTATTGCAAAAGGTGTCTAGCTATAGTCCTGATTTAGTCATATTAGACATAATGCTGCCTGGCAAAGATGGGCTACAACTGTGCAGAGAACTAAGACAGACCTTTCAAACCCCAATTTTGTTTATGACTGCAAAAGGTGACAATTTCGATCAAGTTGTCGGGCTTGAATTAGGGGCGGATGATTACATTGTCAAACCGGTGGAGCCGCGCTTATTGCTAGCTAGGATACACGCCATCCTGAGACGCCTGGCAGTTCCTGCAGAAGTCATCGATAAACCTCAGAAGAACCCCAATACGTTACAATTTGACGATTTACACATTGAAAAGCTCAGTCGCAAAGTCAAATTGGGCAAAGAGCATATCGAACTGACCAGTCATGAGTTTGATATGCTGTGGCTGCTGGCAAGTCATGCCTCCGAAGTCATTGACCGAGATACCTTATATACCAAGATCATCGGCAGGGAATACGACGGTGTTGACCGCTCTGCAGATGTCCGAATATCGCGCTTACGCAAAAAATTAAAAGATAATGCCAAAGCACCTTTTCGCATCAAAACAATTTGGGGCAAGGGCTTCTTCTTTGTCGCTGATGCTTGGAAGCTGTAAGTGCTCAGACTTTTTATCAGCCTTTATGTCTTTATTGCGGTGGCACTTGTCGGTCTATCCGCGATTTTGGACAATTTGGTGTTCGAGCCACAATCAGGTGACCAAGAACTTCAACGTTTGGCTAGTGCATTAAGCAATATTAAAAGTCGAAGCGCACTAGAGTCTTTCGCAGCGAACAACCAATTGCAATATCAGTACTTACCTCTGGCTTCTGTCAATATTGATGGCAGCAACTTTAACGAGAGTTCCCCTTACATTATCAGTTACGGCGAAGACGGTTCACAACATATTTACTTGAAATTGAACGACGCACAACTGGTTCACTTCACCTTTCCAGCACTCGATTCTCAAGACAGTTTTTTTTGGTATAGCCTGACCTTTTTCTCACTCTTGGCCTTACTCATTGCGGCGTGGTCATGGCCTCTATGGAGAGACATTCGCAACCTCGAAAGTAGTGCACTTTCTTTACAGCCAGACGGCTCACTTGTACCGGTAAAACTCTCAAAAAACTCGACAGTAACTAACATCGCCGACGCGTTACATCAACTCAGTAACCAAGTACAAGCCCTGCTTAGAAATCAACGGGAATTGACCAGCGCCGTTGCCCACGAATTTCGCACTCCACTGGCAAGATTAAAGTTCGCCCTGGAGTCGGTACCCGAGGGCGTTACTCGAGATTCTATGCGTGAAGATCTCGTTGAGTTAGAAACTCTCATACAAGAAATGCTGGAATTCTCTCGTTCAGAACAACAAATCCCGGAACTGTCCTTTGCCGAAATTCATTTGCAAAAGCTTGCCGAGCAACTTATCGGAAATCTGCCCCAAGACAAATGTGCTGGCATTACCCTATCCAATACTATTGGTAACGTTCATTTGATGGCAGATGGTCACTTTCTAGAAAGAGCCATGATGAACTTGCTCAACAACGCCCTTAAATACGCAAAAAGCAAAGTCACCATAAATGCCTTTGAACAAGAGGGAATAGTTTATATTAGTGTCGAGGATGATGGTGATGGAGTGCCTGAGCCTATTCGCCACAAGGTGTTTGAACCCTTCTTTAGGCCAGACCCGAGCCGCAACAGGCATCAAGGTGGCGCCGGTTTAGGTTTAGCAATTGTTGCCAAGATACAACATTGGCACGAGGGTGATTATCAGGTAGTAAATTCGGAATTAGGCGGTGCAAAGTTTGTGTTGAGTTATCCACAAAAGCAGACTGTCTAAATGACTCTCAACTGCGTCTTAACACCTCACTACTGGCAATTTGAGCACATAAAATCTGCAGGGTTTCACCATATACAAACGGGTTTTTATCATCGCCTTTACAATAAAGGTTATTGAAGTTCTGCAATTTTTGCAGGTCATTAGTAACATCTTCTAAATAGGCGCGCTGAGGTTCATCGAGACTTTCAGTAAATGGCGCTATGTTCTGCCGAAGTCCGGCTAAAGAACGACTATCAAAAAAACCGGTGACATCGGCAAGCCAGTCACTCACATCTGATTGAGTATCATTCAAAAGATGTTGTACGAAAGAAGTTTGCAACACCGTCCATAGCAAAGCTATTTCGATAAATATAATAATTGCCTTTTTCATGTTGCTAATTTAGACCTTAATTTCTTCAAATTTTAACCTATATCGCGCATCTCGCCACAAAATTAAAGTATGTTTGCCCATAATGCGGCCTAATTCACAATAACTCTTGAAAGCCCGTCAATAAAAGCCTCATAGGTATAACGTTTTAAACATTGTTTTAAATCAATCTAATTTCAAGAAAGTCAGTAAGTGCCTGTAATAGCTGATACAATAAGAGTCAGATCAGAACGTATGTTATGCATTTATTTTCATGAGCGATCCCCAGAACACATCTCCCAATAAAGCAAGTGGCGAAGCCATTCCGGTCAAAGTTATCCAACCCATCAAGGTTCACAAGCCAGATAGCGCCCGTCACGACGACCAATA
The DNA here is from genome assembly GCA_014872785.1 of Alteromonadaceae bacterium. Lineage (GTDB taxonomy): Bacteria > Pseudomonadota > Gammaproteobacteria > Enterobacterales > Alteromonadaceae > Planctobacterium. The sequence continues at coordinate 190,081 of WKFJ01000042.1, forward strand.
CACACCAAGAAGTCATATTTACGTCCGTGAAGTAAAAGGCGCGCTAGAGACATTCCGTCGCTTTTTTGGTGGGTTTTTCATTCTATTATTTGCCGGAATTCCCTGGTTACAATTCGATGGTCGACAGGCCGTTTTGCTAGACATTGCAGAACAGCGCTTCCATATCTTTGGTCTCACCTTATGGCCACAAGATCTGACTGTTCTGGCTTGGATATTTATTATCGCGGCCTTCGCGTTATTTGTTGTCACAACAGTGGCAGGTAGAGTGTGGTGTGGTTTTATGTGTCCACAGACCACGTGGACCTATATGTTTATTTGGTTCGAGCACAAAATTGAGGGGAACCGAAATAAACGTATCAAGCTAGACGAACGCGCGATGGATTTTGATAAATTTATCCGCAAGTTTCTGAAACACTTATGTTGGGTAATTCTGGCGCTACTCACCTCATTAACCTTTGTAGGCTACTTCACGCCCATCGGCGCTCTATTTGTCGATTTCTTTACTTTTGGTGCGACCGCCGCGGCCACCGGTTCAGTGCTGTTTTTTACCCTTTGTACCTATGGCAATGCAGGCTGGATGCGCGAAATTATGTGTACCCACATATGCCCCTACGCACGTTTCCAATCAGTTATGTTCGACGCGGATACACTAATCGTTGCTTATGATGCCAAACGCGGTGAAAAGCGAGGCCCAAGAGGCCGAAAAATGCCGTTGGAAAAACGTCAAGAAAAAGGCCTTGGCGACTGTATTGATTGTAACTTGTGTGTTCAAGTTTGCCCGACGGGAATCGATATTAGAAACGGACTACAATATGAGTGCATTAACTGTGGCGCCTGTGTAGATGCATGTAATGGGGTCATGGAAAAAATGAACTACCCCAAAGGGCTTATCTCGTTCACCAGCGAACATAAACTGCAAGGCAAACAAACCCATATATTCCGTTCAAAAATGGTGGGCTATCTTGTGGTGCTTGCCATCATGGTTGGCCTGTTAGTAGCAGATTTGGTGTCCCGTGTTCCTCTTGAGGTCGATATCATAAGAGACCGCAACTCCTTGTTTAGAGAGAACTTTGAAGGTGAAATAGAAAACGTATATACCCTAAAAATTCTGAATAAGTCGCAGCAAGAATATACCTATAAAGTCACTGTGGAAGGATTACCAGAGTTAAAATACATCGGTGAAGACACAATTACCGCCGCTGCCGGAGAAGTATTCACGCTGCCAATCAGTGTTGCCGTAGACCCGGCACTACTTGAGAGTAAATCGACAAAGATAACCATTAGTGTGGTCGCGCTTGAAGATGAGTCTATCGCGGTCAAAGAACCTAGTAAGTTTTTGTATCGCTAATGGCTGAGTTTAATTTTTCTGAGTTAACGCCTGATTTAATTCTGGACGCCATTGAGTCCACGGGCATCGTGGTAGACTCTGGTCTGTTGGCGTTGAATAGCTACGAGAACCGGGTTTATCAGTTTAAAGACGTTGAAAATAAACGCTATGTAGTGAAGTTTTATCGTCCCGAACGCTGGAGCGATCAGCAAATCCAAGAAGAACACGATTTCACTTTGGAATTACTCGCTCACGAGGTATCTATTGCCGCGCCGATTGCGCTGCAAGAAAAAACTCTGCACATTTGGCAGCAATATCGTTTCACCGTGTTTCCATCCGTGGGTGGCCGTCAGTTTGAAGTGGATAATCTTGAACAGCTGGAATGGATGGGACGCTTTATTGGGCGTATACACGCCGTGGCGGCAAGCAAGCCTTTTGTATTCCGGCCTAGTATCGAGCCTCTCGCTTATTTAGATCAGCCGCTCAGCCAACTGAGCGAAAGCCGAATTGTCCCTGCGCAGCTACACGATGCTTTTTTCACTATCCTAAAGCAGGTGATAGAGGCTACCAAATCCCGGCTATTTAATGTCGACAACATTCGCTTACACGGGGATTGCCATCCCGGCAATATATTGTGGCGAGATGGTCCAACTTTTGTGGACATGGACGACTGTCGCTCAGGTCCCGCAATTCAAGATTTATGGATGATGTTATCCGGAGATCGTGCCAACCAATTGTTGCAATTGGACGTGCTCTTGGAAGCTTATGAAGAATTTTGTGAATTTGATCCTCAGCAATTAAAGCTCATAGAACCGCTAAGAGCGATGCGTTTGGTTCATTATATGGCGTGGTTGGACAAGCGCTGGAGCGACCCCGCTTTTCCAGCGGCCTTTCCATGGTTTGGAGAAGCCAAATATTGGGAACAACAGATATTGTCGCTGAAAGAGCAATTATCCCAATTGAATGAAGCACCACTGAGTTTAACACCTGGCTATTAAAGCCTAGACTGAACTCAAAATTAATCCTTTTGAAATTCTTCACAGAAACGTTAAATCTTGTTTCACAGGTCTCTTATTTTGTAAAAGCCTGTGATAGGCTTTGCCCCACTTATATGTAGGAATAGAATTAAAATGAAAAAGTTTATTACCCTTGCGCTAATGGCATTGTTATTTTCTACTCAAGCTTGCTCTCAAGCTGTGTACTGGCAGGAAGGGAAGCACTATACAGTTATTGCGCAAAAAGCCAGTGACAAACCCGAGGTAATGGAGTTCTTTTCATATTGGTGTCCAGCTTGTTACAACTTTGAACCTATTGTCGAGCAGATAAAGAAAAAGTTGCCAGACAACGTAGCATTCAAAAAAGTTCACGTTAACTTTATGGGTTTCGCCAGCAAAGAAGTTCAAGATGAAGTCACTAAAACGATGGTAGCTGGCAGAACACTTGGATTAGAAGCTGAGGTCACTGCTGGGATCTTTAATCAAATTCACGTTTTGCGTAAGCCAGTTACGGGTTACAACGACCTCAAAGACATATTCGTAGCGAATGGAGTTGATGGGGAGAAATTTGACAAAGCCGTAAAGGGATTTGCCGTAAACAGCCAATTCAAAGCAAATAACAAGCTTATCGACCAATATCGCTCTCACTTAAGTGGTGTACCTAACTTTATCGTAAATGGTAAGTATCAAGCGAAGTTCACTCGCGATATGACTGGAGACGATATTGTCGATTTAATCGTGTGGTTATCCACTCAAAACTAGTCAATCCTTCTAAACACTAAAAGGACGTGTTCATGTTTAAAAAATGGTTGGTGAGTCTCGTTTTGGTATTGTTTAGTGCAATCGCCAGTGCACAACAGTGGCAAGAAGACGTTCACTATAAGGTCGTAAAACCCAAAGCAAACGCACAAGCAGGTGTCGTTGAGATTTTCTCTTATTGGTGTCCAGCTTGTTATAACTTCGAAGGTTTAGTGGCAACCATCAAAGAAAAGCTGCCAGCGGATGTAAAATTCAGCAAAGCGCATCTGGATACAACGCGCTTTAATACGCTAGAGATTCAAGAAGCAGCCACTCGCGCCATGCTAGTCGCACGTGCAAAACGCAAGGAAGAAGCATTTAACAAATTGTTGTTTGAAGAGATTCATGTTAACAACAACCGCATCGCCAGCGCCGATGAGATGGCAACTCTCATTGAGAAAGCCGGCGTCAGTAAAGCTGACTATAACAAGATGTACAAAAGCTTCGGGCTGAACTCAGGGTTCAAACGCAATAAAAAACAAATTGCAGGTTTTTCACGCGTTCCGACCCTCTTGGTGAATGATAAATATCAGGTCATTTTTACTCGAGATATGACTCCAGACAACATTGTCGAACTGGTTGTTTGGTTGAGTCAACAACCTTAGAAACAACAACTACCTTCCCTAAATACAAAACCAGTAGCCCGCTCAATGAGCGGGCTACTGCGTTTCAAACAATACTCGACAATTCAACTATAAACGCAATCAATACTGAACCAGCCAAAAGCGCAATACGCGCCGAAAAAGTGATGTAGACCTAGTAGTTGGCTGCGATAATAACGCCTAGTGAATAATCGAATTTGACAGAACTTGCTAAACAATAAGTTGCCAAGCTTTCGATATTTCAAGAAGGCTCATCTAGCGTAGTTAGTGATTACTGAATTCTCGAGCTTCGTTAATGGAGGGGAACAAAATTAGCAGAAGTTTTTTTGCTTGTGCTTCGAGTTTCTCATCCTGTGATTCATCTAACATCCACAACCAGACGGAAACCATTTTTTTTGACACTTTAAGCTCATTTAGCATCATTTTTCTCGTTATTTTATGTGTGTTCAAACAGTGGAATTATCGTTTTGATACTGCACTAACGATTAAAGTTTGCACAATGTGCCATCGGTAAATAAAAGTGTCAACAAAAAAATGGGGCGTAAACGCCCCAAACACACACTTTGCGGTAAAAACACCGTTATTGCATCAATAGCGGCGTTGTTACTGCTAAATTTTAGAAAGATGCTCTGAACTGAACACCAAAGTGACGATCCGCATCACGTGGAACCTGATACCGGAAACCATCACCACTGTAAGTGGTGAAGAAGCTTTCGTCAGTTAGGTTCTTACCAATGACTGAAATACGGTATTGGTCATCATTGAATGAGAACGCAACACTTGCATTAAGCAAACCGTAGTCAGGTAGTACCAATGGTGAAGTCGATCTATCGACGCCGGCGTCTAAGAAATCAGCTACTTGCTCATCTGTATAGATGTAGCTAGCGTTGTAAATAACATTCATGTCAGACATTTCCTGAACGTACTCTGCACCAAATGAGTATTTCAAATCTGGCGAGAATGGGACGTCCGCACCTGAACGACCACCACAATTTGGTTCTTCAAGCGGACAGTTAAACTTATCAATCTCTGCGGTTACGTTGGCGAAACCAGCGTTAATAGTTAAGTTGTCCGAGGCCTGCCACAACACGTCAGCTTCGAAACCTTCGGTAATAACAGAACCCGCATTAGTTAAACGCGTAATCGTAGTACCGTCAGAGGTGTCAAAGTTGTTCGCTTGGAAGCCATCAATTTCGGTGCGGAAGATAGCCGCATTGAACATCACGTCGCGGCTAGCGTACTTATAACCCAATTCGTAAGCGTCAGACGTTTCTTCTTGAATCGCTTTAGTATGAATTTGTGCCATGTTGTAAAAGACGTTAAACGCAGGGCCTTTGTAGCCTTGAGAATAAGTCGCATACACCATGCCCTTTTCACCTACATCGTGCTGAGTACCCACTTTAACAGATACGTTGGTTTTGCTAGTTGAACCGCTAAAATCAGTATTTTCAGTTGCTGGTCGCACACCTACGCCGCGACGACCATATTCATCGTTACTAACGCGGTTGTGACGGTAGCTCACTTCATCGTCTGTGTAACGAATACCACCCAATAAACGCCACTCGTCACTCATGTGATATTTGAAATCACCGAACAGCGCCCAGTTGTTAAACTCAGTGGACATATAAGCCGTTGCGCTTACGATGTCATTAGCGTTACAAGAAATGCCCTCTGCTGCAATATAATCAGCCACTTGCTGATCTGTAGGGTTAGCAATACCCAAAGTAGTTTGCATGTAGTTGTTAATCGCCTGTGCTAGCTGGCCATTATTGTTTTGACAGCTGGCATCACGAGTAAAGTTACGCTCTGAACTCATGTCCCAAATGTAGGCACCCACTTGCCATTCAAATTTGTCGCTACCAGTCGAGGCAAGACGTAGTTCTTGTGAGAACTGATCCCAGCTTTGAGGACCAATATCATGCAGTTGGAAAGGTACACCAAATACCGGCTCGGTAGAGTCACCAGCGATAGATGTAAAGTCACCCTCGCGGAACTCGGTATTGTCCCAAGTACGATAAGCAGTAATTGACGTAAAGCTAAACTCATCAAAGTCGGTATCTACTTGTACGGAAAAAGAGGTGGTTTCATCAATGGTGCGTGATTCGAAATCATGGTCGACTAGGCGCTGATCTAAATCTAAACCGTTGCCCGATGGCGCCGCTTCAGATGCATTGTTACGTCCGCTTAAGCGCGCCTCAATATCAGCACAACAGTCGTCATTAGATTCTACGTTTTCAAAGATAAATAGCATGTTGGTGTCATCAGTAACATCAACATCTAACATCCCGCGAATACCGGACTTGTCGTAACCGTTAACCGTTTCGTTGTTGTAAACGTTGGTGAGGTTACCGTCAAACTGAGAGTTAACGAAAACTAAGCTACCAGCAGCGTTATCAGTAATCTCCCCTTGGATCTTACCTTTCAGTTTGTATTCGTTATCTTGGAATAAAGTGGCTTCAACCATACCTTCGGTCGCACCAGAAGGGCGTTTAGTCGTAATGTTTACCACACCTGCAGAGGCGTTTTTACCAAAGAGTGTTCCCTGCGGACCGCGCAATACCTCGATACGCTCTAAATCATACAAATCGGTGAACGCCTGTCCAGAACGACCAAGCACCACACCATCAACGACGGTCGATACACTGGGCTCTGCTGCAATACTGAAAGAAATAGTACCGATACCGCGAACGGTGATCGCTGAGTTACGAGTGGTGGTACCTTTTCTGAAACTCACGGAAGGCACTAGATTCTGCAAACCTTCGAAGTTGCTTGAAAATGTGGCGTCGATTTGGTCGCTTCGCAATACTGAAACGGCTACGGGTACGTCACTGACGCGCTCTACTCTTTTCTGCGCGGTGACTTCGATGGTTTCAAAACCACCTTTTTCTTCTTCTTCAGTTTCCTGTGCATTCAGCACCGGTGCTTGAAGTGCCATGGCTGCAGTTACAGCTAAAGCGAGTTTAGTTCTATATGCCCTCATGTGTTTTCTCCGACATGTTCGATTTGTTGTGTGTTTTGTAACAAGTGCCTATTGATGACACCGAATTAGTCGTAGCAATCTACTCTCTGTTTTTATGTGCAGGGTCATCGCACACCAAAGGATAGCTTGCTTAGTGCTCCTATAAAGTCCTAGTTCATTCCCCTAACATGCGCAACTTAAAAAGCGAAATTAGGATTGAAAATTGGCCAATAGGAATTTTCATTTGGTTTACATTACATGTTAATGAAATGTAATACAATAGATATCTTATATAAGAGTAATGATTTCTTCTATAAAGTATGGAATGTCTTGATTTAAATGAAGTTTATTGAGGTTAGCTAATAGAAAGGAGCCCGGTAGTACCGAGCTCTTTTTGATTTTACAGAGGATTTTATCAATAACTTGTAAAAAACGCTCTATGCGAATGCAACATTTTGTTAACGCAAATCAAGCTTCGGTTTCACGGCCAATCTTGGCTATGTCAGCAGCATAGATTTTATGCCAATGACGCATTGCAAATGTCGATAATAACCAGTTAGCTACAACGACAAGGAACGTCGCTATCCAAAACATTGGTCCTAGACCACCTACTATGCCAATGGGTGAGAAGAAGATGTATAACAATACAATGCAAGATAACAAGGTAATCGCGGCTGGGAACGCATATTTCCATGGCACCAGATCAACCGTATCTTTACGCTCGTAGTGCCAGTCTTTCTCCAGCGGTCTTAAATAACCCACTACCGCCATGATACCCACTTCTATGATGAACAAGATGGCATAGATATGGATAAAGTTGATATCAACTTCAAACACAAACTTTAACAAGCCGTACGCAATAACATGGAACACGACCACAATCTTCGCACCAAGTGCAGGGACGTGATTGGAGAACAAGCCCACTAGGACAATGGCAATAACCGGTATATTGTAGAAACCAGTAAAGATGCGAATGATTTGCCATAGCCCTTCGGGTGCAAACATCAGCAGCGGCGCAACAATAAAGGAGAATAAGGCAATAACAACACTGGCTATTTTAGCCACCTTAATCAGCTCTTGATCACTGACCTTGTCCTTTTTCAATGGTGCATATACATCCAAACAGAACAAGGTCGCGGCACTATTGAGCAACGAGTTAAAGGAACTAAATACCGCACCAAGTAACACCGCTAAAAAGAAACCAGACAAATATAAGGGCAGTACGTCTTTAACCAAACGAGGATAGGCTAAATCAATACTTTGCATTTCTGAACCATCATAGAGATGGAAAGCGATGACTCCAGGTAACATCATCATAAAGGGCACTAGCAATTTAAAATAGCCGGAGAACAATACGCCCTTTTGACCTTCCGCCAGATTTTGTGCGCCTAAGGTACGCTGAATCACATACTGATTAGTACCCCAATAGAACAAATTGGCAAATATCATCCCAGTAAAAATAGTTCCAAATGGTACAGGGTCAGTTTCGGCCCCTATCGCGTTAAGTTTATGGGTATCTTCAGTGAAAACGGTTTGCATACCCTGCATGACACTTCCATCACCTAAGGCTGCAAAACCCAAAATAGGTACCAGCACACCAATGATCAGCAGCCCTACGCCATTAATGGTGTCTGACACCGCAACCGCTTTTAATCCTCCGAAAATAGCGTAAATTGCGCCTACGGTACCTACAGAAATGATTGTCGACACAAGTGCCACTTCGTAACTCACGCCAAGTAGAGCAGGCACGTCAAACAATCTTAGAACGGCTACCGAACCTGCATACAGCACTGACGGAATAGTAATAAGACCATAACCCACCATAAACAAAACAACGGTCATGCGCCTGACAGTATCGTCAAAGCGCCCTTTCAAAAACTCAGGCAGAGTTGAAAATGCGCCCGCTAAATAACGTGGTAAAAAGACCATGGCCATAATAATAGTGGCAAAACCAGCCGTGACTTCCCACGCCATGGCGCTCATGTTGTAACCGTACGCCGAACCGTTAAGGCCGATTAGCTGCTCAGCGGAGAGATTGGTAAGTAACATCGAACCTGCAATGAAAGTGCCGGTTAGGCCCCTTCCAGCAAGAAAATAACCGTCTTTGGAATCCACCACACCTTTGGTTTTTTGATAGGAAATCCAAGCGACAAGCCCCATGAAAAACACACATGAGATCAGGGTGATTAGGACTTCTTGTAATGCCATGAATCGCTCCTTTTAATTGTTATTTGTTTTGTGTTTGGTGGTTGTTAAACATTCATGTCTTGAGTGAGTATAGTAAAAAGCTGGAGAATATATTCTCCAACTTTTAATTAACCCATCCCAAACGCTATTTTGCTGCCCACTCGGAAACCGGCAGTTCGTGAATTTTGACACCATCGATATGCTCTCGAGCTTCAGTCATAGGTATCACATCCCCCTTGCGCACAAATACAGCAATTTGATCCAGTGCACACTGCAAGCGATGTACTTTTCCACCAGCAAAGGCTTGTTTAGTTTCAAACCATACCCAATCCCCTTCTGGCAGGTAGACCTCTACTTTACCACCAGGGCGATAGGCTGGTGCCACCAGCATCTTGTCACCGAACATGAACTGGTCTTCAAAATTCCAAGCAGCGGGATCATCTGGGAATGCCAACACCATAGCTCTTTGCACTGGAATACCCGTTTCACTGCTTTGTAGCATGGTTTCATGTATGTATGGCAAAAGCTTATAACGCAATTCTAACGCCTTGTTAGCCGCCAATTCAGCTTCTTTACTGTAACTCCATGGTTCCCGTTGCCCGATGCCATGAAGCCTCATATGTGCCGAAAACACCCCAGCTTGTGTCCAACGAACAAATAACTCTGAGTCGCGAGTATCTTTGTAAAATCCGCCAACATCGGTTGCGTAAAACGGAGCACCCGATAGGCCCCAAGAAATTCCACCGCGAATATTTGCGGCCAGGCCACCCCAATCGGCCTGGGGATCACCGCCCCACTGCGCAGGAAAGCACTGCTGACCCGTCCATGCGGACCGGCTAAAGAGAAACGGCCCAGTTTTACAGTACTTCTTCGCCGCTTCATAAACGCAGCGGTTGTACAACATTGAATAGACGTTATGAAGTGCTGTGCCACATTCGCCGTTGTGCGCAATCATATGAGGGTCTTCTATTTGCTCACCAAAATCAGCCTTGATCATATCGACGCCAAGCTCAAATAATGGCGCATGACTTTCTAACCAAAATTCATAGGCTTCCGGATGGGTAAAATCGACAATACCGGATTGTGGTAATGGCGTTAACACTTCGCCAAAGGCGCTGATGTCCCATTGATAACGAAACGGCAGCCCAGTGCGGCGATCTTTAATCAACCACCCTTTTTCCGCCATTTCATCAAAAAGTTTATTCTGCTCAGATACTAGCGGGTATTCCCATACGCAGACTTTAAAGTTCATCGCCTTTAATTCAGCGATAACTTCTGCTGGATCATCGTAACGTTTGGGATCCCATTCAAATGCAAAACGGGTGTCTGTATCTTGCCAGGCACGACCGTCTAATGTGATCGTATCGCATGGCATCCCTTGCGCCCTAACTTGTCTTGCCGTTTCCAGCAATTCAGGGACGTCTTTGTAATACGCTTTGGAAAGAATGACACCTAAACTCCAATCGGGTGGCGTCGGAGCCTTGCCGGTTAACTGCGTGTATTGGTCAATAATTTCGGAAGGAGAATCTCCACAAAATAAGAATATATCTAACTCGTCGTCTTCTACCAGAACGCCATAAGCGCGCTGTGACCAAAGCGCATATCCAACACTGTGAGTAACCGGCGCAGGTGTATGCACAAACACGCCCCAACCTTCTGGGCTCCAGCAAAATGGTGTGTTCTTATAGGAGATTTCAGCATTTACTCCAAGCGCATCATGATTAAATGATCGCACCAACTGACCGCGCTTGTTTAATCTCCCCCACTTCTCTCCTAAACCATAAACAGGTTCATTTGAGAATAAATCGAATGAACAAAGCCACCCTTCCTGCAACTTAGCCATTGGAGGAATGCGGAATTGACGCACAAAGTGACCATCGTTTGGTGTACGCTGCACCGAACGGCCATCTTTGATAACGTCAAAGGTAAATGGATGATGACCGATATTAACAGTGATATTTTGCGACGTGATCACAGTGTGCTCGGCGTCTGAAACAAGATCAACCTGAGCCAATACAGGCATCATCTTAATCATTTTATAATCATAAGTGCGCTGCTCGCCAAGTTGAAATCTAACCGCATTGGCATATACAGAGATAATCATATCCCCCTGTTCAGTAGGTAAAACGACGCTGCCTGACTCGCTGATTGTTGCAGATGCCGAGATATTCAATTGCCAAATATCATTCCAAGGCGGCACGGAAACGGCGAAGTCTGTCATTTTTATCTCCTGTATCAATAGCATGTTGGCAAAATTTAATTTGCGGGCTATATCTTATGTCTTATATAAGTCTGGAAAGTATAGTAGGCTCGACCGAATGTCAAACCTCTGTTAATCATTTTTTAGCATAGTGTTAATAGACTAGTGCATACGAATGCGTACGAATTCTGTCCCTCAATTCTTGACTCTTATATAAAATATTGTGGTAGAGTGCCGGAACTTAAGACGTCCACAGATGTCCACATAGCAATTATTAAAGCACTTATATTTTGTTATCAGAATATGATCTGCATCAACCCGTAAATTTTTATAACTTATAGTCTTTTACAAAAATTTACTAAGAAGACAGCAAGGCAAAACAAGCATGACAGGGGCCAAATTCGAAAACAAGCTAAGCACACCCGGTTTAGCATTCCAGCCACTTTATAAACAAGTGGAAGAACACGTTACACAATTAATTGTGGAACAAAGATGGAAACCTGGCGAAATGCTACCGAATGAGTTCGAATTGGCAAGAGAGTTCGGTGTCAGCCAAGGTACGGTAAGAAAAGCCCTTAATGCCCTTACCGACAATAAAGTGCTTACGCGTCGTCAGGGTGTTGGTACATTCGTTTCAGAGCACACTGGTCACCAGGCACTTTATCGCTTTTTCCCTGTGGTTGAAGACGGCAACTCTCCAGAGCTACCGCGTGCAGAAATAGTATCACTCACTCGCACTGAGGCGAATGAGAGAGTTGCGAGAAATCTTGGGCTTACGGTAGGCGAACAAGTCATTCTTTTGGCAAGGAAACGCTTTTTAAATGATATCGTATGTCTTCTCGAAGACATTTACCTACCAGAGAAGTTCTTCCCAGGCCTGGTTGAAGAGCCAGTCATTCCGCATACTCTTTATCACTTCTATCAAATTAACTTCAACCTAACGGTTCACAAAACTACTGATAGAATTAAAGCTATATTGGCAGATGCAAGTGACGCCAATGAGCTAGGTATCAAAGAAGGCGACCCAGTATTGATGTTCACCAGACTAACTGAATCACTCGATGGCAAAATCATCGAATATCGAATCAATAGATGTAGAAGCGACAATTACCATTACTTAGTCGATTTTGACTAGGTCTTACATTCCCATTTTCGGTTAATAAAACACTAAAAAATCTCTTTTAAACTTCTTGCTTAAAAGAGATTTTTCTATATATAACAATAGCTTGATTAGTTACTGTCGTTTTTTTACTCAGCCTGTTTGACTTTTCTTTTAATCACTATAGACTAAGGTCTTATATAAGACACAAGATGAGATTATATTCTTGTGCTCTACTCAATTTAATATTTCGCCTTTTAAAGAGAAAACGGTATGACTAATAAAGCAATGCCTAAGGTAGGCATGGGATTGTGGAAGATTGCACAAGAAGACTGTGCCCAAGCGGTTTATGATGCGATTAAAGTGGGTTATCGCCACTTAGACAGCGCTTGTGATTACGGCAATGAAAAACAAGTTGGTGAAGGTATCAAAGCGGCCATTGATGACGGGCTTTGCACCAGAGGAGACTTGTGGATTACGTCTAAACTTTGGAATACCTATCACGCTCAAGAACACGTGCAACCAGCACTAGAAAAGACGCTTGAAGATCTAGGGCTTGAGTACTTAAACCTTTACCTTATCCACTTCCCAATCGCGCAGACGTTCGTCCCATTTGATACGCGTTATCCACCAGAGTGGTTCGCTGATCCAGACGCCGCAGAACCCAAAATGGAATTCTCTGGTGTACCTTTGTCTGAAACCTGGGCGGCTATGGAAGCAACCGTTGAAGCAGGCCTAACCAAGAATATAGGCGTATGCAATTACAATACTGGCTTGCTTATGGACTTAATGAGCTACTCAAAGATTAAGCCGTTCGCATTGCAAATTGAATCACACCCTTATTTGACGCAAGAACGGCTGATTCGCCAAGCGCAAAACTTCGGGCTTGAAGTAACCGCGTTTTCTCCACTAGGTGCACTTTCTTATCTAGAGCTCGATATGGCAGGACAGTCTGAATCGGTACTGGAGCAGGCGGTAGTGAAAAAAGCAGCGGAGCGCTTAGGCAAAACGCCAGCACAAGTGGTACTGCGTTGGAACGTACAGCGCGGTTGTTCAATCATTCCAAAGAGCAGCAAAATCGAACGCTTACAGCAAAATCTGGCGCTATTCGATTTCGAACTTAATGAACAGGAAATGGCAGATATCTCCGCACTGAACAGCAATCGTCGATTTAACGATCCGGGCGATTTCTGTGAAGCGGCATTTAATACTTTCTGCCCGATTTATGACTAGGAGATAATTATGTCAAACATTGAACTCACAGCGGTCTCTAACCAGCTCACAATTGACAACAGTACGTTTCCGGCAGTCATTCTCAACTCGGAAAATTTAACAACCGTGGCACAATGTGAACAGTGGATAAGTGCGCATAAAGCAGAACTAGAATCTATCCTCAGTGATGCAGGTGCACTCCTATTCCGTGGTTTTCCAGTGGATTCGGCGGAAACTTTTGACGCTTTTTCTGCGGCATTTGATTATCCAAATTTCACCTACCAAGAATCATTATCAAATGCGGTGCGAATCAATTTTACCGAACGTGTTTTTACCGCCAACGAAGCACCAAAAGACGTAGAAATCTACTTACACCATGAAATGGCACAAACCCCCATTTTTCCAAGTAAACTGTTTTTCTTCTGCCAATCGGCGGCAGATGAGGGTGGTGCCACACCATTGTGTCGTTCTGACTGGTTATTCACCGAACTTGCTAAACAAGCGCCACAGTTAGCACAAGACTTTGCTGATAAAGGTTTGAAATATCGAACCATCATGCCGGCCGCTGATGATGCACAATCTGGCCAAGGCCGCAGTTGGAAAAGCACATTAAGTGTCGATACCGTGGAAGCGGGTGAAGCCAAGCTCAAAGAGCTGGGATATAGCTGGAACTGGCTTGAAGATGGAAGTTTAGAGGCTATTACACCAGTCTTACCGGCTGTGTTAAAGCTAGACAATGGCAAGCAGGTTTTCTTTAATCAACTAATTGCCGCTTACATGGGTTGGAAGGGCGTTCGTGAAAATCCGTCTCATGCCATTACCTTTGGCGACGGTTCTGAAATCACTAAAGAGGGATTAGAGTTGGTTAACAGCCTTTCCGCTCAATTCACCTTCGACCTTGAATGGCAAGATAGTGACGTTGCAATTGTTGATAACTACACTGCGATGCACGGTCGTCGTCCCTACAGCGGCGACAGAAAACGCCAAGTACTCGTTGCGCTAGCTGCTGCCTAAGGCAACAGTAAGTAAACTTGGACAATAAGACCATGCCACATATTCAGGCTAAAATGCCCGGTATTTTTGTTACCATTATTACCGGGCTTGCCGCTCTTTTTTTAAGTGAGCATTACGGCGCGCCCGCAATGCTATTTGCGCTTTTACTGGGCATTGCAATGTCCTTTCTCTATTCAGAAACAAAGTGCAAAGAAGGTATTGAGTTTACCGCCTGCCATATCCTGCGTATTGGCGTTGCCTTGTTAGGGCTGAGAATAGCGTTTGGCGACCTAGAAACCCTTGGCTGGGAAACAGCATTTCTGCTCATTGCCGCGGTGGCGTCTACTATCATATTCGGGATTGTTTGTGCGCGTTTACTCGGACTAAAACAGCAATTTGGGGCGCTCACCGGCGGTAGTGTCGGTATTTGTGGTGCTTCGGCAGCCATGGCCATTTCAGCGGTACTACCTGATTCTAAAGATAAAGAACGCGACACCTTATTAACAGTCATTGGCGTCACCTCTCTTTCCACCATTGCCATGGTGGCTTACCCCATCGTTGCCAGTGACTTAGGATTGAGCGCAACCGAAACCAGTATTTTTTTGGGTGGAACCATTCATGATGTCGCGCAAGTGGTAGGGGCAGGTTACTCTGTATCTGAACAAACTGGCGACCTGGCAACACTTACTAAACTCGTTCGAGTCAGCTTCTTGATGCCTGTGGTTATTTGCTTTTTATTGGTCTTACAGATGCGTAAAAGCCGCAAGTCTGATGCTAAAGCTCCCGGATTACCCGCCTTTCTAGTCGCGTTTGTGGTGTTAATGATTTTAAACAGTATCGTGGATATGCCTGAAGTGGTTACCACTACCGCTACTGAAATATCGCGTTTTGCACTCGTTATTGCCATCACAGCCATTGGCATGAAGTCAAACCTAGCGCAACTAGTGACGGTAGGCATGCGCCCCATTTTATTGATGGTAATGGAAACACTCTGGATTGCCCTGATTATTCTGGGCCATTTGGTATACGCCTAACGGGGGTTTAAAAATAAATGAGCAAAACATCCAAGGCACGCGCGCAAGTAATCTCAGCAACAAAGACCGGCTTGAGTAGGCGCAGCTTCCTCAGCTCAGCGGCCACATTTAGCGGACTATTAGGCGCAGAGATTGTATACCAACAGTTCATGCCCAAAGGGTTAATCCCCATCGCCCTTGCCGAAGAAAGTAAACCGTTCGTTATTGACGGAAAGCATCCCGAGTTAGTGGTGTTGAACGACCGGCCAGTGAATGCTGAAACACCCGCTCACTTACTTGACGATGCAGTGACACCGGCTGACAAACTCTTTGTCAGAAACAACGGTATTCCCCCTAAAGACATTGATGTCTCCAACTGGAAGTTAGAGATTAGCGGTGAATCGGTAGTAACACCAAGGACCTTTTCCTTGGCTCAACTCAAGTCAGAATTTGCTCATCACACCTACCAACTAACTATTGAGTGCGGCGGCAATGGTCGTTCGGAATTTCAACCACCAGCCAAAGGGAATCAGTGGTCGACGGGTGCTGTGGGTTGTCCGCTCTGGACCGGTGTACGTTTAGCGGATGTACTTGCAGCATGTGGGGTGAAAGATGATGCCGTCTATATCGGCTATTATGCTGCAGACACCCATCTATCAGGCGACCCTAATAAACCGGTGATATCAAGGGGCGTTCCCATCAGTAAAGCGATGCAGGATGAGTCTCTCATCGCATGGGCTATGAACGGCGAACCATTACCAGTTATGAACGGCTATCCATTGCGCTTAGTGTTTGGAGGTTGGCCAGCGTCAACATCAGGTAAATGGCTAAATAAAATAGTCGTGCGCAATCAAGTTCACGATGGCGCCAAAATGGGTGGAAGTAGTTATAGAGTCCCGTGCAATCCTGTCGCACCCGGCAGCAAGGTAGATAAGGACAATATGTGCATTATTGAACAAATGCCGGTTAAGTCACTTATTACCTTTCCCAAGTCCGGCCTGACGCATAAAATTTCTGAAAAATTGACACTCAGAGGTCACGCTTGGGCGGGCGACAAAGCAGTCTCAAGTATGGCTGTATCGATAGATTTTGGACAAACCTGGCAACAGGTATCTGTAACCAAGCCTGTCAATAAAAATGCCTGGCAGCACTTCACTGCACAGTTGAGTTTCCCCAAACTTGGCTATTATGAGGTCTGGGCAAAGGCAACCGATGAAACTGGCGTTAGTCAGCCCATGCTGCTTCCAGGTTGGAACCCCAAAGGTTATCTGAACAATGCCGCTCACAGAATTGCCGTCAAGGTTGTATAGCGGTGCTAAGTAAACTAAAAGACTTCACCCTGGGTGCACTGCTATTTTCGGTACTATCAACTGAGATATCTGCGGCTTTGCCCCAAGATCAAAACGTTAATCTGGTAAGGGCACACTGTACGGCTTGCCATTCCGAGAGCCTAATCACTCAGAATCGGCTCTCAAGAGAAGCTTGGTTAGAAACGATTAGATGGATGCAAAAGAGCCAAGGACTATGGCCACTAGGTGCACATGAAGAGCCCATACTAGACTATCTTGAAACTCACTTCTCGCCGAAAGAGCAAGGCCGCAGGCCGCCGATTCCCGCGCACTTAATGCCATTAGAGCAATAGAGTTCAGTGGTTAGAGCTAGAACTTAAATAAGACAGAGATAAATACAGCGACGTCGAGTAAACGTCGCCGTAACACAAGAAATTAGTCGATGTAAGCAAACGCATCGCCTATGAGATGATCAGCAGCAAGCCCAGCCTCAATAAAACTGCCTTTGACGACTTTAGCCATCTCAAAACGACCTGCAACATACACTCTTTGTGACTCGAACTGCCCCACATCAGCAAGCACTGCCTCATGAACTAGCCCTGTTTTACCCGACCAATCCGCTTCTGGCTTTTCAACTACAGGCACAAAAGTAACATTGTCATATTGTTCGGCCAACGTCTGTAATTGCTCAAATTCATACAGATCTTGTTTGGTACGAGCGCCCCAATACAAGGTAAAGGCTTCCGTATCAGACGCCTGTTTTAGCGCCGAAAACAATATACTTCTGACGTACGAATAACCGGTACCACCAGCGAGTAGGATATTGTGTACTCCCGACTGAGACTGCCAAAATGCATTACCGCAAGGTAGCTCAATATCCAACTTGCCTTCTTGCCGACATTTAGCAATCACTTCTGTTGCATACGGATTGTCTGGCGCAGCACCTATATGCAGCTCAATATGGCTATCACCGCTTTCACTTGCGATAGAAAATGGGCGCTTATCACCCTCTCCCATTACCACTTGTAAATACTGACCAGGTAAAAAGCTAACTGACTGGTCGGGTGCCAAACGAATTCGACTGACATATTGCGTTAACAATTCAATACTGTGGACAGCGGCTGATACTATTTTTGCGGGTTGTACGTCTTTTTTTGTCATCAATCTTTATTAATCTAGCCCCAATTCAGGCCACATCTCATCTATTTTCTGTTTTACCGACTCGTCCATTACAATGGGGATACCCCATTCTCTGTCCGTCTCTCCCGGCATTTTATTTGTCGCGTCCATCCCCATTTTGGAGCCTAATCCAGAAACAGGTGACGCAAAATCCAAGTAATCTATTGGCGTATTTTCGACCATTACAGTATCTCGAGCAGGATCCATGCGGGTGGTCATCGCCCAAATCACGTCTTGCCAATTGCGTGCATCGACATCGTCGTCGCATACTATAACAAATTTCGTCTACATAAACTGCCTTAAGAAAGACCAAACCCCCATCATCACGCGCTTGGCATGCCCAGGATACTGTTTCTTCATCGTAACGACAGCCAAACGATATGAGCAACCCTCCGGCGGCAGATAAAAATCGACAATCTCAGGAAACTGTTTACGTAAGATCGGCACAAACACTTCGTTAAGGGCAACCCCCAAAATCGCGGGTTCATCAGGCGGACGCCCAGTGTAGGTAGAATGGTAAATCGGATTTTCTCTTGAAGTGATGTGAGTCACAGTAAAAACAGGAAAATCATCTACTTCATTGTAATAACCAGTGTGATCACCATATGGGCCTTCAGGCGCCATTTCACCCGGCTCAATATAGCCTTCCAATACATACTCAGCAGAGGCCGGCACTTGCAGGCTATTGCTGATACATTTAACCACTTCTGTTTTTCCACCTCGAAGCAGCCCGGCAAAAGCATATTCTGACAAGGTATCAGGTACCGGCGTAACCGCCCCAAGTATCGTCGCTGGGTCAGCACCTAGTGCCACAGAAACCGGGAACTTCTCACCAGGATTAGCATCGCACCATTCTTTAAAATCTAGCGCACCACCACGGTGTGATAACCAACGCATGATTAGTTTGTTTTTACCAATAAGTTGTTGGCGATAAATACCTAAGTTCTGACGTTTTTTATGTGGACCTAAGGTAACGGTTAGTCCCCAAGTTACCAATGGCGCGACATCTCCAGGCCAGCAGCGCTGAATAGGAAGCTTGTGTAAATCAACATCATCTCCAGAGACGACGACCTCCTGACAAGGTGCCTTTTTCACTTCTTTGGCCGGCATATTGAGGACTTGCTTGAACACCGGCAGTTTGTCCCACAAGTCTTTTATGCCTTTGGGAGGCTCAGGTTCTTTCAGATACGCAAGTAACTCGCCTACTTCCCGCAGCGCTTCAACGCTGTCTTGTCCCATCCCCAAGGCGACTCGCTTGGGCGTACCGAATAAATTAGCTAATACTGGGACATCGTGGCCAACCGGATTCTCGAATAATATGGCTGGTCCACCCGCGCGCAAAGTGCGATCGGCAATCTCTGTCATCTCTAAATCGGTTGCGATTGGCTGAGATACCCTTTTTAGTTCTCCCATCTCTTCTAGCTGGGCGATAAATTCTCGTAAGTCTTTGTATTTCATTGCAATGCGTAATAGGCTTCTTAAAACAGATTATAAGCTGCTAGTACTTAGGTTACGAGCTTCCTGATCAATTCTTTGTGCGCAATTGCGTAAATACTGGAGCCAACAATGAAACACATTTGGTTATTTGTCGCGATTATCAGCGTCTTTTACTCTTTGCCTGCGGCGGCTTGTGATAGCAGTGAATACCGGCAATTCGACTTTTGGCTGGGTGATTGGGAAGTTAGAACTAAGGACGGAAAATTGGCTGGGCACAACAAAATAACTAAACATCTTGGCGAGTGCACATTATTCGAAGATTACGACACACCCAGTGGGTTCACTGGTACTAGCTTTAATATTTACGATAAGACTTCCGAACAATGGCATCAGACCTGGGTGGACAACACTGGGTTGCTTTTGCAGTTGCAAGGTGGCTTAGTCACGCTGGATGACGGAGTCAACGCAATGGTAATGTGGGGTAAAGGTCGCAGCCAGCAGGGACAATTAATCACGCACCGCATCACCTGGACACCTCAACAAGATAAAACCGTGACCCAACATTGGCAAATGAGTCCTGATCAAGGCATGAACTGGCAAACCTTATTTTTTGGAATTTACAGTAAAAAAAGTGAAGAGTAGTACATGCGCTATCCAGCACCACTAACCCGTGGCAGTAAAATCGCGGTTACTGCCTTTTCTTCAGGCGTTGAGTCAGGTCTTTGGCAAAGACTTGACCATATTCTTGAGCAGTGGCGCAGCAAAGGCTTTGAAATAGTCGAAGGGCAATGTCTGCGCGAAAACCATCATTATGTGTCTGCCGACAAACATACCCGCGCGAGCGAACTGCAAGCCTTTTTATGTGACGATTCAGTTGCCGCGGTTGTTGCCCCTTTTGGCGGAGAGTTTGCCACTGATTTGCTTCCGTTGTTAGATTATGAAGTTCTGAACAAGCAAAAACCTAAATGGTTGCTGGGCTATTCAGATATTTCTACCATCACTTGCGCCATTACCACAAAGCTCAATTGGGTTACGGTACACAGTGCCTGCCTAATGGAATTACTGGATGAACAAAGCGACGATCTCACTCGCAATACGCTGACACACTTAAACTTGCGAGAGGGGAACTCTTTTGTGCAAGAGTCTTCAAGTCACTATCAGCAGCAAAACCCAAATTGGATAGAGGAACCACTCGCCACTTTTGTGTTAGATCAACCCACCAAATGGTACTGGCTTAACACTACAGCGGCGACAACCACTAGTATCTCCGGGAGACTTTTTGGAGGCTGCTTGGACACTTTAGTTAATCTATTTGCTACACCTTATGTTGATTTCCAAGCGTTCAAACAACAGCATGCCAACGATGGAGTGGTGCTATACTTAGAAAATGTTGAAATGTCACCACAAGGACTAAAACGAGCCTTGCTCAGCATGGACTTCAAAAAGGTATTCGACGGCATCAACGGTGTCGTTCTGGGACGCAGCTGCGGGCCGAATGATGCACAGAATCAACTTACCTACGAAACCGTTATTAGCGAGTTTTTTACGGATAAATCTTTTCCAGTAATTGTCGACGCCGATATCGGCCACAAGCCGCCAAACTTAGTATTATTTAATGGTGCAGTGGTCACAATCAGCCTTGAAAATAACAAAGGCCAAGTCGTCCAACAGCTAATTTAATTGGCGACCTTGTCGGCAATGAGGCCCAGTACTGCACCAGCTGGGTCTTGCACGATACAAAATTCCAATTTACCCATTTCAGCAATGTCTTTGATTACCTTGCCGCCATGCGCATGGCAACTTGCAACACTTGCTCTGATATCAGCCACGCGCACATACATCAACCACTGCGGGGGAATTCCCTCATTGCACCCTCGTGCATGGCACACACCTGCAATTGTCTCACCTGTGTCAGGCAGGTTCATATTGAAGTCGTCATAGTCACCCATAGAGACAGGTTGTGTTTGCCAGCCAACTACATGACTGTAGAAGTCTTTCACCCCGACGGCGTCAGATACGGTTAAATCTCGCCATTCGATTGCGCCCACCTGGTTGTCAGCTTGATCGGTCATAAGTGGTCTCCAAGGTTATCTATTATTTGAAATAGTAGAACCTAAAGTGTGGTAGGAAACTCGCTTTTGCACAATGCCAAAAAACAAAAAAGGAACCGTCAAACAGTTCCCTTTTTGGCATAAATGAAGGCTAAATCTAGCCTCGTTTATTACGACGCTTCTTGGCAATCTTTTCCATAACTTCGCGCTGCTCATCGTCAAGCATTAGCCACAGCTCGCGATGGCTACTCGCAGTCGCCACCATACTGTCAGCGATGTCATCAAAATGCGCGGCAAAATTAGCATCCCATTGAGCCTGGTCAGTTACGTCTACTTGAGTTTGCGCAAAAGATTTACGCACCTCGCGCATGGCTTTTTTACTCGCCATCACCGCGTCCAACGCTGCGATGATATCGGCATCTTCAGTCGCATCTAGTTCAAGTTTTTCATACAGCTTCTGTTTTCTCTGAGCAACTTTATCAGGATCTACTTGTAGCTGTTGTGCCATCAAGGTTCTAAATTGTTCAGCTTGTTCGTCGGTAAGTACAGCTAGAACTTGTGACTTAGTAGAGAATCTTTGGCTAGCAATAGTCTTCATTACCGCTTCTTGTGCCACTATTTCTGCCAGAACCGCCTCTTCAGAATAATTATCAGACTTGACCAGTTGCTCAATGGTATCGCGCAACGTTTGCATGTCTTCACGATAAACTTTCATGTCGCCTCGTGTTGACTTCACGATACTGCGAATATCCATTTTCTGAGAAAAGCTCAAGTCTAATTCTTGCATAACAGATTTAAACTTAGCCATGGGTTCGCGGATTTCGTGAGCCACTGCACTTGTGCTAACCGCCCCCATTAAAAACATACCTAATACTACTCTTTTCAACATACACCTTCTCCTGCGTTGAAGATTATCAGCAGTATTAGTCTACGCTTTTCAAAGCAAAGCAACGTTTTGCTTTAGTAAAGATTGAGTAAAGGCGGAAACCAAAGCATTTACAATTTGTCTGTAAACCGTAACGATCAACCGTTGAATGTGAAACAAAAAAAACTATGACCAATAAAACGCTTTTAATCATCGACGATGATGTCGAACTCAGTAACCTGCTTGTGGAATATCTAAGTCCACAGGGATATGACATCGATACTGCATATGATGGTGAGAAAGGCTTGCAAAAAGCGACGTCCGGCAATCACTACGATCTAATATTGTTAGACGTTATGCTGCCCAAACTCGATGGCTTTGAAGTGTTAAAAAAACTTAGGCTAAGTCATCTGACACCGGTACTGATGCTTACCGCTAAGGGTGACGACTTTGATCGTATTTTTGGTTTAGAGCTCGGTGCCGATGATTACTTGGCCAAACCTTTCAATCACCGAGAATTATCGGCGCGTATTAAAGCAATTGTGCGCCGAATGGAATATGTGCCCAATCATTCAACACAACAACCTATCCAGATAGGCGACGTGCAAGTAATGCCCGTAAGCCGTTCGGTAACATGCCGAGATACCGAAGTTGAAATGACCTCTACTGAATTTTCGATATTGCATCTGTTAATGATGAACTGTTCCAACTTAGTGTCGAAACAAGATATCAGCAGTAGGGTGTTGGGACGCAATCTACAAACCTTTGATCGCAGTATCGACATGCATGTGAGTAATATCCGCAAAAAGTTAAACAGCGTTCTCAGTAAAGATCGCATCAAAACCGTTCGCGGCTCGGGTTATATCTACTTAGGTGAAAGCCTTTAATATGCAGCGACTTTTAAGCAAAGCTTACAAACTCCACCCGCTAAACACCTTATTCGGCAGGTTATTTCTTTGGTTTTGGCTGACTACCATCATTATCATGATGTGTACCTTTTTTGTTGTAAAACAGGTACTCAAAAGCGATGAACTACAGACCATTCCCGCACCAGAGCAAGAGCTATTGGTTGAACTGGCTCGTCAAATAGAAACCGTGACCGAACTTAGGAATCGACGTATTCCCATGAAAAAAGTCCTCGGGCGCATTATGGTTACCCACGATGTTAAGCCTGTTTTGCTCTCCCATGACAATGACGAATTACTTTATGAGGGAAAAAGACTCCCCCCTGAATTTGAACAGCGATTTATCAATCTGAAAAACTCAAACATCGCATACGGTTTCTTGGCGAGAAACGAAGTGTTCTTTGGGCCTCAACCCCTTGAGATCCGCGATCAAAAATACTCCTTATTTACCGGCCGTATGATCAGGATCCCATTGTGGCAGCGGAACCGTCCGTACATGTTAGCCATGGCAATTATCATCTCTGGGTTGTTGTGTTTTAGTTTGGCCTGGTCATTGTCTCGCCCAATCAAAAGACTGCGCGAAGCTACCCAGCGCATGGCAGATGGCGACTTGTCAGCAAGGGTTGATGAAGTCGGCTCGCGCAAAGACGAAATAGGAGAGCTCAGTCGCGACTTCAATGCCATGTCAGAGAAAGTCAACCTACTGATGCTTGGGCAAAAGCGACTGCTCGCGGACATCTCACACGAATTACGATCGCCACTGGCTAGGTTGCAACTAGCGATCGGTATCGCTCAGGACAACAATCAATCAGGTAAACTAGAAACCTCACTGTTGGAGCGAATTGAAAAAGAGGCACATCAAATTGAGGATATGATTGGCCGAGTTTTGCAACTATCTCGGTTAGAAAACAGCAGTAACCAGCTGCACAAACAACAAATTAATCTGGCGAGCATGTTGGAAGTCATGTTTGAAGACGCTACCTACGAAGCAAACTCTTTGCAAAAGCAATTTCAAAATCAGGACATTCCCAATGTCACTTTTGAGGGCGACCCAGAATTATTAACAAGTGCGATAGAGAATATTATTCGAAACGCAATTAAATTTGCCTCTTCAAGTGTTCATGCTGACTTCAAACAAACCAAAAACGGGCTGCAAATTATCATCGAAGACGATGGTCCTGGGGTTCCAGAGAACGAGATAGATCAGCTATTTAAGCCTTTCTACCGGGTTTCTGAGGCACGCAACAGAGAGACTGGAGGCACGGGACTCGGCTTGGCCATTGCAATGCAGGCGGTTTTAGCACATCAAGGGTCACTTTCTGCGAGGAATAAACCTGAGGGAGGCTTGCGTATTGTAGTGTCTTTGCCTATTGTTGCGAAATAACAGAATAAAATTAGTATCTTATGTCTACTTTAAAACGTTCGTTAATTTGCTTCTTTTTACTCTCTTTTGGCTTGGGGAACACAATGGCTTCGGAATATATTCTGACACAAGAACAGGACTTAACTGACGCCTACACAGCGACCATTGAACCCTTCTGGGACGAGAAAGTGGTTAAAGATCAGTTCAAAGGCGTAGACGACCTAAAGATACATGTAGCCTACCTAATTCACCCTGCAAGTAAGGGAGCCATTGTACTGTCTTCCGGGCGCACCGAAGGCAGCATTAAATACAAAGAAGTTTTTTATGACCTTTGTCAAAACGGCTACTCGGTCTTTACTTTAGATCACAGAGGTCAAGGACAGTCGGGTAGAATGGCGAGCAATCCAGACAAGGGATACGTTAAAGACTACGGCGATTTCGTCAATGATTTAAACACCTTTGTCACTCAGTTTGTGTTACCTAATAGTCAACATCAACCGGTCTTTTTGTGTCATTCAATGGGCTGTCCTATCGGTGCACTCTATGCCATTAAACATCCTAATGTATTCGCTAAAATTGCCTTTACCGCGCCTTTCTTTGGTATTAACAGTCCAATCCCAGAAGGAGTTGCTAACTTCTTAATTGGTACCTCATTATTCTTCAACAACCTATTTTCAGACGAGCCTTGGTACTTCCTGGGTCAGGGTGACGCTGGCAGCGAGCCTTTTGAAACCAATGTCGTCAGTCAAAGCGAGACTCGCTATCAAATAGCGCAAAAAGTGTTTGAGGATGCCGACGCCAAACTCGGTGGCATAACCACTCAATGGTTAAAGGCAACCCTCATCGCGCTTAGCCAGGTTGAACTACAAGCGGATCAAATCAAAGTACCTGTACTGCTGATACAAGCAGGTTCAGATGTTGTAGTTAAAAATGCCTCGCAAGATGTTGTCTGTGAAAAGATCCCTAACTGCACCATGGAAGTGGTCGAGGGCGCCTACCACGAATTGATGATGGAGCAAGATCAGTATCGCGTAAAAACCATGACGAGTGTGTTAAACTTCTTCGAAAATTAATCATCATTTGAGACCTTAACATGCTGGATATTGTGCTTTACCAGCCAGAAATACCGCCGAATACCGGTAACATCGTACGCCTATGTGGTAATACAGGTTTTTCACTGCACCTTATTGAGCCTCTAGGTTTCGATATAGATGAAAAAAAAGTGCGTCGCGCAGGTCTGGACTATCACGAGTTTGCAACGGTACAACGCTACCCAGACTTAGACACCTATATTGC
This sequence comes from Alteromonadaceae bacterium, assembly GCA_014872785.1. Taxonomy (GTDB): domain Bacteria; phylum Pseudomonadota; class Gammaproteobacteria; order Enterobacterales; family Alteromonadaceae; genus Planctobacterium. Next base: position 215,851 of record WKFJ01000042.1, read on the forward strand.
CAAACGCAAGCCTAAGCGCGTTTTTGCCTGCACTACCAAAGGCAAGCAGTTTTTCGCACAAGTCAGCTATGAAAGTGGCGACTGTTTGCTTTTTGGTCCAGAAACGAGGGGGCTACCTGAAGATATTATATTTGGGCTGCCCGCAGAACAGCGTTTGCGCATTCCAATGATGCCTGACAGCCGAAGTATGAACTTGTCGAACGCTGTGTCCGTTTTTGTCTACGAAGCGTGGCGCCAGCTCGGTTACAAAGGCGCTGTCTAGGTAATTTATTCGAATTTGATTTCGCGACCTAGGAGCGCCTTTGCCGCTTCTTTGACTGGCTTATTTTGGTAGAGAATTTGGTAAATTTGCTCTGTAATTGGCGCTTCTATGCCAAGGCGCTGAGCAAGCACGTGCACTTCCTTAGTATTGCGAAAGCCTTCTACTACCTGACCAATTTCGGTCATGGCTTCTTCTACACCTTTACCTTGTCCAAGTGCCAAACCAAATCGTCTGTTACGGGATTGATTGTCAGTACAGGTCAACACTAAGTCACCTAAGCCAGCCATTCCCATAAAGGTTTGTGGTTTAGCACCAAGCTCAGTTCCAACGCGTGTTAGCTCTGCAAGTCCACGGGTAATCAGCGCAGTACGAGCATTTGCACCAAATCCCATCCCGTCTGACAATCCAGCGCCAATAGCAATTACGTTCTTAACCGCCCCGCCTAATTGTACACCCACAAAATCAGTACTTTTATACACTCTAAAAGAGTTCGCACTGTGTAGCTTTTCAGCCATTTCGTTGACGAAGGACTCGTCATTTGAGGCAAGCGTGATCGCTGTTGGCAACCCTGCAGCCATTTCTTTGGCAAATGTAGGGCCTGACAAGACGGCTAACGGGATAGCATCGCCAAGAATTTCAGTTGCCACATCTTGCAGTAATCGCCCCGTTTCAGGTTCTAACCCTTTGGTTGCCCAAACTAACCTGTGCTGTGGTGTAAGAAAGGGTTTTATTGCCGTTAGCATGTCAGCAAAGCTGTGACTTGGTACAACTAGTAGCAGATCTCTGCTGCTAGTGACAGCCGTTTCCAAATCACTTTCAATTGAAAGATTATCCGGAAAGCGAAAGCCCGGTAGGTACTTTTGATTTTCTCTTGATTGCGCAAGCAACTGCATCTGCTCTTTACCACGCCCCCACATAGTGGCTTTTACCCCATTGCGGCTGATACAAAAAGCAAGAGCCGTCCCATATGAGCCGGCTCCTAATACAGATATAACTTGCTTGGTCATTGCTTAAATTAAGCGTCTAACGCGGGCTGTGCTTCTGATGACTGCGCTTCTTGTGCACGTTTTTGCATATATTGTGCAAATACAGCATCGAAGTTGACAGGCGCCAATGTGAACATTGGGAAAGTACCTTTGGTGATTAGGCTCGATACTGCTTCACGCGCATATGGGAATAGAATATTTGGAATGTAAGCACCCAACATGTGTGCTTGCTGCGCTTCTGGCATTTCGCCCACAGTGAAAATACCTGCTTGAGTTACTTCACATAGAAACGCGGTAGTCTCACCAAGTTTAGCTGTTACTGTAACAGTTAAGGAAACTTCAAACGCGTTGTCCTCTAATTTAGCAGTCTTGGTATGGATATCTTGATTGATCTCAGGTTTCCATTCAGTTTTGAATACCGCCGGTGAATTTGGGGTTTCAAAAGACATATCTTTACAGTAGATACGTTGAATCGCGAATTGCGCCGCTTTAGTTTCTTGCGGTGCAGCTGCGCCGTTTGCTTGTTCTTCAGCCATGTTAAATTCCTTAATTGGATGCAGCTAATAATGTGTCTAGCTTATTGTTCATTTCTAGTGCCATCATGTCATCACAACCACCGATATGTTGGTCATTAATGAAAATTTGCGGCACCGTGTAGCCTCCGTTGGCACGTTCGATCATCTTGTCGCGCAACTCAGGCTGAGTATCCAGGCTATATTCAGTGAATACGATCGCTTTTGACGTCAACAGCGCTTTAGCACGCTTGCAGTAAGGGCAATAACCCTTGGTATAAAGTTCGACCTTAGCCATAAATAATTCTCTATTTCTTAATGGGTAAACCCTGAGATTGCCATGCGTTCATCCCGCCTTTTAAAACATAGGCTTGAGAAAAACCGTCTTTTAGCAGTTGGGTGGCGGTTTTACGCGCAGTCATTCCCATTGCACAGACCACAATCATGGGTTTCGATTTGAATTTTTCAAGTGACGAGAAGTCGGGTTTATTGACTTGTTCAGGTTTTAGATGCTTAGCTCCAAGAATATGCCCTTTGTTGAATTCAGCAGTAGCGCGAATGTCCACAACAACAGCGTCTTCTTTATTCATTAATAAAGTTGCTTCATGGGTATTTAAATCTTTTACCGGAGAGAAGGTACTATTAACGAAACTAAACAGTAACCAAACAAACAAAACCACCCAGATAGTTGCAAGAATAGGATGGTTACCTAGAAACTCAATGAGTTGTTGCATAACCTTGTCGATACCTTATTTTCTGTGAGCAAACGCTGACAATTGAAAAATGACTGCAAAGTATATATAAATTACGGGCAGACGCTAGGGGCGATTTAGCTTTCGTGAATTTTTTTGCGGCGATTAGAGCCCGTTTATCTCTAAGGTATTATTTTGCAGCAGTGTGTTTGGTATTTAGGCTCTTCCAAAGTGATAGCGCAAGATGAGACAATGCTACTGCAGTTTTCCCAATAACATTGCCAACAAGAGGCCAGCATTCATTCATGAGTTTTCAGCAAGCGATATACGGGCGTAGTCAATGCGATTTTTAACTATCGTTTTGACATTTGTAACCCTTTTAAGCTCTGCAATATTGCACGCACAAAGCAGTAACGAAGAAGAACTCGAAAAGATTCAGTCCGAAATCAAAGGCCAGCAAGCATCTCTTGAGCAAAAAATGACAGCAGCTCAGTCTTTGCAAGAGCAACTGCGCGTCGCTGAGTTAGAAATATCAGCACTGGCCAAACAGCTCATCATCAATGAGCGCCAATTAAGTGAAAATCAAAAAGAACAACAACAATTGCTGAAACAACAAAAAAGCCTTCAGCAACAAAAAGACCAACAAACAGCACTACTGTCGAAACAAATCAAAGCAGCATTTATGGCCGGTAATCACGACTACACAAAGATGCTGCTCAACCAAGAAAATGCAGGCAAATTCGAGCGTATGCTGGTTTACTACGATTATTTAAACAAGGCTCGGCAACAACAAATTAGCACCTTCAATGAAACATTGCAGGAGCTAAGCAGTGTCACTGAACAATTGCAGGCGAAACGCACCCAAATAAATGATTTACTTGCGCAACAGCAGGAAAAGTCCAAAGAGTTACAAGGTCAGCAAAAAAGCCGAGAGGTGACGCTAGCACAAATTCAAAGCACGATAGATTCCCAAGCTGCTCAGATTGAGCAACTACAAATAAACGAACAACAACTCGCGCAGGCTATTACCGAGGCACTAGAAAGACAAAATATTAACTTGAATATCGAGCTTACTGGTCTATCTGGCGCCAAAGGAAAACTTCCCAAACCAACAGAAGGTCGTTACCGACGTTTGTTTGGCAAACGCCGACAAGGACAGGTGCGTTGGAAGGGGGTTATTTTTGAAGGGGACTCGGGACAACCAGTCAGTGCCATACATCAAGGCAAAGTGCTTTATGCCGACTGGCTAAAAGGATTAGGGCTAGTCACCGTCGTCGATCACGGCGATGGTTTTATGAGCTTATACGGTCACAATCAGGCTTTGCTGCGGCAGGCTGGAGACTTCGTTGATGCTGGTGAAACTATCGCGCTGTTGGGGCAAAGCGGCGGACAAAACAGAGCCGGTTTGTACTTCGAATTACGCCATCGCGGCAAAGCCATCAATCCGAGCAAATGGCTTAAAATATAATTTTTTTACGCCCCAACGCTTACCACATATTCGTAACATTATGATTATTAACAACTAAAAAATGTTATGGATTTTGATACCCAGAATCATTGTAAAAAATCGGCAATATTTGTGTTTTAGTAGTGGACTAACGATCTGTAGTTCTTATAATGATCTCTAAACAAGGAGGCACAAGCCTCAAAAAAATGAACGAACAAAATTCGTTCAAAAACTAACAATAATAATATAACGAACCGTTTATCGAGTCGTGCGCTGCAAAAATAATAACAATCGTGTCACAGTATTGCTGTGGCATTCGATAAGGTCTTTTGTGTTTCGTAGCAAATTAAAATTTGCCAATACGAGACAGGGTTTGCTGCCTTCCTTGTTTGTCCTTCTTTCTCTCTTTTCACTGCACTTAAACGCCGCCGAAATCGTCATCGTCATTGACGACATGGGCAACAAAGCCAGTGAGAAAAGAGCATTCGACTTGCCGCCTGAGGTAGTTTTTTCAATATTGCCGCATACGCCATACTCCACTAAATTTTCTGAACTGGCTGAACAGCAAAACCGCGACGTAATGTTACACATGCCCATGGAAGCACTATCGGGATTGTACATGGGGCCAGGCGGACTGAGTTCGAATATGGATAAAGCTCAAATTCTTGAGAGTTTATTAGCGGCACAAAAAACCGTGCCTAATGCTATTGGCCTGAATAACCACATGGGCAGCAAGCTAACCCAGTTGAGTTATCCGATGCAGGCAACCATGGAATTTTTATCGCGCAATCAGATGTTTTTCTTAGATAGTCGGACCACCAAGTTCAGCAAAGCAGAATCCGTTGCCAAGTCCAATGGTGTGCCCAGTATGCGCAGACATGTGTTTCTGGATCACGTGCAAAAAACAACCAATATCCAATTTCAATTTGCGCGCCTTCTGCGCAAAGCCAAACGCAATGGTTTTGCAATTGGTATCGCGCATCCTCACGAAGTCACCTTAGATTTCCTTCAAAAAGCATTGCAAGAGTTACCCAATGACGGTGTTACCTTGGTCAGTATGAGCCATGGCTTGCAACCTAGTGATCAACAATGGGCGTGGAACCCAGCGTCACAACTGAGTCGTTAACACAGTATAAAAGCGAGTGAATTGTCGTTTGCACTTGTCTATAGTGAAGCTTTTACATTCAAGTGATCGCGTTAATGGACATTCAAAATAAAACCATATGGATAACCGGCGCCTCTTCAGGTATCGGCGAAGCCCTAGCAATTAATCTGGCAAATGATGGAGCGTCACTCATCTTATCGGCTCGCTCTGAAGATAAATTGCGCGAGTTAGTCAAACGCCTTCCTAACAGTGATAAACACAGTGTTGTACCTTTAGACCTGGCCAATGCAAACGACCTTGAAACTGCTATTGCCAAAAAAGCGGCGCAATTGCCAAGTTTAGACGCACTTATCAATAACGGCGGTATATCAATTCGGGGCGAAGCGCGGGATATCGCATTGCATGTGCAACGTGAAGTCATGGAAGTGAATTATTTCGGCACTATCGCTCTTACTCAATTACTAGTGCCGTTATTGGAAAAAGCCGCCGGTAAAGTGGTCAACATTGCCAGTGTCGCGGGTAAAGTCGGTGGACAAAGCATGTCCGGCTACGCGGCTTCCAAACATGCACTTATCGGCTATATGGATTGCTTAAGAGCCGAAGAAGCTCGCAATGGCATTAGTGTTTTGAATGTTTGTCCTGGCTTTGTGCAGACTCAAATATCGGTGCATGCTCGCACTGAAAATGGTGAAGAGTTTGGTGAAGTGGCTGATTCCATTGCAACCGGTATTAGCGCAGCAGAGTGTGCGCAGAAAATAAATAAGGCGATGCGGACAGACAAAAACGAAGTCGTTATCGGCAAAGGCATCAGTGGTTGGGCGCCAACCTTAAAGCGTTTATTTCCGGGCTTAGTGATGAAAATCGCCGCGAGTAAAAATGTCAGATAAAACAGTCTAGATGCTAAGCCAATTTCTAGAGGAGATAAAAAAACCCGCTTGTAGCGCAATACTGATCAGTTAAGTAAAAATTGGCTTGACGAGCAGCAAAAAGAGATCAAAATCCGATGATCAATAGTCATCGGATTTTTTTATGTCCCTTC
>WKFJ01000043.1 GCA_014872785.1 Alteromonadaceae bacterium
CCAAAATGCATTAGCTGAGCGAATTAACGGCATCCTTAAACAAGAGTTTTTATTGCATCAATGCAAAGATAAAAAAGAACTTCAGCAACTCGTAGATGAATCTATTTATATCTACAATGAAATGAGACCGCATTTGAGTTTGGGCTCAAAGGAAGAGCTAATCCATTCGATCTTAAAAATGTCGCTAAGTTATTCAAATAAAACTGATTTATTAGCACAGAAAGAAGAAATACCATCCGGTCGTTTAGTTGTTGATACTGAAGAAGGCAATATAGATTTAATGTGGGCAGGGTCTTCAGCTGAGTTAGACGAACGTTTGCTCGCGGTAAGAATTCCATTGTTGAAAGGCTTGCTTGGTCACCGAGTATTTATCATTAGAGAAGGTGACCAAAATAGATTCGACACGATTTCTACTCTTACTGAATTGAGTAAGCTGCAAGCGGGGATGGGGCGCTATTGGGGGTCAACCAAAGTGCTTAGAGAAACTGGATTGCCAGTTATTACCAGTGTTAAGTATAAAAACTTGTTCGATATGTTGGACGGAAGTCGATTTGACTACTTTCCCAGGGCAGCACATGAACCTTGGTCTGAAGAAAAAGAACACGCGCAATTACCGTTAACGGTTGAGCAAAGGTTATTGTTGATCTATCCCTACGCAATGTATTTTTATGTGAAGAAGGATAACCACAGATTACACCAAATGTTATTGAGTGGGCTTGAAAAAGCAATCGAGGACGGTAGCTTTGATGAACTTTTCAACAATCACGCAATGATTAGATCAGCGGTAGAAAAAACCAAGTTTGCTCAAAGGATAACGATGCGAATCGACAATCCGGCGATGCATCCTGAAACGCCTACCTCTCGCCCAGAGCTGTGGCTGGATATTCAAAGGTTATAAAAAAACGGCATCGATAGATGCCGTTTTTGGATTAATTACGGTGGGACTGACTATAAGTCAAAATCTCCAAAATCGTCTGAATTAACTTCCGCATCAATTTGCGATACCAGGTAACTAGAGATTTCCGCCTCTTGAGGTGCTACTTGCACATTGTCTGACGCAAGGTAGTTATTCATCCAAGGAAGAGGGTTGGTATTAACATCAAATGGACAATCTAAACCGATAACGGTCATACGTTGTTTAGCGATAAACTCTACGTATTCACATAGAATTTCTTCGTTTAAACCAATCATAGAGCCATGCTGGAATAAGTAACGTGCCCAGTCCTTTTCTTGTTCGGCAGCGTCCATGAAAATTTTGGTTGCTTCAGGGCGGAGCTCTTCGGCAATCTCAGCCATTTCTGGATCGTCTTTGCCGCGATTCCACAAATTGATGATGTGCTGTGTCGAGGTTAAATGAACGTTTTCGTCGCGAGCGATCAAACGAAGAATTTTTGCGTTGCCTTCCATTAGATTGCGCTCACAAAAAGCAAAGGTACAAGCGAACGAAACGTAGAAGCGGATGGCTTCTAGTGCATTAACTGACTGCATGCACAAATACAATTTTTTCTTCAATTCACGAACGGAAATTTCTATCTTTTCACCGCCCGCGACATGAACGCCTTCCCCTTGAGTTTGCCATACCTGAGTTGCGAAGATTAAGTCATCATAGTAGCGAGAGACATCGGTTGCGCGCTTCTGAATTTCTTCATTGACGACGATGTCTTCAAATACAGCACTCGGATCTGTGAAAATATTTCTCAGAATGTGAGTATATGAACGGCTGTGAATGGTTTCATAGAATGACCAAGTCTCAATCCACGTTTCCAGTTCGGGTAAAGACACAATGGGTAAAAACGCGACGTTCGGGCTTCTACCTTGCACGCTATCTAGCAATGTCTGATATTTGAGGTTAGATATAAAAATGTGTTTTTCAGCATCTGATAGATTTTGAAAATCTATTCTGTCTTTTGACACATCTACTTCTTCAGGTCTCCAGAAAAAACTGATTTGTTTTTCAGTCAACTTCTCAAAAATAGGGTGTTTTTGTTGGTCGTAACGCGCCACATTTACTGGATTACCAAAAAACATTGGTTCAGCCAGTGGGTTGGTGGTGCGTTGATTAAACGTTGTATATTTCATCTTTAGAATAATTCTATCGTATTAGCTATAGATACGCCATTTATCATGAAATGGCGCACTTAATTAGATCTTACAAGCGCCGCCTTCACAGCCATCATCTTCTTGTTCTACCACTTCAATTGCAGGTTGCTTAACAGCCGCCGATTCCATCTTAACGTTGGTTTCTTCGCCGGCACCGTCACGTGTGTTGTGGTAGTACAGTGTCTTAACTCCGAGTTTGTATGCAGTTAATAAGTCTTTGATGAGCAGTTTCATCGGTACCTTATTGCCGTCATATTTGCTTGGGTCGTAGTTAGTGTTGGCTGATATGGTTTGATCTACAAACTTCTGCATAATTGCACAAAGCTGTAAATAACCGTCGTTTGATGGAATATCCCAAAGAAGCTCGTAGTCATTGCGATATTTTTGGTATTCAGGAACAACTTGCTTCAGAATACCGTCTTTACTGGCTTTAACGCTTATGTGACCGCGTGGTGGTTCTATCCCGTTAGTCGCATTTGAAATTTGTGAAGATGTCTCTGATGGCATCAGGGCAGATAGGGTAGAGTTACGCAAGCCGTGTTGCATAATCTCTTTACGTAATGCATCCCAGTCCAAGCGTAACTCATTCGGGCATACAGCATCTAGGTCTTTCTTGTAACTGTCGATAGGTAGAATGCCTTCGGCGTACATTGTTTCGTTAAACTTAGGACACGCTCCTTTCTCTTTAGCTAAATCTACAGAGGCTTTGAGTAAGTAGTACTGCATAGACTCAAAGGTACTGTGAATAAGCTTGTTTGCACTGCCGTCAGAGTATTTCACGCCATTCTTTGCAAGGTAGTAGGCGAAGTTGATTACACCTATACCAAGAGTACGACGACCCATAGTGGCGTTGTAAGCCGCTTTAACTGGGTAGTCTTGGTAATCTAATAAACTATCAAGCGCTCTAACCGCTAACTCTGCAAGCTCTTCGAAATCGTCTAATGATTTAATTGCACCAAGGTTAAATGCCGATAAAGTGCAAAGAGCAATTTCGCCGTTCTCATCATTAATATGCTCAAGTGGCTTGGTAGGCAGCGCAATCTCTAAACACAAATTGCTTTGCTTGACCGGCGCATAAGTTGGGTTGAACGGACTGTGTGTATTGCAGTGGTCAACGTTTTGCAGATAGATTCGGCCAGTACTTGCACGTTCTTGCATAAACAAGCTGAACAATTCTATGGCCTTAACCCGCTTTTTGCGAATACTGTCGTCGTTTTCGTATTTGACGTAAAGTTCTTCAAATTTGTCTTGATCAGCGAAGAAGGCATCGTACAAACCAGGCACGTCAGAAGGGCTGAAAAGAGTAATGTAATCGTCTTTGATCACTCGCTGATACATTACTTTATTAAATTGCACACCATAATCTAAGTGGCGAACGCGGTTTTCTTCTACGCCTCTATTATTTTTGAGTACAAGTAGCGACTCTACTTCTAAATGCCAAAGCGGGTAGAACAGGGTAGCAGCGCCACCACGAACACCACCTTGCGAACAACTTTTCACAGCTGTTTGAAAGTGCTTATAAAATGGAATACAACCAGTGTGGAAAGCTTCTCCACCTCTTATTGGACTGCCTAATGCGCGTATATTACCGGCATTAACACCTATACCGGCACGTTGACTCACATATTTTACAATGGCGCTAGAAGTGGCATTAATTGAATCTAAACTGTCGCCTGTTTCGATGAGTACGCAGGAGCTGAATTGTCTCGTTGGTGTTCTTACACCTGCCATGATGGGGGTTGGCAAAGAAATCTTGAACGTTGATACCGCATCGTAAAAGCGTTTGATGTAGCTCATACGCGTTTCGGTTGGATACTTAGCGAACAAACACGCGGACACTAAGATATACAGGAACTGAGCGCTCTCATAAATCTCGCCAGTCACACGGTTTTGAACCAGGTATTTACCTTCTAATTGCTTGACGGCGGCATAACTAAAGCTCATGTCACGGCTGTGATCCACGTATTCGTCCATCTGCTCAATTTCAGAAACGCTGTAGTCTTCAAGTATGTGTTTATCGTATTTACCTGCTGACACCATTTTTTGTAGATGGTCATGCAGTCTTGGTGGCTCGAATTTACCATACGCTTTCTTGCGTAAATGGAACACTGCAAGACGCGCCGCTAAATATTGGTAGTCTGGACTTTCCGTTGAGATCAGGTCTGCAGCAGACTTTATTAACGTCTCATGGATGTCTTTCGTTTCTATGCCGTCGTAGAATTGGATCTGAGCTTTGATCTCTACCTGAGAGACTGAAACATTGTTTAGGCCTTTTGCAGCCCAATCAATGACACGGTGAATTTTGTCGTAATCAATAGGTTCCCTTTCACCATTCCTTTTAGTGACATACAAAGTATTATTCATTCTGTTTTGCCGATTTTATTATTATTTACGTTTTGCGCTTGATGAGTCTTTTTGGGTAATTATTTATACGACTCGCCATCCCCCGAACCATCCGCTGTGTTAGCGTGCGGTCAGAGCACAAGATAGTGAGGTTTGGATTTCATTTCAACCCAATATATTGGGCTTAAGAGGTCAAGATTTACGCAAAAAAAAATATGGTTAGTGGAAGCTAACTTTGTATCAAACAAATGTTTTGCTGAAGCAAAATAACAACAAATTTTTTGTATGATTTAATCGCCATAAATTATTTTTTCATAAAATAGTCATATTTAGATTTATGCAGTATATGGTGTTAAAACGCTTGCAATTACACTAGATATTGTGCTCTTCTGAAAAGCCCGCTCAAGCATACTTGGTTTCTACTTCCTGATACTGGTTATGCGTAACCAAAAATAGTCCTTATTTATCGCGTCAAACCTTGCGCCTAGACGGACGCTAACAACTTAGTCAATTCAGCTACGCTTTCTACTTCGTAATCAACGTCCCAATCGGTGTTGAGTTCTGCCTCTGTCAGATACCCATATCTTGCCAGGACACTTTTCATATTGGCAGCAATAGCCGCTTCCATATCTCTTTGCGCGTCACCAACATAATATATTTGTTGTGGTGCAACCTTTAATTCTTTTGCTGCCTCTAACAGAGGAACCGGAGAAGGTTTTTTCTGTGGAAGCGTATCGCCAGAAAAACAAGTCACACAAGATTCAAAAATAGGGAAGTTAGGTAACAGTTGTTCAGTTAACCAACCGGGCTTGTTGGTAACAATCCCCCAAGGGATGTTGTTTTTGTCTAGCCAATTAATTAATTGTTCCACCCCTTCAAAAGGGACAGTTTCTCGGCAAATATTATTTTCATATATTTGCAGGAACTCTCTTTGCAGCTCTTTTACATCAAAGTCAGAAATCTTGTCTGCAAATCCCAGTTTCAGCAAACCAAGCGACCCGTTTGAAGACTCAACTCGATATGCTGAGTAATCAATAGTGGGTAGATAACGTTTTTTGAGTACCTTATTTAAGGCGCCTCCCAAATCTGGCGCCGTATCTAGTAGCGTTCCATCTAAATCAAATAAAACGCCTATTGAGGATGATGTTTGTTGTTTCATGCTAACTTCTCGCAGCACACGATATAGTTAACATCAACATTCTTATCGGATAAATAGTAGGCATTGCTCAGTGGGTTTAGATGCAGACCAGTTATACTTCGAGCTTTCAAGCCAACTTTTTCAGCTGATCTTAGAAGCTCAGAGGGCTTAATAAACTTTTCAAAGTCATGGGTGCCTTTGGGAACGATATTCATAATGTATTCCGCCCCAACAATTGCCATCAAATAAGCTTTTATATTCTTGTTAAGTGTAGAGAAGAAGACAAGGCCACCGGGTTTGCACAGCTGACTGCACGCCTCAATGACTTTTTCAGGTTGCGGCACGTGTTCGAGCATCTCCAAACAAGTGACCACATCGAATGCCTCTGCATGTTGTTGCGCAAAATCCTCGGCAGTAGAGTAATGATAATCAACCTTTATGCCGCTTTCCAAACCGTGTAGCTTAGCAACCTGCAACGCTTCTTTGCTCGCGTCTATGCCTGTTACGTTGGCACCAGCCTTCGCCATGCTTTCACTTAAAATACCGCCACCGCAACCAACGTCTATCACTTTTTTTTCGAAAAGACCGTCGGCACTATCCATGATGTAGTTTAAACGCAGAGGATTAATCTCATGTAAGGGCTTGAACTCCCCTGACGTATCCCACCATCGAGAAGCGATCGAGGAGAATTTTTGTACTTCTTCTGCGTCGATATTCTGAGTTGTTTCCTGCTGCATTTGTTATCTATTTTATCCGTTAGCTAAGTCAGGGGCAGTATAAACGCTAAAAATCGCAAAAAGTAGGTTTGTTCGAACAGAATATAAGCAATCGATCTCTTTAAATTTACAACGGTGGTGATAGAATCAATCGATTGTAAATGTCAGGTGTATTTTACAAACGCACTGGTGTCCTGACTTTAAAATAAAAACAAAAACCAGCCGAATAATAACTACAAGGCAGTATATGACTGACAACGCCAAAGAAATCCTTCCTATCAATATTGAAGAAGAATTAAAGAACTCTTATCTAGATTACGCGATGAGTGTAATAGTTGGGCGAGCGCTACCCGACGTAAGAGATGGTCTCAAGCCTGTTCACCGTCGCGTGCTTTTTGCGATGAACGAATTAAAGAACGATTTCAACAAGCCTTATAAAAAGTCTGCCCGTATCGTTGGTGACGTAATTGGTAAATACCACCCGCATGGTGACTCTGCTGTTTACGACACTATCGTTAGGATGGCGCAACCTTTCTCTTTGAGATATATGCTGGTTGATGGCCAAGGTAACTTTGGTTCTGTAGATGGTGACTCTGCTGCTGCGATGCGTTACACCGAAGTACGCATGGCAAAAATTGCCCACGAATTGCTCGCTGATCTAGACAAAGAAACCGTAGATTATGTGCCTAACTATGATGGTACTGAGCAAATCCCTGCGGTTCTCCCAACTAAAGTTCCAAACTTATTGGTCAATGGCTCTTCAGGTATTGCCGTCGGGATGGCAACTAATATACCGCCACACAACTTACGTGAAGTCATTAACGGCTGTATTGCCCTTATTAATAATCCTGACGTAAGTATTGAGGAACTAATAGAACATATTCCGGGACCTGATTTCCCAACGGCCGCTATAATAAGTGGTCGCAAAGGCATTGAAGATGCCTATAGAACTGGACGCGGTAAAATCTATCTACGCGCCAGAGCTGAAATAGAGACCGAAGATAATGGTAAAGAAACTATTATCGTTCACGAAATTCCATACCAAGTTAATAAAGCCAGACTTATTGAAAAGATGGCCGAGTTGGTGAAAGAGAAGAAGATCGAAGGGATTTCTGCGCTTCGTGATGAGTCCGACAAAGACGGTATGCGCATCGTCATCGAGGTAAAACGCAATGAGTCAGCAGAAGTACTGTTAAATCAACTTTATGCCAATACCCAGTTGCAAACCGTATTTGGTATCAACATCGTTGCGCTTGATGGTGGTCAACCCAAAACACTTAATCTGAAGCAACTTCTGGAAGCATTCATAAACCACCGTCGTGAAGTGGTTACCAGACGTACTATTTTTGAATTGCGCAAAGCCAGAGAGCGTGCGCATATTCTTGAAGGTCTAGCTGTTGCGCTAGCCAATATCGACCCTATCATCGAGTTGATTAAAGCATCTCCGAGCCCATCAGAGGCGAAAAAACAACTTGTCGCCCAAGGTTGGGATTTAGGCAATGTAGAGGATATGTTGCAACGGGCAGGCGTAGATGCTGCTCGCCCTGAGTGGTTAGAACCGCAATTTGGCATCAGAGATGGCAAATACTACCTAACAGAACCGCAAGCACAGGCCATTCTTGACTTAAGACTACACAAGCTTACTGGTCTTGAGCATGAGAAAATTTTAGACGAATACAAAGCTCTTCTAGACTTAATTGCAGAGCTGATGCTTATCCTGTCTGACGCCAACCGTCTGATGGAAGTTATCACTGAAGAGCTTGAGCAAGTGCGCGATGAGTTTGGTGATGAACGCCGTACCGAAATTACTGCCGCTTCTCACGATATAGATATCGAAGATCTTATCGAAAGAGAAGATGTTGTAGTGACCTTGTCACGTGAAGGTTATGTTAAGTACCAGAAGCTTTCTGATTACGAGGCTCAGCGTCGAGGTGGTAAAGGCAAATCTGCAACTAAGATGAAGGACGAAGATTACGTTGAGAAGCTCCTAGTTGCGAACACACACGATCATATTTTGTGTTTCTCCACCAGAGGACGTTTATATTGGTTGAAAGTCTATAATCTGCCTTTGGCAAGTAGAAATGCACGAGGAAGGCCAATCGTAAACATTCTGCCGTTAGAAGAAGACGAAAGAATCACTGCCATTTTGCCTATTCAAGAATTTGTTGATGACCGCTACGTACTGATGGCAACAGCCAATGGTACGGTGAAGAAGACCGCATTGACTCAGTATTCACGTCCTCGTGCTAATGGCATTATCGCGGTAAATCTGAATGAAGGTGACGAACTAATTGGTGTCGACCTAACCGATGGCGAGAGTGATATCATGTTGTTCTCTGATGCAGGTAAAGTGGTTCGCTTTAACGAAAAAGAGCGCGATGCAGAAACCGGTGCAGTTAAAATCGACCCAGAAACAGGTGAAGAAAAACTAGCACTTCGTCCTATGGGACGCACAGCGACAGGTGTTCGTGGTATCAGACTACAAGACGGCCAAAAAGTTGTGTCGTTGATTGTACCTAAAGACGACTCTCCAATCTTAACCGTGACAGAAAATGGCTTTGGTAAACGTACTCCACTTGCTGAGTACCCAGCGAAGAGCCGCGCTACACAAGGTGTTGTTTCTATTAAGGTATCTGACAGAAATGGGCCGGTTGTCGGCGCTATTCAAGTCGATGAAGAGCATGAAATGATGCTTATTAGTGACCAAGGTACGTTGGTAAGAACACGTGTAAGCGAAGTATCTGTGATTGGCAGAAACACGCAAGGTGTGAGAATAATCCGCACCGCTGAAGATGAAAAAGTTGTTGGCTTGCAACGCATCGAAGAAGTTGAGTCTGAAGAACTTGAAGGTGAAGCTCTCGAGGGCGCAGAATCCGAGAGTAGCGAACAGACGCAACCAACAGAGTCTGCTGATACAAGCAGCGATTCGGATGCTAGCACTGACGAATAATCGAAAGGATTGAATTGTTGGAACAATTAAAGTTGTTGCCCATCGCCGGCGTTGCCGGCGAGGTAAACGTTCCTGGCTCTAAGAGCTTATCCAATAGAGCACTATTACTCGCCGCACTCAGTGAAGGCGTTACCACAGTAACCAATTTATTAGACAGTGATGACATTCGTCATATGCTAACGGCTTTGCAAAGCCTTGGTGTTAGCTATACCTTGTCTGATGATAAAACCACTTGTGAGGTAACTGGTTTAGGTAAAGGCTTCTCAGCAAACACGCCATTGGAGTTGTTTTTAGGGAATGCAGGAACTGCAATGCGCCCTTTGTGCGCGGCGTTAGCCTTAAGTAAAGGAGAATACCTTCTCACTGGTGAACCTCGCATGGAAGAAAGACCAATCGGCTCATTAGTTGATTCGCTTAAAGCGTTAGGTGCTGATATTCAATATACAAAGAACGAGGGTTACCCACCACTAAAAATCAATGGCAAGATCTGTGAAGGCGGGAGTATCTCTGTTGATGGGAGTGTATCTAGCCAGTTCTTAACCGCACTGCTTATGAGTGCGCCGTTGTTAGAAGGTGATACAGAGATTTCGGTTGAAGGCGAGCTTGTTTCAAAACCGTACATTAGTATTACGTTGGACATCATGGCGAAATTTGGCGTCGTGGTTGAAAATCATGACTTCCAGCGCTTTGTTATTCGCGCGGATGCCAAATACGTGAGTCCTGGGCGTTATATGGTAGAAGGCGATGCTTCATCGGCATCATATTTCTTGGCTGCAGGCGCTATTAAAGGCGGAAAGGTAAAAGTCACTGGTGTAGGTCAGACCAGCGTGCAGGGTGATATTCGCTTTGCTGATGTGCTTGAGAAAATGGGCGCCAAAGTTACCTGGCATGATGAGGCTATCGAAATAGAAGGCGCTGAATTGTCAGCTGTCGACTTAGATATGAATCATATACCAGACGCTGCAATGACGATTGCCACAACTGCACTATTTGCCAAAGGGACGACGGCTATTCGCAATATTTATAATTGGCGCGTTAAAGAGACTGACCGGCTCTCTGCGATGGCGACCGAGCTTAAAAAGTTAGGTGCAGAGGTTGTTGAAGGTGAAGACTTTATTGAAGTGACTCCTGTCAGTAATTTACAAGAGACCGCAATAGATACTTATAACGATCACAGAATAGCTATGTGTTTCTCGCTAATTGCATTGAGCGAGACGCCAGTCACTATTAATGACCCAGGTTGCACAGCCAAAACATTCCCAGACTATTTCAAGCGCTTCGCTTCTATTTGCCACTCCTAAATCTATAATAACGGATCCCAATTTGGGATTCGTTACTTCCTTTAACACTATCTTCATTGCTAAGACACAATTAAAGCGTATAATACCGCGCGTTTTTACCTAGTTAGCTAAATGGAGCTTTATATGCAGCAAATTCCTGTGATTACCATTGATGGACCCAGTGGGGCGGGAAAAGGCACGATCAGTTTAAAACTTGCACAAAAGCTCGGTTGGCACTTTTTAGATAGCGGCGCAATATACAGAGTACTCGCCGTTGCGACTTTGCATCACGGTATTGATGCCGAAGATGAAGATGCCATTGTGCCGTTAGCGGCAGGATTAGATGTCAATTTTGAAGTGAATGCCGCCGGCGACTCGTTCATCATTTTAGAGGGCGAAGATGTTACCGACAGTATTCGTACTGAGGAAGTAGGGGCTACGGCTTCCAAAGTTGCCTCTTTGCCAAAGGTAAGAGAGGCGCTATTACGTCGCCAACGCGCGTTTCAAGAAGCACCAGGATTGGTCGCTGATGGAAGAGATATGGGCACGGTAGTGTTCCCAGATGCACCCGCGAAGATTTTTCTTACCGCATCAGCTGAAGAGCGCGCCGCTAGAAGGCACAAGCAGTTGCAAGAGAAGGGGCATGATGTTAGCATTACGCGCCTTTTATCTGACATAAAAGCCAGAGACGACAGAGATTCCAATCGAGCAGTTGCGCCACTAGTACCTGCTGACGACGCGTATTTACTGGATTCTACTGGTGTCAGTATTGAAGAAGTATTGGAAAAAGCATTGGGATTCATTGGTTCAAAAATTAATTTGAGCTAATTCCAAAACCTTAATCTGCATCGTAACGGAAGGCGATGTTATTGTAAATAACCCCAATTTACAGGATTGTGAGTTGGATATTAATTGAAGTTGAATTATGACTGAAAGTTTTGCACAACTTTTTGAAGAAAGTTTAAAAGAGTTAGAAACTCGCCCAGGTGCTATCGTTCGAGGCACTATCGTATCTATCGAAAAAGACATTGTTTTAGTTGACGCTGGTCTTAAATCTGAAAGCGCAATCCCTGCTGAGCAGTTCAAAAACTCTCGCGGCGATTTAGAAATCGCTGTAGGCGACAGTGTTGATGTTGCATTAGATGCAGTAGAAGATGGTTTCGGTGAAACTATCCTTTCTCGCGAAAAAGCGAAACGCCACGAAGCGTGGGTTGAGCTTGAAAAAGCTTACGAAGAAAAAGCAACCGTTATCGGTGTTATCAACGGTAAAGTTAAAGGTGGCTTTACGGTTGAAGTTAACGCGGTTCGCGCGTTCCTACCAGGTTCACTTGTTGATGTTCGTCCTGTACGTGACACAGCTCACTTGGAAGGTAAAGAATTAGAATTCAAAGTAATCAAGTTAGACGCTAAGCGTAACAACGTAGTTGTATCTCGTCGTGCTGTTATCGAAGAAGAAAACAGTGCAGAGCGCGACAACCTGCTACAAGAACTTGATGAAGGCGTAGAAGTTAAAGGTATCGTTAAGAACCTTACTGACTACGGTGCGTTCGTTGACCTTGGTGGTGTTGATGGTCTTCTACACATCACTGATATGGCTTGGAAGCGCGTTAAGCACCCAAGTGAAATCGTTAGTGTTGGCGACGAAATCAACGTTAAAGTACTTAAGTTCGACAAGGAAAAATCTCGTGTTTCACTAGGTATGAAGCAAATGGGTAACGATCCTTGGGAAGAAATTGCCAAGCACTACCCAGAGGGTTCTACTTTGTCTGGTCAAGTAACCAACCTTACTGATTACGGCTGTTTCGTAGAAATCCAAGAAGGCGTTGAAGGTCTAGTTCACGTTTCTGAAATGGATTGGACTAACAAAAACATCCACCCATCTAAAGTTGTTAACTTGGGTGACAATGTTGACGTTATGGTTCTTGAAATCGATGAAGAACGTCGTCGTATTTCTCTTGGTCTTAAGCAATGTAAACCTAACCCATGGGAAGAGTTTGCTAAGTCTTACAACAAGGGCGACAAAGTTACTGGTAAGATCAAGTCAATCACTGACTTCGGTATCTTCATCGGTCTTGACGGTGGTATCGACGGTCTTGTTCACTTGTCTGACATTTCTTGGAACAAAACTGGCGAAGACGCGGTTCGTGACTACAAGAAAGGCGATGAAATCACTGCTGTTGTCCTTCAAGTCGACGCAGAGCGTGAGCGTATCTCTCTAGGCGTTAAGCAAATTGATGAAGATCCTTTCAATAAGTATCTGACAGATAAAAAGAAAGGTGCTATCGTTAATGGAACAGTTACCGCTGTTGACGCAAAAGGTGCAACCATTCTTCTTGCTGAAGAAGTTGAAGGTTACATTCGCGCTGCAGACTTGGCTCGTGAGCGTGTAGAAGACGCTTCTACTATCCTAAGCGAAGGCCAAGAGATTGAAGCTAAGTACATTGGTGTAGATCGTAAGAATCGCATCATCAACTTGTCTGTTAAAGCGAAAGACGAAGCAGACGAGAAAGAAGCACTAGCACGTGTTAATAACCAGCAAGAAGAGTCTGGTTTCGCAAGTGCAATGGCTGAAGCTTTCAAAGCTGCGAAAGGCGAAGAGTAAGAGTCGAGGAGAGGCTTAGCCTCTCCCAGCGGTTAATATCTGAATTTGTTGGTTGAGCAAGAGGTTAAAATGACCAAATCACAACTTATTGAGAGACTTGCCGAAAGGGCTCGACATATTCCCTCTAGAGATGTGGAAATCGCTATTAAGGAACTTTTAGAGCAGATGGCACAAACGCTACAGAAAGGCGAACGAATAGAAATTCGTGGCTTTGGTAGTTTTTCTCTGCACTTTAGAGCACCTAGAGTAGGACGAAATCCGAAAACTGGCGAAACCGTCAAGTTGGAAGGAAAGTACGTTCCACACTTCAAGCCTGGAAAGGAGTTGAGGGAAAGAGTCAACGAATTATTAGTGCAACACTAATCTATTGAAAACGGCATTCTTGTGATGCCGTTTTTTATTTCTTGTACGGGTACCACTTTTTGAAACTGGTTTTTTTCTTAGTTCTTCTCGTTTTTATTGTTCTACTAGCTACCGTATTCGGCGCTCAAAATACTGCGGTTACCACGGTTAATTATTTAATTGCGAAAAGTGATGTAGAAGTGCGCACATTAATGACTATCTGCTTTATCCTGGGCGCGGTGTTCGCCACCGCTTTTTGGGTGATTTACAGTGTGTCTTTGAAAGTCAAAATGTTAGCATTAAAACGAAAAATCAATTCAGATCTAAAGCCGAGTCGCTAACTATATGTTAGAAGTATTGTTCTTATTATTGCCTGTTGCAGCCGGCTATGGCTGGATGATGGGACGCAATAGTGTGCGTCAGGCACAACGAAAACAATCCAGTATTTTATCGCGTCACTATTTTAAAGGGCTTAATTTTCTATTGTCAGATCAGCCTGACAAAGCGGTTGATACTCTTATCAAAATGGTAGATGTCAATAATGACAACGCCGAAACCCACATAGCAATGGGAAACTTCTTCAGACATCGCGGTGAGATTGACCGCGCAATTAAAGTTCATCAAAACTTGGTTGAAAAAGAAGGTATCTCGGAAACCCAACGCGAACGGGCATTGTTCGAGCTTGGGCGTGACTACTTGTTGGGTGGATTTTTAGAGAGAGCAGAAAGCTCATTCTTAAGTTTACTCAACAGCCAAAAACATTACTTAAATGCACAACAGCAACTTTTTAGTATTTACCAAACCACAAAAGAATGGGATAGGGCAGTTGAACTCGCCGAGTCCATGGTGGATAACTTTGGTGATTCTGAAGAGCTATCTTCTCGAGTGTCTCACTTTTATTGCGAACAAGCCGCACTATTTATAAAAAGCGAAGATTATGAGCAGGCTGAGAAGTGCTTGCAAAAGTCCATTTACGCCGATGAGCACGATGTGAGACCCTGGTTGATGTTAGCTGATCTCGCCATCAACGCAAAAGATTACAAAACGGCTTTTGGTTATTTGGCGGAAGTTCCAAAACGCGATGTAACCTGGTTCAGTGAAGCCGTCCCTAAACTTTGGCAATGTGCTGAAAATACAGGAAACTGGACCGAATTAAGCGAATTGCTCAATAAATACTCTGAAAAATGCGCAACTGCTTATCTGGCGACCGTATCGTTATTATCAAGAGATAAGTCACCTGAGGAGGCTGCTGAATTTCTAAGAGCACAATTGCAAAAAAGTCCTTCAATGCGAGGCTTTAATACACTGTTGTCACTATATGCGGAAAATCCCGACAATAACCAAGAGACGACAGCTAGCCTGACCATGTTGCAAGAACTCATCCAAAACCAGATAAACTTGCGTCCCAAATATCGTTGCCATAGCTGCGGTTTCTCTGGACGTAAGATCCATTGGTTATGTCCTTCTTGCAAACAGTGGGGATTGATGAAACCAATAAAAGGATTAGATGGAGATTAATATGTCTGATAGCAAAGTCATCGTAGCGCTTGATTATAATGACAAGAATGATGCTTTAGCCTTTGTGGGGCAAATTGAACCAGACCTTTGTAAGTTAAAAGTCGGCAAAGAGATGTTCACTTTGTTCGGTCCTGATTTTGTCAAACACCTCGTGGCGAAAGGCTTCGATGTATTTTTAGATTTAAAATTTCACGACATTCCCAACACAGTGGCAAAAGCTTGCGCCGCTGCGGCTGAATTAGGCGTATGGATGGTAAACGTACACGCCTCTGGTGGTGAAAAAAT
This sequence comes from Alteromonadaceae bacterium, assembly GCA_014872785.1. Classification (GTDB taxonomy): domain Bacteria; phylum Pseudomonadota; class Gammaproteobacteria; order Enterobacterales; family Alteromonadaceae; genus Planctobacterium. Next base: position 15,275 of record WKFJ01000043.1, read on the forward strand.
GATGGTGGCGGCAAAAGAAGCATTACAGCCTTACGGTGAGAATCGTCCCAAATTAATCGCCGTAACGGTACTTACCAGTATGGACGCAGAACAACTATCCAAAACTGGTATTCATGTAGCGCCTCAATTGCACGTTATGCACCTTGCAAACCTTACCAAGGCTGCGGGGCTCGACGGTGTCGTATGTTCTGCGCAAGAAGCAGAGATATTAAAACGTGAGATATCAAACGAGTTTTGTTTAGTCACCCCTGGAATAAGACCTGTCGGAAGCGCGATGGGGGATCAATCTAGAGTCATGACGCCTGAGCAAGCTGTTAAGGCCGGGGTGGATTATATGGTTATTGGGCGTCCGATTACGCAAGCAGACGACCCTTTAGCTGCACTGAAGCAAATCAACGCCAGTATCTCAGATTAACAAATAATGGCCATGTCTATTCTGATATGCGCCATTTCTTTTTCAAAGTAGTTAGTTTCCCCGTATGGGCTAATATTTCCATTGCAGACCTGTATTTTTGTGTTAACGCGGGGTTACTTTCGTTATTGAATGCGATGTGCAAGTCGCTATCAAGCATGTTTGCTCTAAAGACTTTCTTGAGACGATTTTTATCCATCCCCAAATCTTTTAACGCAGTATAGATCCCTCGTTCTACCGCAATTACGATGTCTGCCCTTCCATTTAGTAGCATTCTAATCCTATGAACCTCATCGCTGTTACTAGTAGTTGCACCCATAATATAAAGGTTACTGAAGTCAAGCTTACTCAAGTACTCGTGCGTAGTTGCATCTTTGACGACCGCTATTCGCATATCTTTGAAGTCGCTTAATTTTGTAGATGGTGTGATTTGAGATTCTGGTAACGTCCAAAAATAAAGCTTTTCTGTCGCTATTTTGGCCGTCCAATCAAATAAATGCTCTCTGTCTTTATTTTTACCAATAGAAAAAATCATGAGATCCGGCGTGGTAGAAGCCTTTTTATAAGCAACCGACCAAGGTAAAACGGAAAGGTTTAATTTATCTCCCGTTATTTTGAATAATTCATCAACAACATCGATACTGTACCCAGTAAGTTTATTGTCTGCGCCCATTATCTGATAAGGATAAAATACCTCGGTAACGGCGTTAATCTCGTTGCTTTTTGCGATGCCGCTGAATAACAAGAGTAGTAGTGCGATGAATTGATAAGTGACAATTTTCAACTTAGTTTTCCATGCTCGGTTATTTCAAATGAAAAGTCGCTTTGTATATTTATTCAACGAGTTTAACGTAATCACGGCGTTTTCGCCAAAGTTTAACCAGTCGGTCAGATACTTACACATAAAAAAGCCACCCCGAGGGTGGCTTGTAAAAGACCGGATAGTACGTTTCGGTACTTCTGCTATTTTGGCTTAGCCAAGTTCAGCAGGTTTTGCCGCTGGTGCATTGGCTCTGCTACTTGCACTTACTGAGGCCGCAGCTTTGCCGCTCACCCTAATTTCAGGGCGTTTTGCAAGGTCTAGCGCAGTAATAGTGATTTCACCGAGCTCTTCACTTAATGGCGTTGGCTTAGCCATAGGTGCCGATGCTTTGTGGACGACTTTTACTTTAGCGACGGCTGCGGTTTTCTTTTTAGTCTTCTCTTCTTTCACTGGTGCCTTTTCTTCCATTTTGGAAGGTTCTGGCATTTCCAGTGACAAAGATTGTTGAACGGCATCGTCGGCTGGCTTAGCTTGCGGCTCAACTGATTTTTCTTCAGCGCTTTCGTGTGAAAGATCAAGTTGTCCATTGACCGGGGTAGTCTCTTCGGCTTTTACCGGCTCTGGAGCAATATCATTCTTAGTTTCAACCTGCTCAGCAGTAACTCCAGCACTATCACTTGATGCTTCGGCATTTTTCGCTGCATTTTGTGTAGCCGTTTCTTTTGCAGTAGATTCGGATGCTTCGATAGTTGGCTTGTCTTGTGATGCGTCATTTACAAATTCTGCATTAGCTTCTTTTGCAACTGCCTCATTTGACGCTTGAGCGCCTTCGGTAACTGCATTGGTTGCAACCTGATCGTTACTTGTGTCCTTGTTGCGTCTGCGATTTCTGTTGTCGTTGCGACGATTTCTCGTTCTCGTGGATTTCTCTTGCTTTGCGTCTGTTTCGACGGCTTCGTCGGTCTGTGGTTTATTGACCGAATCCACTCTTACACTGCGACGCTTGTCACGACGTTGGCGACGTTCCGCAACCTTTTGAGGAGCTTTTTCTTGTCTTTCAGAGCTCTGCGCCGCTTCTTCGTTAGAACGACGTTGATTTGACCTATTGTCACCTCTTTGTTGTTTCGGCTTAGGCTTAGTTTCAGCATCAGCCTCTACTTTTTTGGCAGGCTTAGGTTTGTTATTTCTGTCGCCTTTTTTGTAATCGTTGCGTTTGTTTTTATGATTACGCTTGCCTTTATGACGTTTGTTGTACGGCTTTTTCCCACGCTTTTTAGGCTTTTCATCTGATTTGAAAAATGCCATTAACCAAGTAATGAAAACTGAGAAAATGCCCGGTTCTTGTTTCGGAGCCACAACAGGTGCTGCTTGCGTCGGCGCAGCGAAACCTGACAGTGCCGGTTGTTCTTTCTCAACAGGCTCTGGCATTACCGCTACGTTGATTGATTGCTCTTCGTTTTGTTCAGAAGAAACAGCAACTAACTTATAGCTAGATTCATCAGTAGAGTCATCCTTGCGATAGCGAGTTACTTCATAGTGTGGCGTATCCATATTGGCATTAGGAATAATCAATAAAGATACATTGTGGCGTTTCTCGATAAATTGAATAGCCTTACGCTTTTCGTTTAGTAAGTAGGTTGCTACTGGAACCGGAACCTGAGCGTGAACCTGGTGGGTATTTTCCTTAATACCTTCTTCTTCGAGCAAACGAAGAATCGATAGTGCCAACGACTCAGTACTTCTGATGGTGCCTTGTCCTGAACAACGTGGACAAACATGGTTAGCAGCTTCGCCAAGAGAAGGGCGTAGTCTTTGACGAGACATCTCCAAAAGGCCGAAACGAGAAATGCGGCTTAGTTGTACGCGCGCACGGTCATTTTCCACCGCCGCCTTCATTCGATTTTCGACTTCCTTTTGATGCTTGATAGGCGTCATATCAATAAAGTCGATAACAACTAAACCACCTAAATCTCGCAAACGAAGTTGTCTTGCAATTTCATCCGCAGCTTCAAGGTTTGTATTGAGTGCTGTTTCCTCAATGTCCCCACCTTTGGTGGCTCTGGCAGAGTTAATATCGATTGAGGTCAACGCTTCTGTCGGGTCGATTACGATAGAACCACCAGAAGGAAGACGTACTTCGCGTTGGAAAGCTGATTCAATCTGATTCTCGATCTGGAAGTGATTAAACAGAGGAACGTCGCTTGAATAGCGCTTCACTCTGTTAGCGAAATCTGGACGTACTAACTTGATATGTTCCAGTGCCTGTTCAAAGACCTTTGGATGGTCTATAAGGATTTCTCCTACATCACGGCGTAAATAGTCTCGGATGGCGCGAACAATAACGTTACTTTCTTGGTGAATCAGAAAAGGAGCAGGGCGGTCAGCAGATACTTCCTCGATGGCTTTCCAATGAGTTAATAAAACGCTTAAATCCCATGCGAGCTCTTCATAAGACTTACCGACACCGGCAGTTCTTACGATTAATCCCATGCCTTTAGGCAAATCAAGACGGTTTAAAGCGTCTTTTAATTCAGTTCTCTCGTCACCTTCAATGCGACGTGAAATACCACCTGCACGGGGGTTGTTTGGCATAAGTACCAAATAGCTACCGGCTAGGCTAATGAATGTAGTAAGCGCAGCGCCTTTTTGACCACGTTCTTCTTTGTCGATTTGAACGATAACTTCTTGGCCCTCAGAAACAACATCTTTGATGTTTGGACGACCTTCGAATTGATAACCTTCGGGGAAGTAAGACTTTGCTATTTCTTTTAGTGGGAGGAAGCCGTGTCGCTCTGTTCCATAATCAACAAAGGCTGCTTCTAAGCTTGGCTCTACGCGAGTGATAGTACCTTTGTAGATGTTGGCCTTTTTTTGTTCATGACCAGGGCTTTCAATGTCCAGGTCATATAGTCGTTGGCCGTCGACAAGTGCAACGCGCATCTCTTCTGATTGCGTGGCATTGATCAACATTCTTTTCATATTGTTACTCGATATAATTATTATCCAGCACAATACAAAAAGAGAGTACCGTAATTGGCCTCACCGGGTATTGTTTATCCCAGTCTCGCGACTGTAATCCCTCTACATATTGGATAGAGTAGGTGAACGAATTGTTATCTTACCGGGCTCGCAGATTATTTATTGCGAACCATACAATATTCTCTCTTTGCCTTGTTACTGGCTTTTAGAAATCTCTTTACCACCAAGTATTCTTCTTCAAACAATCTGTTGTTTCATTTATCTACACGTTTAATCTATTACGTGAGTCGATTGTTTTACTTGGTTCACTATTAAATTGCGCAGAATTTTACTGCACGTTAATTATGACATGTCCGGTAAATTTCTGGCAAGAAAATACCTTAAATAGGTGTTAAAAATTTGGATTCATATACAATTGGCCGCCTTATGAGTGAAGAAACTTACAACAAAGTACAATTTATAGACGTTGATGCGGAATACGCTGGTCAGAGAATAGACAATTACTTGCGTGCGCGACTAAAAGGTGTGCCCAAAAGCATGATCTACCGGATCTTGCGAAAAGGCGAAGTGCGGGTGAATAAAAAACGGGTAAAGCCTGAATATAAACTCAATGCCGGAGATACCTTACGACTGCCTCCTATACGTGTTAGTGAGTCAGTCAATACCGCCCCCTCTGCTAATCTACAAAGTGTGCAGAGCCTCGAATCTAGTATCATTTTTGAAGACAAAGGGCTAATCGTTTTAAACAAGCCCTCAGGTATGGCTGTGCATGGTGGTAGCGGCTTGAGTTTTGGCGTAATCGAAGCCCTGAGAAGTCTCAGACCTCAAGAGAAATTTTTAGAGCTAGTACATCGCTTAGACCGCGATACTAGTGGGGTTTTGTTGATAGCAAAACGCCGGTCAGTTTTGAAAAGGGTTCACGAACAGCTCAGAAATAAAGAGCCGGATAAAAGATACTACGCATTGGTTACCGGTGCATGGCCAAAACACCGAAATAAAGTGAAGGCTCCGCTACACAAGAATGTGTTGCAGTCTGGTGAGCGCATTGTCCGGGTGAACGAGAAGGGCAAACCTTCAGAAACAAGATATTCTGTTGTGTCTACTTTTGCCAATGCGAGTTTAGTTGAGGCGGTTCCTGTGACCGGACGAACTCATCAGATAAGAGTGCATTGTTTGCATGCAGGTCATCCGATTTTAGGTGATGATAAATATTGCGAGGCTGAGGACAATCAATGGGCAAAGTCTTTTTCTCTCAATCGATTATTTTTGCACGCTCATCAAATCACCCTCGAGTATGGCGAGCCGGGGCAAAAGCAAACCTTTAAAGCACCTCTACCAAAAGAACTTCAAATAGTATTGGATAATTTACAAAATGATGGATAAGTACGATTTAGTGGTGTTTGATTGGGACGGCACTGTAATGGATTCCATTGGAAGAATCATTGACTCGGTAGCATTCGCGGCAGAGAAGTTAGAAATGCGCCAACCAACAGAGCAAGAAGTACGCGATATTATCGGCCTAAGTTTAGATATTGCTATTAAGCAGTTGTTTCCTGAAGTCACTTCTGAACAAGTTCAACTAGTCCGCGGCGCATACAAAGAGTTTTATCTAAATCAAAAAGATCAGGCGCTACCTCTCTTTCCCAATGCACGTGAATTCCTTCTTGCTTTAAAAGAAGCTAATAAAACCCTAGCTGTTGCCACAGGTAAGGGGCGTCCTGGTCTTGAAGAAGCCTTAATTATTTCTGAGACTCACCATTTGTTTTGTCATTCAAGAACAGCAGATGAGGCTGAAAGTAAACCCTCGCCGGATATGTTGCAGCAAATATTAGCGTCTGCAAATATTCCCGCAGCCAAAGCATTAATGATTGGTGACAGTATCCACGACATGAATATGGCCAAGGCGGCCGGTATGGATCGCATTGGCGTTAGTTTTGGAGCACATGATACAAACAAGTTATCCGCTGCCGAACCATTAATGGTAATTGACGACTACGCTCAACTTATTGCTTTACTCTAAGACGAAGGTTCAGGGAAGGTAATCAAATAAGTCGACATTGTAACGCTCGAATAATTCTGCAAGGGCGATTAAGGGCAGGCCTACTAAACTATTAATGTCACGCCCCTGCATGCTCTTAAACAGGAGTACTCCTTTGCCTTCACACTTAAAGCTGCCGGCACAATCGACAGGATCCTCTGACTCCACATATTTAATAATCTGATTTTCTGTTAAGTGTTTGAAGGTAACCACGTATTCCTCGACACAGGTAAAAGCCGATTCTCCAACTTTTAATAAAGCGAGCCCCGTGAGAAAGGTCACTTGTTTTCCTGAACACATCAGTAACTGTTTGACGGCTTTTTCTTTGGTTCCGGGCTTACCTAAAATTTGATCTTCAAAGCAAGCAACTTGGTCGGCGGCAATAACGAAAGAATGACTGTCAGTTAAAACGGTATTCTGCTCTTGTTGAATTTTATTTGCTTTTTCAATAGATAAACGAGTTACTAGCTCGCGTGGAGATTCATTGGGTAATGGCGATTCGTCAATGCTCGGTGATTTGCTAACAAATGGAATACCAAGCTTTTCTAGTACCGCTTTTTTATAAATGGATTCGGTGGCCAGCAGAAGCGTAAGGGGATAGTTATTATTGTGCATATTTTTTTCAAGTAGACAGTAGAGTCGCATTTAAAATAACCTATTTATATAAATAGTCACAACGACTGCTGAGGAATAAATGCTTCTTATAAAGTGGTAAGATCGAAGATGATAGTGTTCTCTTTAATTACTGCCTTTAAATACCAGCGTTATAAATTCCCTTTAAAAACAATAAACCTTTGACTAATTAGACATAAATCTTTAATATGCGCGCGCTATGCCAAATGTCAAACTGCCTAAACAGGTTGATCCTCATAAAAGTGCACTAAAACGCTCTGATTATCAGGGAGTTATGGTGGGCAAAGATATGCTGCGATTATCTGAAGCGGTAGTGAGCATTTTGGACGATGTATTAGTGGATTTAAGATTTGAAATTGACGCGCAGGGTCTAACTTTCTTCCACGGTACAATGCAGACCAAGGTTTCCTTGGAATGCCAAAGGTGTAACGAACCTTTTGAGTTGTCGATTGACCATCAATTTTGCTACACGCCAGTACGCGAAGGCGATGACATCGACGATATTCCGGAAGCATACGATCCGGTCGAGCTCGATGAGCATGGAGAAATCAATATTCTGGAGTTGTTCGAGGACGAGTTAATCTTGTCTTTACCTCTGGTTGCAATGCATGAAATGCCAGACTGCAAAGTAACTGAGAATGAACTATCCTTTGGAGATATTGAACCGGAAGTAGAGCGACCAAATCCGTTCGCGGTATTGAAAGAACTTAAGCGGAACCAGGAGTAGATTATGGCGGTACAACAGAATCGTAAGACTCGTTCCAAGCGTGGTATGCGTCGTTCACACGATGCATTAAGCGGTGCAACTTTGTCTATTGATGCGACCTCAGGTGAAACTCATCGTCGTCACCACGTGACAGCTGATGGCTTTTACAAAGGTAAAAAGGTCGTAGACAGATAATAAGTTTAGGCTTTGTCTAAACTAAGTTTGTCAATTGACGTAATGGGGGGCGATAACGGCCCCTCTATTACTGTTCCCGCAGCTATCCAGGCTTGCGAAGAATTCTCTAATTTACATATCAAACTGTGTGGCCGCGAAGGTCAGATACGCCCCTATTTAGAAAACGTCAAACCATACATACGTAGGCAGTTAGACATCGTTCACTGCGAAGAATCTGTTTCAAACGACACCAAACCCTCATCGGTTATTCGCGATAAGTCAGACACTTCAATGCGTAAAGCATTAGAGTTAATACTCGACAATCAAGTTTCAGCATGCGTAAGTGCAGGTAACACAGGTGCGTTATTCGCACTATCCTATTACCTCTTAAAACCGCTACAAGGTGTTAAACGCCCGGCTTTAATCTCAGCTTTACCCAGAGGACAAAAGAAGAAGGTGTTTCTCTTGGATCTCGGAGCCAATGTAGAGAGTGACGCCAATACATTATTTCAATATGCCGTAATGGGGTCTGTTTTGGTGCAGCAAGTTGAAGGCATAAACCGGCCAAAAGTTGCGCTGCTTAATGTGGGAGTAGAACAAAATAAAGGCAATGGCGTGGTCAAAGCTGCTCACGACCTACTTTGTGATATTCCAGACATTAACTACGTTGGATTTGTTGAAGGCGGCGAGCTGTTTCATTCAGAAGTCGATGTTATTGTCGCTGACGGTTTTGTTGGTAACGTCGTTTTAAAAGCTTCAGAAGGGCTTGCAAAATTCCTAATGCGTGAAGCGAAACGCGTTGCAAAAAAGAACTGGGGTACAAAATTCTTAGCCTGGTTTGCCTTACCTCTATTAAAAAGAGTCTATAACAAGGTGAACCCCGACCAGTATAATGGGGCTAGTCTGATAGGATTGCGCGGCATTGTGGTCAAAAGCCACGGCAACGCCTCAAAAGATGCATTTTATTACGCAATTTTAGAGGCGATGAAGGAGGTGGAAAGACAAGTTCCACAGCAAATCGAAAGCAAAATCAATCAGGTTTTGGCAGAAAAGGCTAAAGAATGTATTCCAAAATAATAGGCACCGGCAGTTATTACCCATCTGAAGTTAGAACCAATGAAGATTTGGAAAAGATGGTAGATACCACCGATGAGTGGATAACTGACAGAACCGGGATCAAAGAAAGACGCATTATCGGACCTGACGAAACGGTTTCTACAATGGGTACCGAAGCGTCAAGAAAAGCTTTTGAAATGGCAGATATCGATCCTAATTCGATCGATATGATTGTATGTGCAACGACAACTGCACCAAATTCATTTCCCAGTTCAGCATGTGAAATTCAAGCGGCATTGGGTATTAAAGACATTCCCGCATTCGATGTGGCAGCTGCCTGTGCTGGATTTTGTTATGCGTTAAGTGTCACAGATCAATACGTCAAAAGCGGTATGTGCAAACGCATTTTAGTGGTTGGCACAGATTGCTTGTCTACGTTAGTAGACCCCACTGACCGTTCTATGATTATTTTATTCGGTGATGCTGCGGGTGCCGTTATTATCGAAGCCAGTGAAGAACCTGGTATCTTATCAAGCCATTTACATGCTGCCGGTACGCACGGCGATTTACTTTATGCACCATTGCCTACACGTGGCGTGCCAGAAAGTGCATTTGAAGCGTGGGGTTCAATGAAAGGCAATGAAGTATTTAAAGTTGCCGTAACCAAATTAAGCGAAGTTGTTGAAAAAACACTGGCTCACAACAACATGGATAAATCTGAATTAGATTGGTTGGTTCCACATCAAGCGAACTTCAGGATTATTAAAGCCACCGCGAAAAAACTAAATATGTCTATGGATCAAGTGGTCATGACATTACAAGATTATGGTAATACGTCCGCTGCAACGGTGCCCACTGCGCTTGATACAGCAATTCGCGACGGCCGAATTAAACGTGGCCAAACATTATTATTAGAAGCGTTCGGAGCTGGTTTTGCCTGGGCGTCTTTATTAGTTAAGTATTAAGGATTAGTTATGTCTACTACTGCATTTGTGTTTCCCGGTCAGGGCTCACAAGCTGTTGGGATGCTTTCTGAATTAGCAGACGCATCTTCTGTGGTTAAAGAAACCTTTCAAGAAGCGTCGGATGCCTTAGGCTTCGATCTTTGGAATATGGTAGCTGAAGGTCCAGCGGAAGATTTGAATCGCACCGACAATACTCAACCAGCATTACTAACCGCTAGCGTGGCAATTTGGCGTCACTTCCTGCAAGCAGGTGGCAGTAAGCCCAGCGTACTAGCTGGCCACAGTTTAGGTGAATACTCAGCGCTAACCTGTGCTGGGGTTTTAAATTTCAGTGATGCGGTACGTCTTGTGCAAGCACGCGGTGAATATATGCAAGCTGCTGTACCAGAAGGTGTTGGCGCGATGGCGGCTATCATTGGCTTGGACGACGATAAGGTAAAACAGGCTTGTGCCGATGCTGCCAACGGCGAAATAGTCTCAGCCGTTAACTTTAACTCTCCTGGGCAAGTTGTGATCGCTGGTCACGCAGAAGCAGTTGCAAGAGCAGGGGCTGCAGCTAAAGAGTTAGGGGCCAAACGCGCTTTACCACTACCTGTGAGTGTACCTTCCCATTGCTCATTAATGGCACCTGCTGCAGAACAGTTAAAAGCAGACTTGGAAGCACTTGTTGTTAACACTCCAGAGATTGATGTTATTAATAATGTAGACGTAGCGATTACCGCCAATGCAAATGATATTAAAGATGCATTAGTCAGACAGCTTTATTGTCCCGTACGTTGGACTGAGTCGGTACAAAAAATGGCGTCTATGGGCGTTACTCAATTAGTTGAGTGTGGGCCGGGCAAAGTGTTGACGGGCTTAACGAAAAGAATAGATAAATCGTTATCTGGTCTGGCGATTAATACACCAGAGTCGGTAACTTCTTTAATTGGATAATTAGGAATTTATATGCAAGGTAAAATTGCACTGGTAACCGGCGCAAGCCGCGGTATCGGAAAAGCCATCGCGTTAGAATTGGTCAAAGCAGGTGCTACAGTTGTTGGCACTGCAACTTCTGAAAACGGCGCAAATGCAATCTCTGAGTATCTTGGAGACAATGGTGCCGGCAAAGTACTAAATGTCGCAGATCCTGATTCAATCACTACATTGCTTGCTGATATTAAAGCGCAATATGGTGATGTTGATGTGCTGGTAAACAACGCGGGCATTACTCGCGACAATTTGTTGATGCGCATGAAAGACGACGAGTGGAACGACATTATTGACACTAACTTAACGTCAATTTTCCGCATGTCGAAAGCCGTATTACGTCCAATGATGAAAAAGCGCAATGGTCGCATTATCAACATTGGTTCTGTAGTGGGAAGCAGCGGTAACCCTGGTCAAACCAATTATTCAGCTGCAAAAGCTGGATTGATCGGTTTCAGTAAATCAATGGCTCGAGAAATCGCTTCGCGCGGCATTACGGTTAACGTGGTTTCGCCTGGCTTCATCGACACTGATATGACTAAGGTCTTAACAGACGACCAAAAAACTGCCATCATGAAAGACATACCTTCAGAGCGTTTGGGGAAACCCGAGGAAATTGCTGCGACAGTAGCATTTCTTGCGTCTGACGGAGCCGCCTATATAACGGGAGAAACTATCCACGTAAACGGCGGTATGTTTATGGTTTAATGCATAAAGATTAAAAACTAATCATTTATATTGCATTGAACTTTGAATAGCCAAAAATTGTGCTAAATTGTGGTTTGACCAGGCAAAAAGTTAGCAGACGTACTTGCATGGTCAGACTTTGAAGAATAGACTACCCGCAGTTTATTTTTGTGCGACACGAAAGGATAATTAGAACTATGAGTATTGAAGATCGCGTAACTAAAATCATCGTTGAACAACTTGGCGTTAAAGAAGACGAAGTAAAATCAGAAGCTTCTTTCGTTGATGATCTTGGTGCAGATTCACTCGACACAGTTGAGTTGGTAATGGCTTTGGAAGAAGAATTCGACACAGAAATTCCAGATGAAGAAGCTGAGAAAATCACTACTGTTCAATCAGCTGTTGATTACATCAAGGCGAATACTGACGCTTAATAATAGTTAAAAAGAAAAACGGCTCAGTCGAGCCGTTTTTTTGTACCTGAAATTTGCTCCCGCGGAGGCCAATATGTCTAAACGACGCGTAGTAATCACCGGTCTTGGCATGCTTTCCCCACTAGGTAATGATGTTGAGACTACCTGGAATGCTGTTCTTAATGGTGAAAGTGGTATCGGTGAGATAGACCGTTTTGATGTGTCTAACTTTTCAACACGTTTTGCCGGACAGGTAAAAGACTTCGATGTTGAACGCTACATACCTAAGAAAGAAACCAAGAAAATGGATCTGTTTATCCAATACGGGATTGCCGCGGGTAAGCAAGCGCTTGAAGATTCGGGGCTTGATGTCACTGACGACAATGCGAGTCGCGTTGGTGTTGCTATAGGTTCAGGGATTGGTGGATTGGGTCTTATTGAAGAGAACCATACCAAATTGACTAATTCGGGGCCACGCAGAATCTCGCCTTTCTTTGTACCTTCAACGATCACTAACATGATCTCGGGCTTCCTATCTATTATGGAAGGCTTAAAAGGACCGAATTTAAATATCGTTACAGCCTGTACAACAGGTGTTCACAATATTGGTATTGCTGCTAGAACAATTGCCTATGGTGATGCTGATGCCATGCTTGCAGGTGGTGCAGAAGCGGCGATTACGCCTTTAGGACTAGGCGGATTTGCAGCTGCTAGAGCATTATCGAGCAATAACGACAATCCTCAAAGCGCGAGTCGCCCATGGGACAAAGACCGCGATGGCTTTGTCATGGGAGAAGGTGCTGGTGTTGTTATGCTTGAAGAATACGAATCAGCCAAAGCTCGTGGTGCCAAGATATACGCAGAACTCGTTGGTTTTGGTATGAGTGGAGACGCTTACCATATGACTTCACCGCCAGAGACAGGTGAAGGTGGTGCAGCAGCGATGGCAAATGCACTTAAAGATGCAGGAGTTGAACCTGAGGCGGTTGGCTATATCAACGCACATGGTACCTCGACTCCAGCGGGTGATGTAGCAGAAGTTAGCGGCATTAAATCCGTGTTTGGTGATCATGCCAATAACTTGTTGGTGAGCTCTACCAAATCAATGATTGGGCATCTTCTAGGTGCAGCGGGTTCTGTAGAAACTATTTTCACCGCACTTGCGTTAAAAGAAGGTATAGCGCCACCAACGATAAACCATGAAAACCCAAGTGAAGGTTGTGATTTAGACTTTGTTGCAAACAAACCTAAGAAATTTGACCAAGAATACGCCTTGTGTAATTCATTTGGTTTCGGCGGTACCAACGGTTCTATTCTTTTAAAGAAGGTCTAATTTCGACCGCAAATTATTACTGAATATAATGATAAAGGGTTCTGTAGCAAACCAATTAATGAGAAGATAAAAGCCTGTTTATGCAGGCTTTTTTGTTTTATGCGAATACTTGTTGGCGAAGCGCCTTTCAACGCATCCTCACGAGCAGCCAACTATGGCGATGGATGTTTTACCACAGCTCAAATTAGCGATGGCAAAGTTGAGCTACTGTCATTGCATATTCAACGATTACAACACGCAGCAAATGTGTTGAAGTATCGGATTATGCAGCAAGACTGGGACGCATTAGTTGTACAGATAAATGAAGTAGCTGGTCAAACCCAGCAGGGTATTCTCAAAGTCGTACTTTGTGCCGAAGATGGTGGCCGAGGCTATGCTCGCATAGCAGAGCATGCGTTGGCATTCGTAAGAGGTTTTCAATCAGAAGATATCTACGCTTTGCAACGTCAAAAGGGTGTGACACTACAGTTATCCAATTTTAAACTGAGTAATTCCGAGAGCTTGTCTGGACTTAAACACCTAAACCGATTAGACCAAGTGATGGCTAAAACTGAGCCTAAAGATAAACAGGTTTTCGATTTAGTTTTGTGCGACGAGCAAGGCATGTTAGTTGAAACTACAAGCGCAAACTTGTTTTGGTCTAACGGCAAGTCATGGTTCACGCCAGAGCTTACAAAATGTGGTGTTGATGGGGTTATGCGTAACCATTTGCTGCGTCTCTTATCGGCTTCTGGCACAAGTGTTTATGAGGTGGCTGCTGTGGCTAAAGTTCTCAAAGCAGCCAAAGCGGTTTTCTTGTGCAATAGCTTGATGAAAGTGGTTCCAGTGACTAAATTAATCGGTCAAAATGGCGAATGGGAAGTCGAATTTAACAGACAACCAATTCAAAATTTACAAAAGCAAGTTATTCATAGTTTGCACGAAAACTAATTCCGTATGACGCTGAGATTCAAAATTCAAATTTTCCTACTACCGGTTGTGCTTGCGGTAATTTTGGTTGGGTTGTCGGTGTTATGGTCTTTAGACGCCATCGAGCAACCAATCCAAACCAAAGATACAATTGAAATAGAAGTAGCTTCAGGTTCAAGTCTTAAAAAACTCATCAACGCATTGGATGATCAAGGACTTATCAACAACGATGTTTTCTTGAAGGCCTACATCCGTGTTTCTGATAAATATAAAAACATCAAAGTGGGAGTTTACGAAGCAAAACCCTTGGAGACACTCGATGATTTTCTAACAAGGGTTGTGAATGGCAAGGTTAAACTCTTTTCACTCACACTTATCGAAGGGTTGACTTGGAAACAATGGAAGCAACAGATCCTAGCTCATCCAGCAATAATTGACGATTTAGATGAAAGTGAGCTTCTGAGAAATCTCCAGATCGAAGGTAATAGTCTTGAGGGGTGGTTACTACCAGAGACCTATGCGCTCACCAAACCAACTAGCGCCAGTGAGTTTGTCACTAGATTAGTGACTGAAATGCGCACAGAACTGAATTTACAATGGCAGAACCGTCAGGGGATGTTGCCTTATCAATCACCGTACGAAGCGTTGATAATGGCCTCGATTATTGAAAAGGAGACTGGGTTAGCTTCAGAGCGCCCTCACATTGCTGCCGTATTTGTTAATAGACTGAACATCGGTATGCGTCTACAAACCGACCCCACCATTATTTATGGGTTGGGTGATCGCTTTGATGGCGACATCAAGCGTGTCCACCTTCGTGAAAAAACGCCATACAATACATACGTAATTGATGGGTTACCGCCAACGCCAATTGCAATGCCAAGTAAATTAGCAATAATAGCGGCACTAAACCCAATTCAAAGCGACGATTTATACTTTGTTGCCAAAGGTGACGGTAGCCATCAGTTCTCCAAAACACTCGCAGAACACAATGCCGCTGTGCGCAAGTATCAGTTAAAGAAATAGGTTATCCATGACTCAAAACGGAAAATTCATCGTAATCGAAGGACTCGAAGGCGCAGGTAAGTCTAGCGCTATCAGTGTTTGCGAAGAAACAATTCAACGTAACGGCATTGATCTGGTTAAAACCAGAGAGCCGGGTGGCACAGCAATGGCCGAAGCGATTAGAGAAGTGGTAAAAGGGCACTGGCAAGAAGATGTTGCCGATGAAACTGAACTGATGCTGATGTATGCGGCTCGTAAACAGTTAGTGCACAATGTTATTGCTCCCGCCTTACGCGCCGGAAAGTGGGTGCTGGCTGATAGGCACGACATGTCTACACAAGCATATCAAGGTGGCGGTAGACAAATCCCAATTGAAGTGATTGACCCGCTTCGTCGTATTGCGCTCGGTGACTTGGCTCCTGATCTTGTAATTTATTTGGACGTTGAACCCGCTATAGGACTTGAGCGCGCCAGAGGTAGGGGTGAACTTGACCGAATAGAACTCGCCGGTTTGGATTTTTTTGAACGAACCAGAGCACGTTACCTTGAGATTGCTGAATCAAGCGATAATGTCGTCATCGTAAATGCGATGCAGAACATGGACAAGGTACAGAGTGATATCATAAAGCAACTAGAGAACTTATTTTAATGGATGCCGACTGGTTATTTCCCACCGCAGAATCTATTAGTCAGCGCCTAAAAGCCGGAAAGCTTCATCACGCCTTAATTTTTCTTGGCAAACAAGGTGCGGGCAAAAGTATCTTGGCCAACCTCGTGGCTCGACGGATCTTATGCCGTCAATCCGTCAGTGCTGAACCCTGTGGTGTATGTCAATCCTGCAATTTGAATCATGCGGGTTCCCATCCAGATCTATTGGTGCTTAAAACAGAGACCACCTATGGGGTGGATCAAATTCGCGAAGCTATTGAACAACTTAATAAAAAGTCTCAAATGGGCGGTGCCAAGGTGCTACTCATTCCAGACGCCCAGTTAATGACTGTGTCGGCAGCAAATGCGCTGTTAAAAACATTAGAAGAGCCGACGGCAAACACCTATATCATTTTAACGCAACAAACGGGGTTAAAAGCTTTGCTACCAACGATTAACAGTCGATGTGAAAAGCATACGATATCGGTAGTAAACAAGCAGCAAGTACAATCGTGGTTGGTACAACAACAAGCCGAAGTAACGCAAACCCTATTTGACATGTATTGGCAGTCACCTTTTTTACTGAAGCAGTTAAGTGAGGAAGACAACGCTGATATTTTGGAGTTTGTCGAATCCGTTGAAAGCAACCCAGCTGTGCTTAGCCATTTGCCAAATGGGCTTTTGGAGAAGTCGACAATCCTGCTTGATTGGATGCTTCACACCTTAAATGCAAGAATGAAGCAAGTCGATGGACGCTCTTTGTCGTTTGATCTTTGTTTTGAAGTTCAAAAAACAGTGATGCAAGCCAGGCAACAATTAGCTCAGCAGGGAACCAATAAATCATTGCAATTTTCGAAATGCCTGCGAGAATTCCAGCGCTTTTTGACAACCTAGTAGTTAGCACAAAACCTATGTTAGTAGATTCCCATTGTCACCTTGATCGATTAGATAAATCGCCTGCTGAATTGAAACGGCTTTTAGCTGATGCCAATGCTCGTCAAGTGAGCCATTTTCTGTGTGTCTGTGTATCTGTAAATGACTTCAACAGTATGCTGCAATCGATAGATGGCCTTGATAATGTCTTTGCCACCTGTGGAGTGCATCCGTTACATCAGGATGAGGCTTGTAGCAAAGAAGAATTACTGCAAAGTGCCCAGCATTCAAGCGTTGTGGCTATTGGAGAAACCGGATTAGACTATTTCTACTCAGCGGATACTAAACCGGTACAAATTCAATCCTTTATCGAACATATCGAAGTGGCCAATGAACTCAACAAACCGCTGGTTATTCATACGCGCGACGCCCGACAAGATACGTTAGAGCTACTCAGAAAATACAAAGCAGACTCCACTATTGGTGTATTGCACTGTTTTACTGAAAACTGGGAAATGGCCAAGGCCGCGATCGATATGGGGTTTTACATCTCATTGTCGGGTATCGTGACTTTTAAAAATGCCAAAGAACTTAAAGACGTCGCCAAACAAATCCCTTTAGACCGCTTATTGGTTGAGACTGATTCTCCATGGTTGGCACCTGTACCGCATAGAGGTAAACAAAACCAACCTGCCTACGTTCGCGATGTGGCTCAGTATGTGGCTGACTTAAAACAAGTCCCGCTGGAGACCTTGGCTGAGGCGACAACGAATAACTTTTTTGAGCTATTTTCTCTGGCGAAAAGATAGACTCATAATTCACTTACTTTTTCTGCGGATTTTATTTATAATCCGCGCCCGTTCACTTTAGAACCACATTTTAATTAAACATTGCACCGGTTTTGCGTTCCGGTCAGCGAGGTCATCATGTCAAATATCGTCGTTTGCGCGTTATATAAATTCGTGCGTCTTGAAAACTATAAAGAAATCCGTATGCCGTTGTGGGACTTTATGGAGTCCAATGGTGTTAAAGGTACGCTGCTGCTAGCTGAAGAAGGCATCAATGGCACAGTATCAGGCTCTAAAGAAAGTATCACAGCATTATTAGATTGGTTGAACCAAGATGAAAGGTTAAATCCAATTGTTCACAAAGAATCTTATACAGATGAGCAGCCGTTTTACCGTACTAAAGTAAAACTGAAAAAAGAAATTGTGACGATGGGAGTAGAGGGCATTGATCCGCGTCGCACTGTAGGTACCTATGTTAAGCCCGAAGACTGGAATGCCTTGATATCTGATCCTGAGGTAACGGTTATTGACACACGTAATGATTACGAAATAGAGATTGGTACCTTTAAGCATGCCATCAATCCTAATACCGACAGCTTTAGAGAGTTTCCTCAGTATGTAAAAGACAACATGGATCCCAAAAAACACAAAAAAGTGGCGATGTTTTGTACTGGTGGTATTCGCTGTGAAAAGTCTACAGCCTACATGAAGGAACAGGGGTTTGAAGAGGTATACCACCTCGAAGGCGGTATCTTAAAGTATTTAGAAGACGTTCCTAAAGAAGAGACTTTGTGGGAAGGTGATTGCTTTGTCTTTGATAATCGTGTCGCGGTAAACCACGACTTAGAAAAAAGTAGTTACGACCAGTGTTATGCTTGTCGATTGCCAATTACTGAAGAAGATAAACAAAGTGAAAAGTATGAGCAGGGCGTAAGTTGTCCTCGTTGTTACGGCACACATAGCGAAGCACAAATTGCTCGATTCAAAGAGCGAGAAAAGCAAATCGGTCTATCAAAAGCGCGCAATGAAGAGCACATAGGTACAGAAGCGCGTGAAGTAATGCAAAACAAGCGCAAAGAAAAGGGCGATGCACAGCGAGCCCAGCGATTAGCGGCTAATAAGGCCTAAAAAGTAACCACAATTGTTGCATAATCGTACCCGTTAAAACGGTCTGCAACACATTGTTATAAATGGCACAATTTTGCGAGCATTCAGAGATAGACAAACGCTAGTTTGAACCTATATGATGCATAATTAAGAGCATTACATATTTGGAATAATAACAATGTCGGACACGAAAGATTTAGATCAAGAACGCATCGCGCAAATACGCGAAGAGTTTGATTACTTTGATAAAGACAAGAACGGCGATATTGACCAGGGAGAGTTTTGGGAACTTCTTAAAATATTGTCTCCAAAGGCAAGCGAAGAACAAGCTGCTGAAGGTTTTAGTTTAATTGATGAAAACTCAGATGGCGTAATTAACTTCGAAGAATTTCTCGCTTGGTGGCAAAGCAACTGGTGGGAATATTAACAACCACAAAAAAGGCGCCTAAGGCGCCTTTTTTAATGCTTGTCTGGAATTACAGGTTCAAGGCTGAAGCTGCATCCATATATTCAAGGTTCAACTGATCACCAAGTGCGTCAACAACCGCCTTATACGTCACTTTACCTTTGTGAACGTTTAAGCCATTAAGCAAATGTGCATCATCCAACATGGCTTGTTTTGGACCTTTGTTGGCCAACGCGATACCAAATGGCAATGTCGCGTTGTTAAGTGCCATCGTTGAAGTACGTGCTACGCCGCCTGGCATGTTAGCTACACAGTAGTGCACTACGCCATCAACAACATACACAGGATCTTGGTGAGTTGTTGCTTTTGCTGTTTCAAAACAGCCACCTTGGTCGATTGCTACGTCTACTACCACCGAACCTTCTTTCATCTCACTGATGTGTTGGCGTGTTAATAGTTTAGGTGCAGCTGCGCCAGGAATGAGTACAGCGCCAACAACTAAATCCGCTTTTGACGAATAATATTCAATGGCGTCAACCGTTGAGAATACCGTTTTTAAGCGGCCTGCGAAGATATCATCAAGTTCGCGCAAACGAGGCAAGCTTCTATCTAGAATTGTCACATCAGCACCCATGCCAAGCGCCATTTTGGCCGCATTGGTACCTACAACGCCGCCACCAACGATAAGTACTTTACCTGGTGCTACGCCTGGTACGCCGCCTAAAAGTGTGCCGCTGCCACCTTGGGCTTTTTCAAGAAAATGTGCACCTGCTTGTACTGACATGCGTCCAGCTACTTCACTCATCGGCGCCAATAATGGTAGTGCGCCGTTGCGGTCGGTTACTGTTTCATAGGCAATACAAGTTGCGCCAGAAGCTACTAACAATTCGGTCTGAGTTGGATCCGGTGCTAAGTGCAGGTAGGGATACAGTGTTTGCCCTTCAGAAAGCATTTTACATTCGTTAGGTTGAGGCTCTTTCACCTTCACTATCATTTCTGCTTTTGCGAAGATTTCTTCTGGAGAGCCAACTAGGCTTGCACCCGCCGCTTCGTATTGATCATTGGTAAAACCAATCGCCGCACCGGCTTTGTCTTGCACCATAACTTGATGGCCATTGCTAACAAACTCTTTTACTGCTGCTGGCGTTAGACCAACACGGTATTCGTGGTTTTTTATTTCTTTAGGTACACCGATTAACATAGCTTATATTACCTGATGTAGGGTTGATAACAGAATCTATAAGTATAGGTGAAACTTATTAGAATAAATCACTTTAGTTTTGCCAATTTAAGCATAAAATAATGTTAACAGTTGAATAAACGAAATATTATATGCTGGTAAAAACCCCAAAAGAGTTGGATCGTATTGATAGACGTATCCTAGAAGAGCTACAAAAGGATGGTCGTATTTCTAACGTCGAGCTATCCAGAAGAGTAGGCTTAAGTGCCACGCCTTGTTTGGATAGGGTTAAACGTCTCGAAAATCACGGCTACATCACGGGCTATGTTGCCAATGTAGCCCCGGACAAACTTGGGGCGGCAATGTTGGTTTTCGTCGAAATCACGTTGGTTAAAACGACGGTGGATATATTTGAAGAGTTTTCTGCTGCGGTAAAAAAGCTCGATGATATCCAGGAATGTCATTTAGTTTCTGGAAATTTCGACTATTTGTTAAAAACACGCGTGGCTGACATGTCTAGCTATCGAAAGTTATTGGGTGACATACTGTTGAAGCTACCCGGTGTAAGTGAATCGAGAACTTATGTAGTAATGGAAGAAGTAAAACAATCTACTTATGTTAAGATTAATGCAAAATAAGGTATGATAAACCAAGTCCTGCAATGACAGGCAAATGCGCTAAAAATGACCAACGGATATGCGGGAAGCACAATTCAAAAAGTCATAATAAAAATAAATATAAAAATTTGAAGTTGATAACGATATGCCTCGTTTAAGCGGTGTGCAGAGACTGTTAGAAGTAGGATTGATTGCTTCTACTTGTTTTGCACTCTTTTTATACATCTCAATCGCGACATTTAATGCCGCAGATCCTGGATGGAGCCAGACTGGCTTCAGCTCCAGTACCAGTAATGCTGCCGGGCCTATAGGCGCTATGGTGGCAGATTTCCTCTATTGGACATTTGGTTTTACCGCCTGGATAGTTCCCTTTGCAATTGCGTTCGCTGGTTGGTTGGCCTTTCATAATATTCGTTCCTTCCTTGAATGGGACTTTCTCACCATTGGCCTGCGAATTATTGGTGGTGTGTTAATTTTGATCGGCCTAGCCGGTATTTTTAGTCTAAATATGGATGATGCCATTTATATCACCGCTGGCGGTATGATTGGCGATGCCATTACTCAGGCGTTAGTACCGTTTTTTAATATCACTGGTACTAATCTTTTGTTGCTTTGTTTTATGCTGACAGGTATTACCTTGGCGACCGGCTTGTCTTGGCTCAATGTGGTCGACGGAACAGGCTTCTATGCGATAATAGCTTATAAAAAGTCCCGCAAATTACCTGAATATATTGGTCAACAACAACTTCACTTACCTAATTTTGGCGCGAATAAAAAGTTACCAGCCCAAGAAAAACCTGGGGTGCGTAATATTGAAATTACCAGTATGCGACCTGAACCTGCCCAGAGTGATGATGCGATGGAGAGACACTTTGGTACCGCTACAGAACACGAAGAGCCCGAGCACGCAGAGCCTATCGACAGCGAGTCTCCATATATAGACACCGGTTACAAATCAGAGCCTGTAACCGTTGAAGTGATAGCTGAACAACAACAGCAAGCAAGTCCTGCTCCTGCCTCTAAGCCTGCAGTCAATGAGTCAAGCGCGGTTAATCCGGGCATTGCTGGCGTACAACCCATTAAGCTTAAATCAAAGGAAATCGATCCTAAATTGGAAGGAACGGTACCGTCTTTTGATTTACTAGACAGACCCAACAAAACAGAAAACCCCATTTCTGAAGAAGAATTAGAGCATATCGCTCGTCTAGTTGAAGCGAAATTAGCTGATTTTAATGTAGATGCCAAAGTCGTTGGCGTTTTCCCAGGGCCTGTCATAACGCGTTTTGAGCTGGATTTAGCGCCAGGTGTCAAGGTTGCTAAAATCACCGGTTTGGCAAAAGATTTAGCGCGCGCGATGTCGGCGATGTCAGTTCGGGTTGTGGAAGTGATTCCGGGAAAATCGGTAATAGGTCTCGAATTGCCTAACAAACACCGCGAAACGGTATTCCTAAGTGAAGTGATTGGGTGTAACAAATTCCAAGCATCTCCCTCAAATCTTACCATGGTGTTAGGGGCTGATATCTCGGGTAATCCGGTTATTGTAGATTTAGCCAAAATGCCACACTTGTTGGTGGCGGGTACGACCGGTTCTGGTAAATCTGTCGGCGTAAACGTTATGATCCTGAGTTTGCTTTATAAGTCGACACCTGAGGACGTGCGCTTCATTATGATTGACCCGAAAATGCTCGAGTTGTCAGTGTATGAAGGTATCCCACACTTGTTGTCTGAAGTTGTGACTGACATGAAAGAGGCCGCAAACGCATTGCGCTGGTGTGTAGGCGAAATGGAGCGACGTTATCGATTAATGTCGGCCTTGGGTGTTAGGAACTTAAAAGGTTTCAACGCTAAGGTGGAAAAAGCGATAGAAGAGGGCATGCCACTTAAAGATCCGCTTTGGACACCTGAACAAAGCATGGACACAGAAGCCCCTGACTTAGAAAAGCTTCCCAGTATTGTTGTTGTGGTAGACGAATTTGCCGACATGATGATGATTGTGGGCAAGAAAGTTGAAGAGCTTATCGCTCGAATTGCACAAAAAGCCCGTGCTGCGGGAATCCACCTTGTACTTGCTACACAAAGGCCTTCAGTGGATGTTATCACCGGACTTATCAAGGCGAACATTCCTACGCGCATCGCGTTTCAGGTTTCTTCTAAAATTGACTCTCGTACTATCTTAGACCAGCAGGGCGCTGAAGCACTTTTGGGTATGGGCGACATGCTTTATTTACCGCCTGGAACCGGCGTCCCAACTCGAGTACACGGCGCATTTGTCGACGATCACGAAGTTCACGCAGTTGTTGCCGATTGGAAACGACGCGGCGAACCTCAATATATCGATGAAATTTTAAATGGCGATGCAACAGCAGATATTGTGTTGCCTGGCGAGCAGCCAAGCACAGATGAAGACCAAGAGTATGATGAGTTCTATGACGAAGCTGTGGCTTTTGTCACTGAAACGAGAAGAGCATCTGTTTCCGGGGTTCAGAGGAAATTCAGGATAGGTTATAACAGAGCCGCTAGACTGGTGGAACAAATGGAACAAAATGGCGTGGTAACTCCACCGGGTCACAATGGTAATAGGGATGTATTGGCGCCACCTCCGCCTAAGGATTAGTATGAACTTAAAGAAAATATGCTTCACTATTGTGGCTACACTTGCATTGTTCAATGCGAGCGCACAACAAGAAAAGCCAACGATTAAAACCCTGTTAAAAAACGAATTTGCCGCTATGCAGTCCTACAGTGCTGCTTTTACTCAGGTTGTTGTAGACGCCCAAAACGTAGAATTACAACGCGCTGAGGGTAAACTTTATTTAAAACAACCACAAAAGTTATACTGGGAAACGTTTGAACCCAACGAATTAACTCTCATTGCCGATGGTAGCACCCTTTGGCATGTTGACCCGTTCGTCGAGCAGGTTATTGCGATTTCTCAAAAAGACGCTGTTGCGAATCATCCGATTATGTTACTTGCAGAAACAGACTCACCGGTGTGGGACGACTATTCAGTGACTGAAAGTAACGGCAATTACAAGTTATCATCAGTAGTGGAAAATGCGGAGTATCCAAGTATTACCTTAGGTTTTGACAAAGGTTTATTGAGCTTTTTAGACCTGACGGATCGCAGTGGCCAAATCAATAGTTTGAAATTCATTAAACCAACTAAAAATGTTGAGTTGGACGAAGCAATCTTTCGTTTTTCACTGCCCGATGGTTTTGAATTAGACGACCAAAGAGTAGACTAAACATATAGTCCCAACCTTTATTGAGCTGAATAAACATGTCTGAACGCGGCTTCCAGCCACTTGCAGCGCGCATGCGACCAAATACAGTTGAGAACTATGTTGGACAGTCGCATGTATTAGCGCCAGGTAAACCTTTATATGCCGCCATCACGGAGCAGAAGCTGCACTCAATGATATTTTGGGGACCACCAGGCACGGGTAAAACAACACTTGCCGAAATGGTTGCAGCATCAAATGATGCCAACCTGATCCGACTCTCTGCAGTAACCTCTGGTGTGAAAGAGATAAGGGAAGCGGTAGCTGCGGCGAAATCGGATTTAGCACAGTTTAAAAGTAGAACCGTACTCTTTGTAGATGAGGTTCACCGTTTTAACAAATCTCAACAAGATGCATTTTTACCGCACATTGAAGACGGTACTATATTTTTCATCGGTGCCACGACCGAAAATCCTGCATTTGAACTAAACAGAGCGTTACTGTCACGAGTGCTTCTGTACACCTTGCAAAAGCTATCCGGTGAAGACATTACAAATCTCATATTACGAGCAGTTAGTTCCGAAGCTCAGCGATTGCAGCGCAATCTAGCGATAGAAGATGATGCCTTAGCATTGCTTTCTGAATACGCTTCGGGAGATGCGCGCCGGGCACTTAATTGTTTGGAGTTGGCAATCAGTAGTTCGCCAACTGAGTCTATCAATAAAGACACAGTTAAAGAGTCAGTTGAAGGGCGAGTAGTACAATTCGATAAGCAAGGTGATCACTTTTATGATTTGATTTCCGCATTTCATAAATCGGTTAGAGGCTCTTCGCCAGACGCCGCGCTTTATTGGTATTGTCGAATATTGGAAGCCGGAGGTGAGCCTTTGTATGTCGCACGCAGATTATTGGCTATCGCTTCAGAAGATATCGGGAATGCAGACCCCAGGGCATTGCAAATCGTGGTAAATGCTTGGGATATCTTCCATCGCGTTGGGCCTGCAGAGGGCGAGCGTGCAATTGCTCAAGCAACGGTATATTGTGCCAGTGCAGCAAAAAGTAATGCCGTATATTCAGCCTTTAAGGCAGCCAGACAAAAAGCGCAGGAAACCTCTGATTTAGATGTTCCACTACATTTGCGCAACGCGCCAACTAGCCTAGCAAAATCGCAAGGACACGGCAGTGAATATCGTTATGCGCATAACGAAGAAAACGCTTACGCAGCAGGCGAAAACTACTTTCCTGAAGAAATATCGGATTCGCAGTTTTATTTTCCTGAACCGCGAGGCTTAGAAAAGCAAATAGCCGAAAAAATGCGTTATTTGGCACAGTTGGATCAACAAAGCAGTAATAAGCGCTATGAATAGTTTGAGTACCTACCTTTATATTGCGATTGGTGGAGGCTTAGGTGCGTCGTTGCGGTTTTTCATCTCACAAATAATGCTGCAATGGCTTGGCAAAGGTTTTCCTTTTGGTACACTGCTCGTCAACGTGATTGGCTCATTTTTGTTGGGGTTGGTTTACTCACTAACAGAGCAAGGTCATCTGGAAATTATTCCCTGGAGAACGCTCGTCGCCATTGGATTTTTGGGCGCTTTTACCACTTTTTCCACCTTTTCATTAGACAGTTTATTGTTGTTACAACAAGGGCAAACAATGAAAGGGCTTTTGAACATTATATTTAATTTATTTTTCTGTCTGGGTGCTGCCTGGTTAGGAATGCAAATAGTAAAAGGTTAATTGATTTACACATGCTGGATTCAAAATTATTACGAACGGACGTAGAAACTACAGCACAGAAGCTTGCAACGAGAGGCTTCACGCTAGACGTTGATGCATTGAATGCGTTAGAAGAAAAGCGCAAGTCGTTACAAATCAGAACGCAAGAGTTGCAAAACGACAGAAACGTGCGCGCGAAGTCCATCGGTAAAGCTAAAGCAAGTGGTCAAGATATTGAACCTTTGTTAGCCGAAGTCGCACAGTTAAAAGAAGACTTAGCGAATGCGGAACACGAATTAAAAGAGCTGTTGGCTGAAATCAACAGTATTGCGCAGACCGTCCCTAATATTCCGCACGAATCTGTACCTGTGGGCAAAGACGAAAACGAGAATGTTGAAATATCGCGCTGGGGTGAACCTAAAGAGTTCGATTTTGACGTTAAGGATCACGTTGATGTTGCTTCTGCGCTTGGCAATGGCCTTGATTTTGAAACTGCAACAAAGTTAACTGGGTCTCGTTTTATCGTAATGAATGGCGCTATTGCACGCTTACATAGAGCAATTGCGCAATTGATGCTTGACCTACACACCCAAGAACACGGCTACCAAGAGTGTTACGTACCTCTTTTAGTCAATCACGATTCTTTGTTGGGTACTGGCCAACTTCCTAAGTTTGGTGAAGACTTATTTCACACCAAGCCGGCAACTGAAGAAGGTCAGGGGTTAGCACTAATTCCGACAGCGGAAGTTCCTTTAACCAACATCGCAAGAGATGAGATTTTCAACGAATCGCAGTTGCCAATTAAGATGACTGCACACACACCGTGTTTTCGTAGTGAGGCTGGTTCTTATGGCCGTGATACCAGAGGTTTAATCAGACAACACCAATTTGACAAGGTTGAGTTGGTGCAACTTGTTGAGCCAAGTAAGAGTTTTGATGCGCTAGAAGAACTTACCGGACATGCCGAAAAGGTATTGCAGCTACTTAACCTGCCATATCGCAAGATGCTGTTGTGCACAGGTGATATGGGCTTTGGCAGTTGTAAAACCTATGACTTGGAAGTGTGGTTGCCTGCGCAGAACACCTACCGTGAGATTTCTAGTTGTAGCAATATGTTGGATTTCCAAGCGCGCAGAATGCAAGCGAGATACCGTGCAGCTGGTGCTAAAAAGCCAGAATTATTGCATACGCTCAATGGTTCAGGTCTTGCAATTGGTCGTACATTAGTCGCGATTCTTGAAAATTATCAACAAGCCGACGGCAGTGTTGAAGTCCCAGAAGTTTTGCGCCAATATATGAATGGATTGGAAATTATTCGACCTTAGTAGTATAAACCGAATAAAGGAAAGACGATGCCAAAGAAAAACAGTGATATGAGATTCATGATGAAGTGTTTTTACTGGATGGCGACAATGGGCATGATTGCATTTGTCGGCTATATCGGTTGGGAGATCTTCGTGACTGTGTACGGTGGCATGACCAGCAAATAGGCATTGCACTACAAATTTTGGAAAAGCCTCGTGCTAGCGCACGGGGCTTTTTATTTTGTGGGCACTGTAAATTATAGACACTTTGCAGGTTTCGGAAGACCTGCTATTTTGGTCGCTTGTTTGGCTGCACCTTTGGGGAAGAGGCGGTGTAGGTAACGGCTGTTACCCTTGTCTGCGCCCAATTTAGTCGCCATTGCTTTTACTAACGCGCGAATTGCTGGGCTGGTATTAAATTCCAAATAAAACTCACGTACAAAATTTATCACTTCCCAATGTCCATCAGTGAGTTCAATGTTTTCACTTGCGGCGAGCAGAGGTGCCATTGCTGGCTGCCAATCATCTACATTTAGTAAATAACCGAGTTTGTCGGTTTCGACCTTTTGGCCATCAAACTCAATAAAGAATTCCATTGTGGTGTTTATTTCCAAGTAATGACTTTTTCGCAGTTAAGTGTGTGGTTCACCAAATCCGCGTATTGAATTGCTGTAATTGGCGTATCCGTTGTTGATGAGCCAATGTTGATACCACGAGCAATCGCATCATCGCTCAGTATCAATAATTCTTTGCATGCTAAGGTGCTAAGCGCAGTGGCATTGACAGAGGCATAACAGCCGTCAGCGATAAAAATAATGATGTCATTAGCGTTTATCGAAGTGGCTAATCGTTGATTCAGCGACGAGGTAGTGACTAGATGGCAGTTCATTAAAAACTCACCACATAGTCTTGAGCCAATAATCTTTGTTGAAATGTCTCGCTATCCAACACTTCCGTATCATCAATTAAGCGTTCTGCCGTAATACCTCTTTGTGCTAATGAGTCAGCGTCTACAACAATACTGTCTATCTCATAAAAGCTCAGTGCGCCGAACGTTTTGCTGAAATTCTTGTGCCCAATAGACTCTGGTTGCTGGTCTTTTACTAATTGCCATACACCGTCATCACATACGAACAACTGAACCGGAATCTCAAAATTGCCCAGTAACATGCTCATATCCAGTGCTTCAATGCCTTCAAAACCTGAATATGGCGTGCTTGTTTGTAAAATGCTAAACGACTTCATATTTAGAACTGCACCATTTTATCTGCTGACTGGCTTAAGGTTGCAAATTCTGTCAATCCCGCGGCAATAAAAGGTGCTTGCAAGTTAAAACCCTGTTCATGTGCTTCTTCTTCTGGAAGCAGACCACGACGACTTGCCGCAGTATTACACACTAATAACTGTAGATTCTGCTCATGTTCTAGTTTCATGTATTCGCGGGTAATGTTCATTTCGTCAGAAAGAGGTGACGTGTACTGATTACAGTCATGTATCGCGTTGCCATAAAAAAACACATCTACTTTATGTCCCGCCAATAAAGCCGCTTTAATATATTTTAAAGCGCTCGAGGCATTTGCATTGTTGCTGACACTTGAGGTGATGAGAACGAGGATAGATTTCATAGAGATAGTTTATGCGTTTCCACATAAAAAAACACCCCGATAATCGGGGTGTTTTTTGTAAAAGGTAACGTCTTAGTCGTCGCCCATTACACCTAGCAAGTGCAACAGGTGAACGACGATGTTGTATATGTTCAGGTACAAAGACACTGTAGCGCGAATGTAGTTGGTTTCGCCGCCGTGAATGATACGGCTAGTGTCGAACAAAATAAGACCTGACATAATGAAGATAATCGCTGCGCTGACTGCTAGTGACAGAGCAGGAATACCCATAAAGATGTTAGCGATAGACGCGATAACAGCAACAATCAGACCGATAAATAAGAAGCCACCAAGGAAAGAAAAGTCTTTCTTAGTAGTAAGTACGTAAGCTGATAGTGAGAAGAAAATCAACGCAGTACCGCCTAAGGCTTGCATTATTAGATCTGGGCCGCCAGGGATTGAGGCGTACATACTTAGCATTGGGCCAAGCGAGCCACCCATCAGGCCTGTGAAAACGAATATCCATGCCAAACCAGATGCTGTTTCAGCCTTCTTGTTCAGTACGAACAATGTGATGAATGCACCAATGGTCATGAACAATGCAGTCATTGATGAAATACCCATCGCCATTGTAATGCCGGCGCACAGTGCACTGAACATCAAAGTAAGGCCCAATAGCATATAGGTATTTCGCAAGACCTTATTGGTCTCTAGTACCGAAGTACTCGAAGCGGAATACACAGTTCTTTCTTGCATGATAAAACTCCGTGGTTTGTACAAGTTATAAAATTTCTCTAGGGTATTTGTATGGTTTTTGACGACTTTTTTCAACAACAATCGACACAATTTTAGTAAAAACTTGTGTATCAGAACAATTTGTAATCTGTTTGCACGCCAATAACCACAAGGCGTGTAGGGTTAAGGGGGCAAGCTTAACTACGAACGACTAATTGCCTGTTGTCGATTCAGAAGGTTCGTCAGTTGACTCGTCAGCTGCATCAATATCAACTGGGTCTTGGCGATTTAAATCCTTGTCGTTTTCTTCTTGTATTTTTACGTCCGTCTCAGTTTGTTCAGCATTTTTACCCGTTTCTGATGGCTCGATGATTGGGCGCATAACAGTCACTTCTTCTACATTGAATATTTCTGCTTTGTCTTTTTCTGGGATGTAAGCAAATACAAAATTGAAGCTCGTGCCTAAAAGGTAAGCGTCGTAGCGTTTATCTTGAGCGATTATCTCGAAATTGACGGTTTTTTCTGTTGTGATCTTTTTGGCTTGGTGGTCAGCGGCCAAAAACACGAAGCCCATTAAATAGGGTATCAAACAAAACAACATCATGGATATTACGACATTGGCGCTTTTGGGTGTGTATATAAGCGGCATTATGATGCGTTTCAGCAATTTACTTTCCATTTGCCTGACGCGCGGTTGAACGTTATAACTCCACTTTGACGCAAAATCGACAAACACCATCAACCCAAGACCTAACACCAGCATTAATAGTGCTCGTGGCTCTCGGTAACCAACCGCGGCTAAATCAGTGATTTCGATAAAATAAAGAACAGGTATCTCAAAATGGCTATAGAATTTTGCGAGGTAAAAGAGCCCCATTAAACTCAGCAAAACATAGCTTGTAGTTAATACCAACGCGGGGTGTTTCTGAAAAAACGCGATTAAGCGAAGTGATTGTAATTCCCCTTGGTACTTTTGCATTTTATAAGCTCTCCATTACCTGTGGAGGTAATTTAATCTTTTTTTAGTACGCGGAGTAAAGCTTTTTCTATTTGAGGGACGAGATGAGCATGTCGCTGGTGAACGTGATGGTAGCCTTCGGTTGTACCGATTACATGTGTATTATGAGGTGCATTAATTTGCTGGAATTTGCCTCCATGCACAATTTCAGCAACATAATAATTAATACGCCCAGACTCAAATAGCTGCGTCATGGTTTGCTCGGATTCTAAATTACCAACCTGAGCCTGAACATCTATGCCAAAAACGGCGTTTAATACAGTAAGGGTACCTAAATCCGCATATATGGTAGCCAACGGATCATTGAGTATATCTCCGCTGCACGGTAAATCTTGTGCGCAAAAAATGACTAAGTCAGCCTCGACCAGTGGAACTGGTACCTTAACCACACTGTTGTAGGTTTCATTGAGGTTCTTACGAGCCACGAAATCTGCATCAAGTTCTCCGTTGTTTAACATGAGTAGCCGCTGTTCGGAGGGGAGCTTTACAAACTCAGTCTCAATACCCAGTTGTGTGTAAGTTTCGCGAATGATGCCAATAAAAATAAACGCAGCAGGATGCTCATAATAACTGACTTTAAAGGTGTCGTTAGCATCCACTTTAGGCGAGCTCAGAACAGCTAAAAACAAGCACGGTAGTATCCCTAGTAAACGCAAGTATCTATCCTTAATCAGTGTTGGAAAACAAAAATCTATTATGCCTGTGAGCTATGGCTTAACACAGCCGATCAGTTGTTTATTGCAAATGAGGTTAAGCAACATGCGTAGCGGCGATTATGTTCAAGCTTGTACAATGCGCTCGGTTCGCATCATGTGATGCGCCGTGGCCATAATGGCAATAAATTCAAATGTGTTAAGCACTCGTTTCACCGGGGACGATAGATCATAGAAAAACAATAGCTCGGGAGTTGACCAAGCCGGTGGTAATCCTATGTGATCTGTGTGTCTAAAAAAGTGCTCAACAAAACACAATACAGTGATGAGTAAATAACATTTATAAATTAGGCCTAGTGTGTAGTCAGCGTTGGTGTAGACGTATTTGTGCGGCGTGACTTGGCCGGTTTTATGATATTCGCGCCATGCGAGTAATCTATTGCGATTGTAAATTAAGTACAGCGCGGTGAGATCTAGCAACATTATCATGGGGTAACCTATGTAGGCATTTCGCATATCTAATGTCGACCACAAGATAATTTCCCAACAGCGCAGGGTGATCAGTATAAAAATAAGACTCGTTATATTAGATTCATTGCGATTAAGCGCATACGCGAGAAGCCCACATCCCACAAAAATGAGATCCAGTACACGGGAGTCCACTGCTTTAGACAACGTAATCAACGCTGCTAAGCTCAACAAACCATAAACGAGGAATGTTTTAAACTGAGTCATTGCGTAATCAAATTGAGTAATAGGGTACGTTTGTCAATCTATATCAAGGAAGGGGTAAAACTTTCCACAAATACAAAAAATTACAATTAAATCAGATAGATAAAGTTGCAATGTGGAGGGTTTAACTCCACAAATGGGAGCTTAAAACAAATTTAATGAACGCTTTCACGTATGCAGCCGTAGGTCAGACTGTTAGTAAAATTGTCACAATACTATCGTAAATTAAATTCGACCTAGTCCGTGTTATCTAGCTTGTAAGAAATGAAGCCTTTAAATACAAGGCATGTAGAGTGATTTTAAAACTAAAATACTTGTGCTAATCTTTGCTCGAAATACGCGAAACAACAAGAGCGATTACCCAGACATAAACAATTTATGCGGAGTAATTGGCCTATGACTAAGTGGCGATAGATCACAGAACACCTATGTATTGGACACGCGGTATTAAACAGCTCGTAATTTTTGCAATGCAAAAGATTCCAAGCTTTTGCAGGGCTCGTATTCAACTCACTATTGCGATTAGTGCGGCGCTTCTGTGTGCCCCTGTTTCTGCCCAAGACAAAACAATAGTTAATTTTTGTATTCCCAACTCTACTGTTTACCCTTTTTTCTTAAATGACCAAGCGCTTAATGGCATTAATCACGATGTGGTGACAGCTGCGTTTGAACAACCCAGTCTTGTAAATTTCGAACTTCGCTTCGTCAAACGGCCCTGGAAGCGATGTAATATGGAATTGAAATCCGGCGGCATCGACATGATTGTCGGCGGTTATGAAAAAAGCCGTGATGATGTGGGGGTTTATCCAAACGAGCTAGGTTTTGATAACTCGGATATGGTGTTCTCCACTGCTGATGTGTGTTTTGTGACTATGCCGGGTGAGCAAAAACAAAAAACACTGGCGGGAATGCAAGGTGAGGGTGACTTTAACGTTGGCGTTGTCGCCGGTTTCTCCCAAGACCACAAGCCAGATATCTCACCCAATTGGGTGGTTATTTATAACCATTTAGAAAAGTACCGCTTACTTGAAAAAGGGCGAGTTGATGCAATCGCTCAGGTATGCTCAATGGACAAGCAGCCTATTGCCACAAAAGCAGAAACCAGTGGTTTCCAAAACTTTGAAACCCTGCAACCTCCATATTTATCAAACCCCGCTTACATCATTTACAGTGAATCTTTTGTTAAGCGTCATGCTGATGATGCCAAACTCATATTGCAAGAAGTTCAAAAAGTTAATAAATCGGCAATATACAACAAATACCGCTCAGTCTCTGAGTGACGCAGCCGTTTTAAAATTCCTCAACTCGTTCTAAGTTTTCACAAAATCGAATAAAGGTTAACTATCTCGTTATTTGATATTGGGTTAATACTGTATTGCTAAAGCAGTACATATTTACGCAAATGCATTTAGGTTGCTAAATGCCCACATCATCTTAAAACGGGGAACGTTAGATAATGAAATTAGAATCGATTGCACTACACCACGGTTATGAATCTGAAGCGACGACCAAAGCGGCTGCTGTACCCATTTATCAAACCACCTCTTATACCTTTGACAATACGCAGCACGGCGCAGATTTATTCGACTTAAAAGTCCCTGGTAATATCTATACACGTATTATGAACCCAACAACCGATGTATTAGAGCAGCGAGTTGCCGCAATGGAAGGTGGTATCGCCGGGTTGGCACTGGCATCTGGCATGGCAGCGATTACCTACGCAATTCAATGTTTATGTGATGTCGGCTCAAATATTGTTAGTACCAGTCAGCTATATGGTGGCACCTATAATCTGTTTGCTCATACCTTCCCGCGCCAGGGAATAGAAGTGAAAATGGTGTCCTATGATGACTATGAGGGCTTTGAGAAGGCGATTGACGCCAATACCAAAGCCATTTTTTGTGAGTCGATTGGTAATCCGGCGGGCAACGTAGTGGACATCGCTGCGCTTGCTGCCATCGGTAAGAAACACGGTGTACCTGTAATTGTAGACAATACCGTAGCAACGCCTTATTTGTGCCGTCCAATAGCACTTGGCGCCGATATCGTCATTCACTCGTTAACTAAATACATTGGCGGCCATGGTACGGCAGTTGGCGGTATCATTGTCGATTCGGGTAAGTTTGATTGGGCGGGAAATAAAGAGCGCTTTCCTATGCTAAATGAACCAGATCCTTCTTATCACGGGGTGGTGTATACCGAAGCGCTTGGCCCTGCGGCATTTATCGGTCGCTGCCGAGTGGTGCCGCTGCGAAATACCGGTTCAGCAATATCGCCACACAATGCGTTTTTAATCTTACAAGGCCTAGAAACACTCGGGTTAAGAATAGAGCGACATTGTGAAAATGCCGAAAAGCTGGCGGCATTTTTAAGTGAGCACCCAAAAGTAAGTTGGGTGAACTACGCTGCACAGCCAGATAGTAAATATTTTGATAACTGTGCCAAAACAACCGGAGGTAAGGCTTCTGGTATTTTAAGCTTCGGCATCAAAGGTGGTGCTGAAGCCGGCGCCAGCTTTATTGACGCTTTGGGCATGATATTGCGATTGGTTAACATTGGTGACGCCAAATCATTGGCTTGTCATCCCGCGTCTACAACACATCGCCAGTTGAATGAGGAAGAACTCGCTTCTGCTGGGGTAAGTGCAGATTTGGTGCGCATTTCAGTTGGCATCGAAAACATTGATGACATCATTGCTGATGTCTCACAAGCACTAGATAAGGTGTAGCACTTCAATTAACGACGAAGGAGTAGGTGCTATGTCTACTCCTTCTAAAACGTTCTACGCCTTCATAACTCAAGGGCGTTTAACCAATCGCTTGCTGTTTCCAAAAAGCCGTCACAGCGTTTGTATGGCTTAGTACCTTCTGCAAACTCGTAGTATCCGCCAGTGGTGGCCTCAAAAATACTGTGATTGCACTGCTTAAACGAAGCCACGGTTAATAATGACGGTTCGATAGTCTGTTGATAAAGGCTTCTGGTTTGACGCCAATCTACATTCATGTCCAGCTCACCAAAGAGCGCCAGCACGGGAATATCCAGTTCGCGAAGGAGCGAATCTAAATTCTCAACATGCACTTGCAACCCAGTTTCTGAATCGAACACTTTGTCACTGAGCGAGTAACGCAAAAAGTAATAACTAAAAAAGCCAAAACCGCCATTAGTAAACTTTAACCAAAATTCGTTTTCAGCAAGGTTTTTCGTAGCAGCTTTATAGTCCCAATATGAGCCACCCTGATGCGCAATCAACATGCCTTGTTGCCATTCTTTGGCAATTAACTGCGCTTTTTTCTTGCTAAGCCCATCAATAACGAGGTTCTTCTCTAACAAATAACGAAAGTTTTCTTTGTCATCCACACCGCTTATCGATACCCAGAAGGCGATATCTGACTGCTTTTTAATAATAAGAGGGTTTATCCAACCGGCTCTGCTACCGCCCCACAAGCCAATAGTGTGTGCGCCAAGTATATTTTGCTTTCTGAGCATTTTAATTGCTGCTATGGCTTCGTCAGCGCTATTTTCGACCGGCTGGTTGATGTCGAATGAGCCCGTACTGTCGCCACATCCCATTTTGTCCCACATATAAGTCGCAAACCCTGCGTCAACAATGGTGGCTCGCATATCAGCGTACCAGTTGTACTCGACGGCATTAGTTTCACCGTAACCATGAATAATAAGAACAATGCCTTTTACCTCATCGTTTTTAGGCAAGTTCAACACTCCATTTAAGGTTTCACCTTCGAATTCGAATTCCACTATTTTGCCTGTACCCAATGCTAAAACGGATGGTGTGAAGAATAAGAAACTTGAAAAAGCAATTAAGCTAACGGCGAATTGTATTAACGGATTCAGTTTCATGGCGACCCAGAGACCCTTGTAGGCGTAGCTAAAGTGAATAATTAACAGTGAGTCGCTTACAAAACCGCAAAGGTTTATAGAGCGGTTATAAAGTTGTTTTGACTGATTTTAACAACGTTCGTGATAGGCGGTATTGGTCATTAATGTTAGAAGCGGATAAAAGGGATTGTTTACCCTGCGAGCCGCACTGACTTGCGTTCAAATTCATTCCCGATGAATTTGTCGAACAAGGGGTTCTCACCATGTCCTCTCGATCAGCATATACAAAGTTACCCACACTA
The DNA here is from genome assembly GCA_014872785.1 of Alteromonadaceae bacterium. Taxonomy (GTDB): domain Bacteria; phylum Pseudomonadota; class Gammaproteobacteria; order Enterobacterales; family Alteromonadaceae; genus Planctobacterium. Next base: position 51,061 of record WKFJ01000043.1, read on the forward strand.
GGCTAGGTAGAGAAGGGGGTAACTATGGATTCCAAATAGAGAGGGATCACAAAATACATCCTGTATTTTGCCCTGCGGGCCGCACTGGCGTGCGTTCAAATTCATTCCCGATGAATTTGTCGAACCATGGGGTTCTCATCAAATCCGCTCGATCAGCATATACAAAAAGCCCGTCACAAGGACGGGCTTTTTTTGAATATGGCGGAGAGAGAGGGATTCGAACCCCCGGTAGGTTTAACCCTACGCCTGATTTCAAGTCAGGTGCATTCAACCGAGCTCTGCCATCTCTCCAAATTGTGGAGCGCATATTAATGATGTTAGATGGGCTTGTAAAGGTTTAATTTTTATTACATTGATCGTTTGCTTTAACTTTGAACAAATTGTCTATTAATTAGCTTTTTATGAGGAAAAGAACTAAAAAAGGGTAATATAAATAGCCAATAATTCTAATCTTGCACGAGATACCGCGCATACTGAAATAAAGAGCTGATTAATTATTAACCTGTAGTGGAGGTATCTATGCAACAACTCACCACTGTAGCGCGATTTGGTCTGTTAATTTTCTTCTTGGTGTTTGCTATTCCCAAGTTTTTAAGTCACGAGTTATCGGTATTTATCTTTACTCAGTTAGATGTAGAGCCATGGGGGCGTTATCTAACGGGTTTGATTGAAATCATTATTGCGGTGTTGTTATTACGAGAAGCAACGTTATTGTTTGGCTTGCTATTGGGTTTAATTACCATTGTTTCGGCACTTATTGTTCATTTTACTGTGATAGGAATTGTAATTAGCAACCCAGCTAACACCATTAATGACGAAGCAAGTACATTTATTTCGGCTGTAACCATTTTTGTCTTGTTGGTTTTAAACCTTGTGTTAAATCGAAAAGGCTTGCAAAAACAAATCGAAAAGTGGTTTGTAAAAGCTTAATGAGAGCTGGGAGGAGAGCCTTCTGAAGGCTTAATGAGAATGCTTCTTAATCGTTATTGATGACTAACGTTTTTCAATCAGACTTTTTTAGAATATTTAACGCTTATATTCAAATTATTAGATATAAAAAAGGGAGCAAATTGCTCCCAAATCAGTGTCTCAATATTCTTTATTCTGCAGCGGCAGACATCAAATCGATTTCTTGTTGATTGTCACTGCGATCTACATACATTTTAATCAGGTCTGCTGGCTTAAAGCCGCATGCTGTGGCCATTGCAAGGTATTGGTTCATGCTTGGCGCACCCACGTTCTTTTCCCAGTTTTCGTATGTTTTACGCGTCTTAACGCTGGCAAATTCAGCCATTTGAACGGTTGTTTTACCTGCTTTTAAGCGCATTCTTCTTAAGTCTGTACCTGTGATAATCATACTTTTTACCTATTTAAAAAATTGTTTAGTTAGAGCTATACTGTTACGGAAAATTAATTACACGGTGAAAATTATCACTCTGTCGGGGGAAAAATTTCCGCAGAGCAAAAAAAACAATAAAAAACCGTTATACTTTGGTCTAATCGGGGGATGTATTTAGATGACTGAAGATCAAGCGTTACGAGCTGCTTTAGCTTATGAGCTTAAAACATTAGTTGATGAGTCTGGTAAGACTTATAAAGAAGTTTACGAACACCTTGGGGTAGATCGTAAAACATTTTATAACTACTTAAATGGTGTGACTGACGTAAAAGCCATTCACGAACGTAAAATTAAATCTTTCTGCGGCAAAGGTTCTGTTAAAGAACTCGCCAGAGAGCAGCTCAACGGCTGGATAGCCTCTATAAGACGCGCCTTCGAGTAACATACAACGAACGGCCACACTGACGAGACACTGGTTTCCCTGCACCAGTGTTTTGTTGTTCATAAAGATGACACATTTGTCATTTTTGTCACAAACGCCTAGAAAATATTTATTCTAAAATGATAATGTTGTCGCTAAAAACTAGCTAATGCTAGTGCTAACGACGATAATTTATCCTTATTAATCAAATGTTAATCAGTTAATCACTTCGGTTAAAAAATATTTTATTTTAATTAATAACTAAGAGAAGATACTTAAAGATTTATTATAGTGATCTTGGTTAGCTCTGTTATTGTGGCTTTGATTACATAAGGATACTTAAATATCCTTGTTTTTGTTGATATGAAAGGTAAGACTAAGCCTAACGTGTCCGAAGGGGTTCTTCCCACTGACAAAGGTCGATTTGTTTAAAGTTAATATGTTCAAGTATGTATTTTTTGTTTTTGCAGCTTTTATTTCTGCCACTCAATTGGCGGAAACGCGGTTGTTAGACGTTATATTTGTCGCATGTGGAATTTTTGCTTTTCTGTCAAATCGTTATGAGCCCAACATATATAGCTTACTTATAATATTGATCTGTATAAGGGCATTAGAGATATTAATTTGGATTGTCGTGGGAACACATGGCAACAACGCTTACATAGTATTTCCAACACATGTTGTATTAGATTCAATAGCGTTATATGCGATTAGCGTAAGAAATAAGGTTCTAGCGAAGTGGGAGTTTAAATTAACAGGTGAGATAACCCCACACAAATATGTTTTCACAAATGCTGACTATATTTTGTCAGTTATCTATAAATGTTACTTACTAGCTGCAGTTTTGGCGTTAGGAGAACATATTATTCGCCACTTAGACGACTTTGGCTTACCCTCAGAATGGTCTGTTCCAGACCTTCTCTACATACATTCTGCATATGCACCTATTAAACTTACTTTAAACATGCTTGAGTATGTCGCAATTTTATCGACTGCGCATAGAATCATGCAGTCAGAGCGATATGTTCATGCGTAAATAATCGCATAAAAATAGACCAATTTAATTTCATACTTTAGTATGGTTGTGGGTGGGGAAAAAAAACCCCTCTTTTCTTAAAGCATTATATTAAAGGGTATCATTATGAAATTACGTAACGTTTTGGCGGCTGTTTCTTTTTCTTTGGTTCTTTCTTCTGTTCCTGTTAAAGCTCATGCATTCGATATGCAATCACTAATTAATTGGTGTAGCGATGTATTGTTTACGTCTAGAACTGGTACTAAAACACCTGATCCAAAAGACGAAAACAACGGCTAATAGAAAACTATTAACAACGACTATGCCTTATCTACTTAACAGCCAAGTCCTTGCCGGTCAGCATAAAGTCTCTAAAGGACTTGCCAAGCTGGATGCGCTGTTTAGATTTCTCCCAAGCGCGAGTGGTGGCACCTTTAATAATAATGGTCATCGGTAGCGAAAAAACAAAATCGGCAATAGCTTCAGCAGCTAATGCAATAAAGGTGTAGTGGTGTTTACATTGTTGAAGAAGAGTAAGTCCGTGTTGTGTTGACATGGGCGGTCCATTTGCGTCTTGTGTTTAGCAAGATACTAGCAAAGCTTTAACGAGAATCGTAATACCAAAGGGGAATAATATCCCCTTTGGTATAAGATTTCATTCTTTAAACTGAGGAATTAAGTCCCCAATTGTCATTTATAGTACACATAGGGCAATAAAAATACCTGTATTGCAAAATTCCTAATTAGGATAAAGCGCTCACACAATTCCGACATTGCATTCATTCACGGCTAAAGGTAGGGTTATTTTGCAATTTGGAAGAGGCCTTTGTTGTTTTTTATGTCGGATAAAGTAAAACCTTGTCGTTGTGGTAGCAAAGCGACTCAACCTAAAGTAAGCCCCACTTGTGAAGATCGCTGGACAATTAAATGTACGAGCAAGCGCTGTTCAGCAAAAAATTGCGGGCAGGGGCTTAAAGACACGATAGAGGGATGGAATCGCCTTGCGAGCGGTTTCTACCGTTAATATTTTTTTGTGGAAGCAATTACGCTAATCGTAATTTGCGCGTTACACCCTTATTCAATCTGTACCAATAAAAGTGTCATTTGCGTCAAATGTGGATTTATTGTCTACTTATATGCCTGTGCCGTAAGCATCAAACTGAAAAATCATATACTGCGAAAAATAGTTCTCTTAACTTTGCAGTCATCACCCAATTGCGATTATAGTAGGCATTGAAAAACGCGTGTGAATTGGGCTGCTTTTGTGCGTCAAAATTCAATTGGGTTGCAGAAAGGTTTTAGGTGATTTTGCTTGCGTTTTAAAACGATTGGATTAAATTCCTAGATTACAATAATAAAAGATACGGTTCTGAATCTCAGAACCCGTTAGTTAAGTGGAGCATTTGCTTGATTAAACTTCTCTTGGTTGATGACCACGATTTGGTCAGAACTGGTATACGGCGTATTCTTGATGATGTTGAAGGATTCAATGTAATAGGAGAAGCGGAAAGTGGTGAATCGGCGATTAAAATTTGCCGAAAAACACCACCCGACATTGTGCTTATGGATATGAGCATGCCCGGGATTGGCGGTCTTGAAGCGACAAAACAAATTCTTCGTATAAGCGAAGACATTCGCGTAGTAGCGCTTTCAGTGCATAAAGAAAATCCTTTCCCCGCAAAAGTAATGCAAATGGGTGCCTTTGGTTATCTAACGAAGGATGCTGCACCTCAGGAAATGATCCGTGCTATTCAAAAAGTGGCGGTAGGGCAAAAGTACATTGCGCCTGAAATCGCACAGCAAATAGCGCTTGGTCAGTTAGATTTAAACGAAGAAGACCCGTTTAAGTCGCTATCTGAACGTGAGCTACAAATTATGATAATGATTACCAAGGGTACTAAAGTGCCTGAAATTGCTGAGCAACTTAACATCAGCGCTAAAACGGTAAACACTTATCGCTATCGTATGTTCGAAAAACTGAATGTAACTTCGGATGTTGAATTGACTCATTTGGTGTTACGTCACAACTTAATTAAAACTGAAAATATGTAATGTCAGAGCAAACTGCTTCTGAGCCTGTTCCTTTCGATTCTCAGTCTTTTCTCAAAAACCTAACCCAACAGCCTGGCGTTTACAGAATGTATAACGCCAGTGATGATGTTATTTACGTAGGTAAAGCGAAGAACCTAAAACGTCGCGTTAGCAGTTATTTCAACAAAAACGTAGACAGTGTAAAGACGCGTTCGTTAGTTAAACAAATCGCCAATATGGATGTAACGGTTACCCATAGTGAAACCGAAGCCTTCATATTAGAAAACAACTTTATTAAGAAATATCGCCCGCGTTACAACGTGTTGTTGCGCGACGATAAGTCATACCCCTATATCATGTTGACTGATCATCAACATCCGCGGTTGGGCTTTCACCGAGGCTCACGCAAACAAAAAGCCGAATATTTTGGCCCGTACCCCAGCGCCTGGGCGGTTCGTGAAAGCCTGCGCTTAATGCAAAAGATTTTTCCGGTTCGTCAGTGTGAAGACAACTACTACCGAGCCCGCTCTCGTCCTTGTTTGCAGTATCAGTTAAAAAGATGTTCGGCACCGTGTGTCGAGGGTTTTGTTAGCGACGGTGAATATCAGCAGCAAGTTAATATGGCGCGCTTATTCTTAAAAGGTAAAAGTAAAGACGTAATCGCGACACTGGCAGACAAAATGGAGCAGGCCAGTAGCCAACTCGATTTTGAACGAGCTGCCATATATCGAGACCAAATTGCCGCGCTAAACAAGGTGCAAGAGCAACAGTGGGTTACCGGCGATCAAGAAGAAATGGATGTGTTTGGCCTCGCATACCGCAATGGGCTTGCCTGCATTCAAGGCTTCTTTATTCGCGATAACAAGTTATTGGGCAACAAGAGTTTTACTCCTAAGGTTCCTGCAAACAGTGAGCTGGAAGAGGTATTGCAGTCTTTTATTATGCAGTACTACTTGTCTGGCAATAAGAGTATTCCACAGCAAATAGTGTTACCCGCTAAGCTGGCTGACAAAGATTCTGTCGAAGCGGTACTGTCTGAAGAAGCAGGGAAAAAAGTGCAGCTATTTCAAGGTGCGCGGGAAGAGAAAAAGCGTTATTTGGAGCTGGCAAACACCAATGCAGAAAATACCTTGCTGTCGTTGCAGTCTCAGCAAAAGTCGATGCTGTCTCGCTATCAGGCATTAGAGGCGGTACTCGATTTACAGCACCCCATTCAGCGCATGGAGTGTTTTGATATTTCCCACACATCTGGACAACAAACGGTCGCGTCATGCGTAGTGTTTAACAGAGAAGGCCCATATAAGAACGATTACCGCACTTATAATATCGAAGGTATTACACCGGGTGATGACTATGCCGCAATGGCGCAAGCGCTCAAGCGACGTTACAAGCCGGGTGCCGATGTAGATAAGATTCCTGATATTTTGTTCATAGATGGCGGTAAGGGACAGCTGGCACAAGCGGAAGCACAATTCGATAATTGGCAAGAAGAAAAGATGCCCCTGTTAATTGGTGTCGCTAAAGGGACAACGCGAAAACCAGGGCTTGAAACACTCATTTTAGCGGGTAGTCACGACACGATACCCTTGCCATCTGATTCAGAAGCCTTACATCTCATTCAACACATTCGCGATGAGTCTCACCGATTTGCCATCGCTGGGCATCGAAACCGCCGCCAAAAGATAAAAACTAAGTCAAAATTAGAAGATATTCCATGGGTAGGTGCGAAGAGACGCCAAACCCTGTTAAAATACCTGGGTGGTATGCAAGAAGTATTGAATGCAAGTGTTGAGAAATTGGCCAGTGTGCCGGGAATTAGCGCTGAACTTGCCGATAAAATTCACGATTATCTGCATAATTGATAAAAATTAAAGTATAAGAAGACAAGCAGCAAGATGTACACAATCCCCAATTTATTGACTTTTTTTAGAATGCTGCTGATCCCAGTTTTTGTGACTGTCTATTATTTAGACTGGAAATGGGCACACCAAGCCGGCGCATTTATTTTTTGGTTAGCAGCCATAACCGATTATTTTGACGGGCACTTAGCAAGGCGTTTAAACCAAACTTCAAAGCTGGGTGCATTTATGGATCCGGTTGCCGATAAGTTAATTGTTGCTGCGGCGCTACTAATGATCACTCACACCTACAATTCCGTCTGGATCACTATCCCAGCCATAATACTGATGGCTCGAGAGATTTTTGTATCCTCGCTTCGCGAGTGGATGGCAAAACACAACGAGTCGGATACGGTAAAGGTATCTTTTTGGGGTAAGGCAAAAACCATGGCGCAAATGTTAGCGCTGATTGGTTTATTGTCGGAACTTGAAGTTCTGTATTGGGTGACTTTAGGTAAAATTTTGCTTTACATCTCTGCTATTTTGTCGGTTTATTCTATGGCGCAATACCTTTCCGCAGCCTGGGTACACTTGAAAAAGCGTTAAAAAACAATATAAAAACAACAATTACTTACCACTAGCCAGCATAAAACCATAAGCCTTAATGATAAACGGTGTAACAATAGAGTTTGATAAAGAATCAGACTCCATCCAACTAGCCATTGTGCCGAAAGACGTGAAGGACAAGCTCACTGCTAATTCTCTCACTCGGGCTATTCGCACCAAGTTTCCGCAACATTTGTTATTTGACGAAAGTATTGCTGAAGTCATTAAGGAATATCAAAGCGCCTCTGCCAAGCAAACCGACCCGATTGTATGTAAAGTCGGTGAAGCCAAACACTACGACCTTGAGTTTAAAATCGCTGAAGATGAATTGAGCGTCAGAGTCAAACTCACAGCGGCACGTGGCGGTGAGCAGGCCAGTGGCAAAGACATTATCGATGCAGCAAGGCGTAAGAATATCGTTCGAGGACTCAGCATCAAACGCGCCAATGCATTGGCCGAAAAGGCCTTACAAGGCGAGCCTGGGATGCTTTACGAAGACGAAATTGCCAAAGGCTTACCACCAAGACACGGTAGAGGCTCTAAAAAAGTTCCTTTGTTTGAAAACATTACCGAACGCTTTGCTAAGCCTAAAGAGATCAATGGCGGCAAAGTCGACATGCGTGATTTTGGTGAGATTTTTTCAGTTCAGCCAGGCGAGCCGGTACTGCGTTTTTTACCGCCCACTGAGGGCAGAAATGGGTATACGGTGTCTAATCGTCCATTGCTTGCCAATCAAGGCAAGTGGGGCAATAAAACGCTTGGTCCAGGCACGGTATTTAGCGACGAAGATGAGAATTTAGTGCTGGCTGAGTGTGAAGGCATTCCCAAGTTCGATAACGGTAAGGTGACGGTTGATGACGTATACGTCAGCCCAGGGTGTAACGTAGAAACCGGCAATATTGATTACGACGGTGATGTACTTATCTTCGGCGATGTTACCGAAGGCATGACGGTCGATGTAAAAGGTGACCTAACAGTACATGGTTTCGTTGAGTCTGCGACATTAAAAGCAACCGGAAGCATTACCATATCTATGGGTGCTACCGGTAAAATGAACGAAGAGCTTACCGCGAGCACAACCGCAATTGTTGCCAAAGGCGATATACATGTGGAGCAGGGGCGCGGTTTAATGCTCAAAAGCCTTGGCAAAATAAGTGTAGGCAAGCAGCTAGCGTTTAGTATTTTGGAATGTACGGGCGATGTGGTGATTGGTGATAGTAAAAAGCCTAATGGCAGTATCTTCGCCAGCGAGATCAGAACCATGTCAAAGGTGCGTGTAGGTAAACTGGGCGCTATTTCCGGCAGTAAACTGCTGATCGATTTTGGTCTAGGTAAAGAAAAGCTCATAGAAAAAACCAAACAGCTAGAGCAGCTAAAGACGCAAATAGAAACGTCACTTGTACAACACAAAACGCGAATCGACGCTTTTGAGAACAAAGCTATACCTGATTCGCTTGTTAAGAAGCTCAACCAACTTAAACGCCTTTACCAAAAACACGAACACTCTTTAAAGCTGGTTGAAATTAAACTTGAACGCAATGCTAAAAGACTGGAAAGCTATCATAGCAATATTGGTATTGAGACTTACCACACCTTGTTTCATGGGGTTCAAGTAAAGTTTGATAAGTATGGCTGGGAAGCGAAGGAAGATCTCAATAGAGCAAAAGTGTTTTTCCAAAATTATAAGTGGCAACATGAGCCACTGCTTTAACTCAACGTTCACAAAACAAATCTAGCTCTTCAAATTTCATTTTCCCTCACACCTATTTGCATATTGTTTTCACATTGTGAGCAGAATTTTTCGCTATTGTTGTAAACGAATCGCGTTTTAAAACGTTTACTAGATAACAACAGCCAAAAATGCCAGGTAGTTAGGGGGCATTATGCAAATTTCTAGAATGGAACAAAAATACTCAGTTTCACAAATAGGCAAACATCTGCACTACTTGAAGTGCTGTGCAGAGCAATTAGAGCAGGTGACACCTAGTAATGCTAAGCAATCAATAAATTGGTTCGCGCTGCTCGCCAATCGTTATGTTTCGAGCCTACCAGAGCTCAAACAACCTGTTGCCCGTTTTTTGCTGGAACACGAGTTTTAGTTTCAATTGAGCGTCTTTACAACGATCTCAAAATGTTCAGAATGAATAAGTCCTTCGACTAACTCCGTGCCACTAGGAGCAAGGTCGCCATATTCTGTCTCTAGGAAAGTAATAAGATCTTCAGCAGACAATGGACCTTGCCAAGAAACCAGGTTATAAAAATCGTTCCGTATTTCTGCAAACGACTGGTAATCTCGTTTACTTAAGACCACTTCTTTTTCAGTTATTACGATAAACACCTAAGTTTCCTCGGTAATCGTTCGTTTTTCTTAAATGTACAAATGTTCGTTTTTGACTGCAAAACTCATCGTAATCTGTTCAGGCGTAAAGTGACGACAAACTGAGAAATATTCAAAAACTGAACCGCAAAGGTCTCAAAGCGCTTAGTTTATTCAGCGTTGATGGTTCACAACGAGCAAAAGACACAAATAAATCGTGTATGTTATCTCAAAACATAGGAAGTCTTTAAAAAGAAATGGTGCCCGGGGCCGGACTTGAACCGGCACGATCTTACGATCGAGGGATTTTAAATCCCTTGTGTCTACCAATTTCACCACCCGGGCAGGGTAGTTTGACTTGATGTTTCAAGTCGCTAGCATGGTGTGCTAGATATGATGGAGGCGGGTCCCGGAGTCGAACCGAGGTCCACGGATTTGCAATCCGCTGCATAGCCACTCTGCCAACCCGCCAGAGAGTTTGGAGCGGGAAACGAGATTCGAACTCGCGACCCCAACCTTGGCAAGGTTGTGCTCTACCAGCTGAGCTATTCCCGCGTAAACTCTGGTGCGTTTGAAGAAGGTTTACCTCTCCAAAACGTGAGGCAGGATTGTACAGTCAGTAATAAAAGTGTCAACAGGAAAAGCGCTTATTTTTGTTTGATTGCTGCTATTTTGATTTGAATGAGGGTTTTTTATTCAATTATCTGATTTTTTGCATTTAATATGCGTTCAGCCGCGTGTTGTAAATTCGCTAAATGCATTGGGTCTGATGTTTTACTAATGGCGATATAAAGTGGTAACTCCATCAATAACTCACCTTTGGTAAGCGAATTATCGGCGTAGTCGGCACGAATATTTTGCAAGTCTTCCTCCATATTGTCAGCCACATAAATAACATCAACTCGGCCTTTAATGAGCATACCTACCATTTGCTCTAGGCTTGTCACTCTCAGTAGGTTTTCTTCGGTGATCTGTTGCACAGTTAAGAGGTGCTTTTCTGCGGCACTGCCTCTTATAACGCTAACGGTTCGACCCTGGGGTGTAATGGCGGTTAAATCTGTATCTCGTTTGAACCAAGCGTAAATCTTGATGCTGGAAAAAGGGCCAAGCCAAATGTATTTTGCTTTGCGTTCTTCAGTTTTTGCCATCGCAGGCGTAATCGTGTTTGGGCGATTATCTAAATACTCGACCACCCGGGCCCAAGGCATTATTTGTGATTCATATTCAAGCATGGCAAGCCCAAGAAGCTCTTGCGCATGGGTAACTGCGATTCCAGACAGGTAATCGCCTTCTTGGTAAGAATAAGGAGGAAAGTTTTCAGCCGCTAACAGCCAGTTGCTATTGTTCGCTTTTATCGACCCTGAAAAAACAAACAAGAGGGCACTTAACCACAGCGCGGAATATTGCTTCATTGGTTATGGCATTTCTTGTTGCTTGAATTGCTAATGTAGAACAATTTTTAGCCGCACACGAGTACTAGTTAACGAATTGCTTAAAAAAGGTGGGTTTTACTCTACCATTAGCTTAAGTGGCTGAATTTCAATGGTTTTGTCGGTAAATAAATGACTCTTTTGAGCGATGTATTCAAAATCAACATTGTTGGTATTCATCTAGAAAATCATCTTTCTTGTGGCATATACTGATTTTGTCAGGGGAAATGGAGTGGACTATGTCATTTGAGACCTTGGGTAATTTTGGTGATTTCATTGGGGGTATTGCCGTTGTTATTACCTTGGCCTATTTAGCCTATCAAATACGCCAGAATACAAAAGAAGTTAGAAACAATGCGATTCAAGCTTTGCTCGATAGAAGCACTACCTTGTTTGACGAAAATATTCACTCTCCAATGGCTGAGGTGTTTGCCAAGTTACAAACAGAACAAGCGCTAACAACCGAAGAGCAATGGCGTTTACATATGTTTATCAGACGCAACTTTCAGCTTTATGAGTTGGTATTTTTACAATATCAGGAAGGTAGGATTTCAGAGCAGGTCATGCAAGCTTATGAAAGAAGAGTAAAAGCAAGTGTGGAGAGGGACTTCTTTTGTGAGTTGTGGCCGACGATGAAAATGTTTTATACGGATGATTTTGTCAAATTCGTGGATAAATTGAATAATTAATCCGGTAATAAAATGTGGTGGTACATCCATGTACCGGGTCACACAAGGTGTCTACACTGAATCAGCCATTGATTCAGTTCACAATTTTAGTTAATTGCTTTTAATTAATTACCCCAAATCAATTGCACAAATTCAGGATGGTCAACAAACGGATTGCGGTTAGCTTGGTGCTTTTCTGCTGCATTGTTGCGATTCGTTTCTTTTAGACTTACCGGATCTTGCGCGTGCCAGCTTTTCAGTAGGGTAAGGAACCAAGGCTCGAATACCTGATTACTGCTGCCATCTAAAATTGCATCACCATAGGTGCTGTTGCTTTGCCATCCAGAAATCTGATCTTGATAGCGCGTAGCCATATAGAAGTAGGCACGGGCTAGGTCACCCTTAAACTCGTCAATAGGCTCAAATACGGTACCTGTATAACCCAATCCTGTGGCTGCAGAGCCCAGTTTAGAACCATTACTGGAGGTGTAAGTGGCGCTGCCAACTTCTCCGTAAGGATAACTACTGCGTTTGGAGTTAACAAAACCATCACTGGCAAAGATATGGTGAACATCTGAGTTCATAGGCTCAACTGTGCCGCCAAACCAACTTTTAGGGAAAGAGTGCTCGCGATTGTAGCAATCTCCCTCACCGCTATAGTTACCGCATTGGTCAGTGACTTTGGTGAACATAATTGCGTCTGATGCAGTTGGGTTTTCAGAGTAAATATCTAAGATACTGCCGTCATTTTCATAGTAGGTATCTAGTTCATTTAACTCATAGAATGTCCATAACGCACCATAGCCCTGGTTGCTATGACCTTTAATGATATCGTGCAACGCGGTCTTAAGAGTGTATCCTGACAACCCTTCCGCAGATTGGTAGTAAACAGTTAGGTCGGTTGCACCGCCAGTACCGCCACCATTATCTCCACCAGAGTTATTTCCACCTCCATTGTTTGAGTCAATAGTAAAGGTTTTTACATCAGATGCATTGAATTCGCCGCCATTGGCAAGAACAGCGCCTTCTGCGGTAATTTCATAGGCACCATTTCCGTAGCCACAGCAAATTCCATCTCCGTAGCTATCGTTTATCGTGAACGTGTATTCACCGTCAGTTAAACAGAATGATTCGGTGTAAGTGCGATTGCTGCGGTAACCACTACCGGAACTGATTTCGCTATTAGCACTGTCGCTAAGTGACCAACTGGTTTCGTAACCATAATTATCGGTGTTTAGTGTTAATGTGGTATCGGTGCAGGTTCCCGTACCGCCGCCAGTGTCACCACCTGAGCCGCCGCCAGAACCACCAGAGTTGGTGTCAGTGGGTAGGAAGGTATCGACATAAACGATTTCAGAACCGTCAAAACCGCTTTGATCATAAAATCGAAGACCCACTTCAATGTTGGTGCTAGCAGTCGCGGTATAACTGAAACTAATTTCTTGCCACTGATTAGTCAGTGTATTGTCAGAATACCCTTGATAACCATTTACATAGAGACGCGCTCTTACATTACCTTCGGTATGGTAAATTCGCGCACTAAAGTTGTAGATTTGGTTTGCTGTGACGGCAACGCTTTGTCGAAAATCAGTTGATGACTGTGTGCCTGTATTAACAGTAACGGCTGCAGATGAGCCATTGGTATAGCTAATGTTAGTTGACTGAGACACGTTGATGCCTGAATCAATTGTTGTCCAACTAGTGGGACTGCCACTATTCCATGTTTCAAAATCTCCGTTTGCAATTTGTGCAGATGCTATTGGGCTGACCATAGCCGCAACAGCGAGGGTTGGTAGTAGCTTTCTCATTATTATCTCCGCAACGAAATTAAAATTATTAGTGCCAGGAGTAAATTCATTACTCTTGGAGTCGTTTGCGGTATGAAATTTAGCCTATTTTTTGTGACAGTTTTAAGACAGGAAAAGAGTTTGAGGACAACGAGTAATCTTAACGTCGCGTTAAATAATGAAGCTGTGCGAATACAGTGGGCTACATTATGTTAAAAGGTGTTTATAAATTAGCCTGAATAATAAAAAATCAGTCTGATTTAAAATTTGGGTAATCTTATTTATTTATAGTCTGCGGTTATTCGCGGCTGCCTTGATTTGTAATTGTGGATTGCAATATCCATTTCTTTTATGAATTGTGCGGCGAAAGGAAATTTAGAATCTGAAAGCGCTTTTTTAGAGTAGCCAATGTGAACCGTTTCGCTCGACACGTGCGCCGCAATAACAGGTGGTTGTACATCTCTTTTTGAATTTAAATAACTAAGCGTGTCTTTTTCAAACAGGGTACAGTCAATATTCTTCTTATTAACCATATTGTAGGCAACATCAACATTGGGAACTTCAATAAAATTAATCAGTTTGGTTAAGGTTTCACTGCGAACCTCATTGTTTACCCAGCCATCGTAGCCTGCCACATTTGCAAGTAGTGCACCTGCAAAGCCAGATGGCCACGTTTTATTTAAATAACGGGAATCTGCTGCACATACAACAACCACCTGTTCTTCTGCAATGGGTTGAGAGTAAGGGTAAATGTCGGGCCACAGTGCCGCGTTAAAATAGGTACCGATTATGCCAATAGCATCGCCATTTTCTACCATCTGCCTTGCTTGACGCCAGGGCTTAGCCTGCAATTCAATCTTGAAGTTATCAATCTCTCGGTCGAGGGTTTTAATGACGTCAATGTAGCTTCCCTGAAGTGCATTCTTCTCTACAAAACTATAGGGTTTATAGCTGTTATCTGTGAGCAGTGTGACAGTGGTTTCTGCATAGCTAAAAGCACTCGAAATAAAAGTGAAGAATAGAATCCCTGAAATTGCTTTTAGCATGTGACGAAACCGAAAAAATTGCATATGATGGATTTAAGTTAGCATGAATTTAGTACTGATATTAACTCATGCATTCAACATTTTGCATCTTTCACGTTAGGGAATAGGGTGGATAGAAAATGGTACCGACGCAAAATAACGATTAAAGCAACCTCAGTATGCATGGTTAAGGCTACTGTGTGCTTTATTTTGGCCTGCTTGTTAACATTTCCTACATATTCAAATTCTAACCGTGTTAATCAAGCACCGCCTGCAACAATAAAGTTATGGCACAAAAACTATGACAACGCTTATGTGCATGATTTCTTATCGCGTGCTTTGACCTTTAATGAAGATTCTTCCTCATTAGCACTAACTCGTGTCGAAATTGCATCGTATAACGAGGCGTTTGCCGCATTAGCCAATGAAACTCAACCAATCGACTTAATCGTTTCGGGCGTTTCAAAACAGAGGGAAAACGAATTTTTACCTGTGTATGTGCCAATTTCGCGTGGACTTTTGGGGTTCAGGGTGTGCTTGATAGAAAAAGAAGGAAAAGGTCTGGCTAAAATTAACAGTGCTGAGGACTTCAAAAGACAAGAGCTGCAGTTGGGATTGGTTGATGGGTGGCCAGATATTTCAGTAATGCAGGACAATGACATTCCAGTGCAAGTATTTGCAACTGAGTCAGATTTGGTGAATAAAGTTGGTAGCCGTGATTTTCAATGCTTCAGCCGCTCAGTAATTGAAGTCGAAAGTGACGCGAAACGATTGAACATGCGAGTTGAACCCAATATCGCAATCATATATCCCTATGCAGATATTATTTATGTGCATAAAAACGCCACTGACCTACATCGTTATATTCAAGAAAAAATTGCCGAATTTGTTGCTTCGGGCGAGTTTCGCTTATTTTTCGATTCCCACTATGCTTCAACATTGGAGCAATTGAATTTTTATGAGCGCAAATTGATTGTGTTGAATAACCCTAAACTTTCAAAACATGCCCTAGAGGCGATCAATCGACTCGGCATAGCCAGTTTTAATCATCGGTATTTGAACAATTAATGAAAAAGAACCTAGGTTTCCTTTCAACTTTACTCGCTTTGGTTTTGGGCGCATTACCTGTGTATGCCGGCGATAAAGTAGTGTTATGGGAAAGGAATTACATAAGGCCGTCTTTTTACGAGTTGATTGAATTAACGCTGGAGCTCACCAAAGATGACTATGGCGATTATCAAATAGTCTCGTCAGAGCCGATGGAGCAGGGCAAGGCATTTGCGATGTTGCAGCGAGAGATTGCCATTAACGTGATTATTGCAGGCACGTCGAAAAAACGAGAAAGCCAATTCAATACCATTTATTACCCGATAGACAGAGGGTTACTTGGGTTTCGCCTTTGTATTGTGACAGAAGACAACCGACTCGATTTTGCCGATATCAATGAACTAAAAGACTTTCGTCACAAAGAGAAAATAGTGGGTGTCGGCACCCACTGGCCGGATCGAAGCATTATTAATGACAACGGTTTACGCGTGGAACACAGTCAAATTTTTGAGCAGCTTTTTAAAATGGTCGAATTGAAAAGAATTGATTGTTTTTTACGAAGCATTAACGAAATAGACGGCGAGCTTGAAAAGTACGGCTCTTCTGGATTGGCAGATGAGCCTTTCCTTGCGTTTCTTTACCCTGCGGCAGACTTCATTTTTATTGGAAAATCAGACACCAAGATCGCTGAACGAATTTCTGAAGGGTTAAGACGGGCGATCTACAACGGTGATTTTGAGCGTCACTTTGAAAAACACTATGCCCATTTGTTGCAGAAATATCAGTTTTACAATCGCAAACTCTTATTTTTGAAAAATTACGATATGTCAGCAAAGGCTAAGCAGGCGATAAACAAGTTCGGTATAGCCAGTTTTGCAGATTAACCTACAACTACGACTAATTGCTATTTGTCAGTATTCCATTATTGATTATCCTTCCCAGTATATAAAATAAAAAGGTACCTCGATGAACCCGGACGTAACTGAAGAGATTGAACAAATTCAAAAGATTTACGACATCATCGTAAATTTTTTGGTCAATTACAGTTTTCAGCTTATTGGCGCAATTTTCGTTTTTCTTATAGGTAGTTTCTTAGCCAAAAAAGTCGCTGGTTGGGTGCTGCAACTTTGCACTGCTAAAAAATTGGATATAACCCTCTCTGAGTTTATCGCTAACGTAGTCAAGATAATCATCATGACTATGATAGCCATCATGTGCTTGAATATGCTGGGCATTAGCATTACCCCGTTTATCGCCGCAATTGGTGCGTTATCTCTGGGAGCCGGTCTTGCTATTCAGGGCGTGCTTTCAAATTTCGGTTCTGGTTTCAACATCATTCTAACCCGTCCATTTGTTGTCGGTGACACAATAAAAGTGCAGGGCGTGACGGGGGTCGTGTTAAAAATCAACCTTGCATTCACCTTATTACAGAATGAAGATGGCATGAACATCATGGTGCCAAATCGTCATATTGTAGGAGAAATACTGCATAACTCGGGCGACATTTCTTTACTAGAGCTTAGCGTGGGTGTCTCGTACTCGTCGGATTTGGACGCTGTGATTGGCTATTTAAAAAACGCTGTTTCTGCGATGGAAGTTGTGAAGGCAGAGCCAGAGGTGCAAGTAGGAATTATTGAGTTTGCCGATAGTAGCGTTTCACTTGAAGTGCGTTGCTGGGTGGACAGTCAACAACTTGCTACATCCAAACATCAGGTAAACAAGGTGATTTGGGATACCTTAAATGAACATGACGTGGTGATTCCATTCCCGCAACGAGAAGTATCGTTAAAGCAAGCCTAAACAATCGCAAACCCCTGTAAATCTGTAGGGGTTTAGTACTAATTTTGGTGTGGCGTTGAATTTTCTATGGGTTCAGCGCATTATCAGCCAGCACAAGAAAAATAAAAGTAGTCCCCCGAATATGAAATGGCTTAGAGACATTGATAACACTTTCGATTCATTGCTGACCGAATGTTATGAACAGCGTGAAATGGAAATGGAAAAACACATCAATGAAATCCGTTTCTTTGGCCTGATGGCGCTGTTTATTCTTGAGCTGATGGTGGGGATAATTAGCCAAGGGCCAGATACAACCCTCATTGTTGTTGATGTTGGTTCAATGGTCTTAACGGCACTGTGGTGCTGGATGGTGGCCAAATGGGCGATGTCCAAAACCTACAAACCCTGGCTTAAGTACGTTTCAATCCTTTTTGACTACGTCATTATTCTGTTAATTACATTGGAAATGGAATACCTGGCGGAGTTAGGGCATTTCTTAAAAGACTTACATCAAACCGAGTTCGAACTGATGATCATCAGTGCCATGATGCTGTTCAATATTATGAGCGCTTTTCGACAGGGTAAACTGATTATCTACTATTCGACCCTCTGTTGTTTGGCGGCTAGCACGATTATTTTAGAACACAGTCACACTGCCAGAGCCATTGAAATTCATGAACAGATCATCATTCTATTTTCTGGCTTGTTGGCTTGGTCTATCTCTAACTACATTACCGGTACATATACACGGTTACGGCACAGAGAACGCTTGCTTCGTTATTTACCGCAAAAACTGGTAACCGCGGTTGAAACGGGGAAGGTTGATATTGAGCCAGGTGGTGAGCGGCGCAACGTTACTATTTTGATGGCCGATATTCGAAATTTTACCAGTATGTGTGAATCGCACGATCCAGAAACGATTACCAGGCTTTTGAACGTGTACTTTGCTGAAATGAGCAAAATCATTTTCATGCACAACGGCATGATAGATAAGTTCATTGGCGATGCCATTATGGCTGTGTTCGGTACCCCGCACGAGGAGGGAAATAACGCTGCTTATGGTATTAATGCCGGGCGCAGGATGCTAGAAAGGCTACCTAAGCTCAACGAACGCTTAAAGGCGGAAGGCTTACCAGAGGTTAAAATAGGCATTGGCGTTCACAGTGGTGACGCTATTGCAGGTAACGTGGGTAGCTCCAGTCGCATGGATTATACCGTTATAGGCGACACCGTTAATGTTGCCGCCAGAATCGAAAGTATGACCAAAGACTTAGGTAATGCCCTGTTGATGAGTAGAGACTCAGCCGAACAATCTGAGCTTTCTGACCTTGAACAACTCGCCGAGGTCACTCTTAAAGGGAAATCTGCAACGGTACAAATATTCTGTGATCCCAATTTCAAAACTCAATTAAATGAATAAAACTAGAGCCCAACGGGCTCTTAACAAAATTAAATAACCCCTGAGTAATTCTCAAGCGTTTGTAAGGTAAACGAAACACAAAAACCTTGAGGAAACGTCATGAAATTACTCAATCAAAAACTGCGTCATCCCAAAATTAGATTCAGCGGCCTTTTACTATGCTCGGCGATTATTGCGGCTTGCAGTCAGCAACCTAGCGCGCAAAAAGAATCGGCTACCAACGAAAAAGCAGAGACGAATCAAACAAGTCAAGTGATTGATGTGCAAGTTGCATCCGGCAGACCAGCCGAACAACCGCAACAATTTGCAGAAATGATGAGCATTGAAGCTGACATGGTAATGTCTGGAGGCTTGGCTATTTCTGAATTCGCGACGGTTCGTCCTGCGCATTCACAACAAAGGCTGTTGTCCAAGATAATGCCTGCGCCTATTCATAATAATGACGAGCAGTATTACTCACCCCAGACCAATGGAGTGCAATTAACGCTGTCACAACCACTGTCTACCTTCTCTATTGATGTTGATACGGCAAGTTACGCAAATGTACGACGCATGCTCAATGCGGGGCAATTACCGCCAGCTGATGCGGTAAGAGTTGAGGAGTTTATTAACTACTTCGATTATCAGTATCAGGGGGAGCAATTCACAGATTCACCATTTCAGGTGCTAACTGACGTGACAACGTCAGCAACGTCCCCAGGTAAACATATTTTAAGAGTGGCCTTAAATGCCAAGCCAAGTGAGCCGATGACGCGCCCTGATGCCAACTTAGTATTTCTGTTAGATGTGTCGGGATCGATGAACTCCCCAGATAAACTGCCGCTGTTAACCAAGTCACTCAAGATGCTGACCAACCAGCTGACAGAAGATGATTCTGTGGCAATAGTCGTTTATGCGGGTGCCTCTGGCGTTGTATTGGAACCGACCAGTGGTGCCAATAAAATAGCCATTAAACAAGCACTTTCACAATTACAAGCAGGAGGTTCAACCAACGGTGGTGCCGGTATTGAGTTAGCCTATCAATTGGCGCAAAAACATTTCAAAGAACAAGGATTGAACCGGGTTATTTTAGCAACTGATGGCGACTTTAACGTAGGTAAAGTAGACCATGAACAGCTGGTCGAATTGGTAAGTGAAAAAAGAAAAACGGGGATTTCTCTCTCTGTTTTAAGTTTTGGTACTGGCAACTTAAACGACCATTTAACAGAGCAGTTAGCCAATAATGGTAATGGTAACGCGGCCTATATCGACTCAATAAGCGAAGCGCGCAAGGTGTTAGTAGACGAAATGCAAGCGACTTTGCAAACTGTCGCTAAAGACGTAAAAATTCAAGTGGAGTTTAACCCTAACAATGTTGCCGAGTATCGTTTAATTGGCTATGAAAATAGAGCGCTTAAAAACGAAGACTTTAATAACGACAAAGTAGATGCCGGAGAAATTGGCGCTGGGCATACAGTGACGGCATTTTACGAAATTACGCTGACCTCCAGTGACAGTCGCTCAATCGATTCTTTGCGTTATCAAGACAAGGCGTCTTCTGAACCTAACGCTTTGGCATCGTTAAATGAGGAACTGGCGATGGTGAAGCTGCGCTATAAGCCTGTTGATGGCGATACGAGCCAACTATTATCTAAGGTGGTTAAAACAAGCGATATTGTTGACTTCTCCAAGGCCAGTGATGACTTTCAATTCGCGTCTGCCGTATCCGGTTTTGCTGAGATTGTAAGAGGCTCTGATTATTGGCAGCATTCAGATCTTGAATGGGTAATTGCAACAGCCAGTAAAACCAAAGGCAATGATCCTTTTGGATATCGCAACGAGTTTGTTAGGTTAGTCAGAGATTATCAAAGTTTGAAGGGAACGGAGTAAACAACGAGATATGCAGCTAGATCCGGACCAAATCTTGTTAAAGGAATACGTGAACGGCGATCTGGCTGCGTTTACTACCTTGTACAACAAGCATAAATCAGGGAGTTATCGTTACTTTTTGCGTCAAGTCGGTACTCCTGAACTAGCAGAGGATCTACTACAAGATTTGTGGGGCAAAGTGATTGTTAATGCTGGCGCTTATGCTAACGATGCAAAATTTACCACTTGGCTTTACCGAATTGCGCGAAATCTGTTAATTGATAAGCACCGCCATTTAAATGTGGCGGAGCGCTACGTAGATAAAAGTGTGTCTTCGGAAGAATCGCAACATGCAACGCCTCAAGATGAGTTTAGTGAATCTCCTGAGTGGAATGCCGCCCAAGCAATTCAAAAGTCAGCAATATTAGATTGCTTAGCTAAATTACCCCAGGTTCAAAGGGATGGCTTTTTGTTAAGAGAAGAGGCTGGATTAGACCAAAATCAAATCGCTGATGTTGTAGGCGCGTCTGTCGAGGCTGTTAAATCAAGAATGCGCTATGCGATTAGTAACCTAAGAGAATGCTTATCTCGTTTACTTGAAGGTGACGTAAATGGCCGACAATAAACATCCAACAAAAAAACAAGAACGAGAAGTCGTCGAGCTTTATCGCTCGGTTTCTGATGAACAGCCATCGGTTAAGGTGGATACCGCTATTATTGCGATGGCAAAGGCACAGTTAGGCCATGCAGGCTCGGAAACAAGGAGTAGCACTGAAGGTCATAAAGTTGGTGACAACATAAATAGACCTGTATTTTTTCATCGCTATCGTTTCGGACTTGCCAGTGCAGCATCTGTCCTATTTGTGGCATTTTTATTCTGGCAACTCCAACCAACAAGCCAACAAATAAGACACTTCAGTGAATCGACTCAGACCACAGTTACGTCACAGCACAGTGACTTGGTACAAACTACTGATACTGCCATGGAGGACAAAACCTTTGGCTTGCCCGAACCTGCAGAGTCGTTAGCAGCGTCTGAACCAGAAATGTTGCAATTTAATAAAATGACAGTGTCTGCACTGCAACGAAAGCACAAGACTCAATTGTTTGAAGATGCAGCATTATCAGAAAAAAATGTATTGTGCGATGGTTTAACCAATAACCAAGAATTGTCTGGCAGTATAAGCCTTGTACAGTTAGAGGAGTATTTAAGTCGCGCTGGTTTGCTAGAACTGCTTGATAAGTGGAGTGATTGGGATAAAAAACACTTGTTTGTAAAAGCACAACAGCAAATGACCTATGCGATGCTAACGGATTTGAATAGCGAATTTGGTGATGAAGCGAATAAAGTTATCTCCAATGCACAGTTTGCACGTGGATACGCTAAATTTTTGGAACTTGTGACCGCATGCTATTAACCGAGCGAAGTTTGTTTTTCTGTTTTGCCTACTTTAGTATGGGAAAAAAGCTAATAAAAACAGGAAAATAGCAAGTGTATAAGATCCACGTCGAAAAAGAGTTAAAAATGCCGATTAACAAGGCATTCGAGGCAATTACGGATCATGCAAATTACAGCTTGTATGCGGGGATCAAGAAATCCTCCCTACTAAGGTCTGGAAAAGAGAATAAAAATGGAGTTGGTGCTGTCAGGGAAATTGTCGCCGGTGCGCTTACTCTACAAGTAGAAATTGTCGACTATGAATACCCGCATAAAATGGGTTATCGAATTACCAGTTGCAAGCCCGTTGGTATGCATCATCCGTTTGGCGAAATCAATCTCGAGAAGTTGGACGACAATCTTACTAAAGTCGTGTGGCAGTCTGAGTTTGGTTTCAAAGTTCCGCTAATAGGCAACACTATTGATCAGTTTGTTGGCCCCAATTTTTCCAAGGCCTTTGCCAGTTTGTTACGCGGCATGGAAAAACGCTACATCTTTTTCAATAAATAAACGTCTGTAAGGGAGTGGCGATAACGTCACGACCTACTATCTTGTCATTATTTACTAATAAATCGGCCACCTCTGGGGAATACCATGTCACACTCTACAACCTACAAACAAATGACGGTAAACAAAGCCAATTTTTCGCAGGTGAGTTGGGAGGAGTCCGATTCAATTGCGTTAGGTGAAGGTGAGGCGAGTTTTACTTTAGAACGGTTTGCCCTCACGGCGAACAATGTTACTTATGCGGTTCTTGGTAATATGATCCGCTATTGGCAGTTTTTCCCGGCGCAAACAGAGTCACAAGGTATTATCCCGGTTTGGGGGGTAGCGAAGTGTACGGAAAGTCATTCCGACCAAGTCAAAGAAGGTGAGCGCTTCTTTGGTTTTTGGCCAATGGCAACCAAACTAATTATGCGACCTAAACGCGTTACTAACGACGCACTGGTCGATACAGCAGAACATCGAAAAGACCTGCCGCCTAATTACAATTATTACGAAGTGCTGACTGAGAATAATCCAGACGTTGAGAATTTAATGTCGGTTTATAAACCCTTGTATGCGACAGCTTATCTTTTAGCGCATCAAATCATTGCGAACGACTGTTACCAAGCGGAACAAGTTATTTTTACCAGCGCGTCGAGCAAAACTGCGCTGTTATGCGCACAAATTTTAAAGGCGCATTTAGGTGAAAATAGCCAGGTGTCAGTGATTGGTGCAACATCAAACAGAAATACCCAGTTTGTTGAAGGAACAGGCTTTTATCACAATGTCGTCGCATACGATGATTTAAGCAGCATTAATTCAAACGCAAAAACAGCATTAATCGATTTTTCTGGTAATAAGGACACCCTTATTCGCGTGCATCAACACCATCAAGAGAATGTGGTTTTCTCCACTCTTGTGGGAATAACTGATTGGCAAAGCAATGGAAGGTTGCCCGATTTACCGGGCGCGACGCCTGAGATGTTCTTTGCACCTGCCGTATATCAAGCAGTTGCCAAACAAATAGGTTTAGATACGTTACAAGCTAATATAGGGAAAGGGTTGATCAATCTAGTGAAAACCGGGTTGCCGATTCAAATGGAAGTGTTGTCCGTCGCTGACAATTTGGAAACTCGATATTTAGATTTTGTTGCAGGTAATGCTGATGCCACTAAAGCTACTGTTCTGTATTGGTAGCGTTAATATTACCCAATTACCCAATTACCCAATTGTCCAAAGGCGGACATTTGGGCGTTATACTTTGGTCTTAGAAGACACTTGTAAACAAAATGTTAAATTGATTAATCAGTGATGTTAGTTTAAAACTAGTAACAATGTGAAGCGTTAGGCTTCTTTTTGGTCATAAGAATGTAGTTTTTCAGGTGAAAGCATGAATTTAGAAAGTTTAAAGGGCGTAGAGCTTTCACTATTTCAAGACAAACAAAAAACAAGAGAATTTCTAAATCAGCAGCCGATTAAATCTAAGTTAGATCTGTTATTAACCGGCCCCCAAATCATCACTTTACTCTTACTCGCGGTTCTGGTTATTGCCAGTGCGTGGACTTTTTATGAACAATTTAGAATTTATCAAATTGTTCAACGCTCACAAGTGCTAGCAGACGTTGCGCACAATTTTGCAGTTGAAAGGGGATTAACCGCAGGATTTGTCGGTAGCAAAGGGCAAAAAAGTAAAGACCGGCTTGCACAACAAAGGCAAAATAACGATCAAATAGTCGACACGTTCCTGCGCAATGAATCGAGTCTACGTTCCTTAATGCCAACAGAATACGCTGTATCTTTACTACAGCAGCTAAGTGAGAGTTTGCAGGCAAGAAGTAAAGTAAGAACCAAAGTAGACGCACTCGCGCCGGATTCTAATTTCTTTGGCTATTACTCAACGGTCAATGCCAATGCATTGGATTTAGTCGATGTATTGAGTGTGTATTTTCAAGAAGAGTCACTGCAGTCTTCTTTCCAAGCATTTAATCAATTGATGTGGGAAAAGGAACGAGCAGGTCAAGCACGCGGTGGGCTCAATGGTGTTTTTGCTTCGGGTGATTACTCGGCGGCAAGAGGCATAGCGATTGAGAATTTCATCAAACAGCAAGCAATGGCAAACGCCACCTTTCAAATGTATGCAAGTGTTGAACAAAAAGGAGCATACATTGAATCAGTGGAGCCTACACAAGCTCAGGTTAATGTATTCAGAGAGATGTTTCTTAGCAACTTAGCGCTAAGAAACAGTTTAAACGAGTTTAGCGCACTGATTCTTCAAGGTCAGCGTAGCGTTGAAAAAAGCGCTGCTTTCAGTAGTTTTATGAGCAATCTGCCAGACGATTTTAAAGCGCAAGTAAGTCAAACGGTCACGCAGTATCAATCGGGGCAACTTGGTGGCATCGAGTTTATGACTCAGATGCGTCAATTCTCTCAGTTACCTGCGGTGAATGCTGGGGATTGGTTTGCCGCAGCAACAAAACGAATTGGTGCAATTAACGGCGTTAAAAACCAAATAGCCGATGAAATGGTTAGCTCATCAATTACAGGTATTATTTTTGCGCTATTGCAACTCGTTGTACTTTTGGTGATTGGGTTCTTTGCCATCAGAATCGGAAGCAGCATAGGTGCGTTCATATCAAGCACCATTAACCAAAGTCTTCGCCAGATAGAATCATACGTCGATCAATTGGGGGCGAGTTTTGATTTCTCAACGCGCGCGGATATCGACGGAAGCGATGAAATTGCCCGCACTGCTACCAAGATCTCTTCACTGTTTAAAAAAATGGGAGACGCTGTAGAAGATGTAGCTAAGTTGGGTGAAAACCTATCTCGCAGTGAATTGGACAAAGCTAAGCTAAGCGGCAATTATCAGGGTGACCTCAATAAGCTAGCACAATCACTGACTACATCAGTGTCACAGTTAAAGTTAGCAATTGCCGAAATCAATGCGTCTATGCAGGCAGCCAGTGAAGGAGACTTCAGTAAGCCGGTTAATACTCAATTGAGTGGCGACCTAGAGTTGTTGCGTCAGCGTATCAACGCAATGTTGCGCGATTCCAATGTTGCCATTACTGATGTTAACGGCATGATTGCGAACCTCTCACAAGGTAAGCTTGAGACGATTTCTGAAGACAAGTATCACGGCGAGTTTAAGTCGCTAGTTAGCGTGACGAATAAAACCATCGATAATCTGTATGAAGTTATCGAAAGTGATATTCAAAAGCTTGTAACCGCAGCCGGGCAAGGCGAGCTTGACGAACGCATACCGCTAGACGGAAAAAATGGCTGTTTCTTAAGCCTATCTTCATCAATTAATTCCCTAATTGCGACAAATCAACAAGTGCTCTCTGAATTGGGGAATACCTTGAGCTCACTTTCAAAAGGTGATCTCACTGTGCAAATGCAAGGTGATTATCAAGGTAGTTATGAGCAATTGCAGTCTGATGCAAACAAGACCATTGAAACACTAAACCTTATTATCGAAAAAGATATCGATAGGGTGGTTTCTGCAGCAGGGGCTGGTGAATTGAATAAACGCATAAGCACCAAGGACAAAGAAGGCGTTTTCTTAGACTTAGCCAAGAAAATTAATGGTTTGTTGGATGTTAATGAATCCTTCGTTGGCAACTTAGATAGAGTGCTGTCGTCGCTCGCGGAAGGTAACCTAAACGAAGAGATCCAAGTCGATTACCAAGGACTATTTGGCGACATTGTTGACAGTGCTAATCGCACCATCAGTGTATTGCGAGAAGTCGTTGAGGTACAAATTCAAAGTGTTATTGATGCGGTGTCTAGAGGCGATTTAGAGCAAACGTTAGATACAGAATCAGTGCAGGGATGCTTCAAGGCATTAAGTGCCGGTATTAATCGCATTATCTCGCAGAACAAAACCATCATCGATGACCTAGACGGTTTATTGAAAGCATTGGCTCGAGGTGATTTGTCCACTCGATTGACCAAAGAGTACGAAGGTGTGTTTGAGTCGCTCAAGTTAAATAGCAACGACTCAATGGTGAAAATATCCGAAATACTTAAAGAAGTGTCAGATGTTGCAGCGCAAGTGAATACAGGGTCGGATGAAATCGCCGCGGCTAACCAGACTCTTAATACAACCGCGGCAAATCAGGCGTCTTCATTAGAACAAACGACTGCGAGTATTAAAGAAATAACGGAAGCATTTGTCGAAAACACAGATCGAATGGTAGAGACAGATGCACTGGTTAAGAAAGTGAATCACTCTGCCAAGGAAAGTGAGGGGATTGCCAGTGGGGCACTTGAAAGCATAAAAGAAATCGCCGAATCCAGTGCCCGCATAAATCAAATTATATCCGTGATTGACGAGATTTCATTCCAGACTAACTTGCTAGCGCTCAACGCCGCGGTAGAGGCAGCTAGAGCTGGTGAACACGGTCGTGGCTTTGCGGTAGTGGCAAGTGAAGTAAGAAGCCTCGCCCAGCGCAGTGCGTCCTCAGCTCATGAAATTAAAAAGCTTATTGAAGAAAGTAACGAGGTTGTGACCAAAGGCAGTGAACAGGTCACACAAGCGGCAGACTCTAGTAAAGACATTAGAGCATTGATGTCAGAAGTGAGCGAGCAGGTTGCAGAGGTTATGCAACAGCTACAGTCGCAAAAAGACAGTATCAATGAAATGTCTGAAGCGCTACGCGTAGTAGATGAGGGCGTGCATCAAAATTCGAGTGTAGTAGAAGAAGTATCAGCATCTAGCTTAGGACTAGCACGAGAAGCGGATAATCTGCAAAAAACCTTGGCCGAACTCAAGTTTTAAATCTCGTATTTCATGGTACTTAAGGCCTTAAATAAGGCCTTTATTTTTTGCTAGGAAAAATGCTGAGACGGTAGTCGCATCGACAATCTCTCCTGACAAGATCATCTTTTCAACATCTTCAATGTCGAATGCTTGGTAAATTAAGTCCTCTTCTTCTATATCAAGCTTACGGTCTAGCTGTGTTAGCTGCTTGGCAATAAAGATGGTGTAATGTTGCTCACAAAATCCAGGCGCAAGTGCTAGAAAACCAAGTTCTTGCATTGAAGCCGCTTGGTAACCCGTTTCTTCCCTTAGCTCATTAGTTGCCAATTCGGTGGGGGAAATATCTGGACGACTCTCACATGCCCCTTGTGGAAATTCCCAGCAGCGCTTTTTAAGTGGATAGCGAAACTGATTCACTAAAATTAATTCGCTTTCTAATACAGGCACGATAACAGCAAAGTCAGGTTTCTCCACGACCGAATAAATCCCGGTATTACCGCTTCGGCGCTGAATCTTGTCTTCTCTTAGGGTTAACCATTTGTTCTGATAGACGATTTGGCTATCGAGGGTTTCAATGTCTGCCATTACCGATAATCCCAAAGTTTGTTGTTTTGTTTAGCATTTGTTCAGCTGTTCAAGCGTCTCATATACTTTCTTATGGTGTTTATCTCGCCACTGTTCTAGTGTCATCGCAGCATCGCTGGCGGTTCTCTTAGCTGCTATGTCATATGCACTTGCTTGTTCCGCTTTAGGGACAACGGCAATGCCTTCTTCATCAGCAATGATGACATCATCCGGATTCACCAATACGCCGCCTACCATGGTAGGCTGATTGAGGGGCAAACTGATTTTTTTTGCTCCGGGTTTTGGAATGACGCCTCGAGCAAAAACCGGAAACTGAATCTCTCGTACCTCTGCCAAATCTCTTATTAAGCCGTCTATAACCATGCCTTTTATGCCACGTTGCTGCGCTATTGCACATACATTGCCACCGGATAAAGCAAAGTTGCTGTCACCTTTTACGACTAAAATGTCACCTGGTTTTGCTTCATAAATAGCCACATGTAACATAAGGTGATCAGCCTCTCCACACTCAACGGTGAATGCGGGGCCAGCTATTCTCGGTATCCCTTGCCACAAAGGGCGAATGAGGTAGTCCATGAACTGACTGCGGGGCAGTGCATCTGCATATTCACAGGGGGAGATTTGAGCGAATTCATCGAATGTAGGCATAAAATTACTTGTGTTAGTGAATTTGTTTTAGTTATATCTTTGCCGTGCACAACATGCAAATAGCTTCAATGAATATTGGCTATGACAATGGAGCTAGTTGTTAGAACTGGTACTTTATCTCAAGACCCACTCTTCGCGCTTCACCTTTTAAGTCTTGCAGTAGCCCAAAGTTTTGGGTCAAATCGAAAACGATTTGACTGTATTGCTCATCAAATATGTTTTTTACCCACAGGCTTGTTGTCCAATTGTCTTTGGTAACTTGTAATTGTCCATTCCACAAGGTGTAGGCATCTTGTTTAGCATATGGATTTTGATTCTGATCAAAGTAAAAATCAGACTGGTGGTCGAACTCTAGTTGCAAGCGCCACTCGCCAAATGATGAATCAAACTGGTAATTAACAAGCCCATTGACATTCCACTCAGATGAAAAGGGGAGTCTGTTGTTCGTGATTATATTACCCTGGGCGTCTTCATATTCATCTAAGTTAGCTTCTGGTACGTAGCCCACGCCAAATTGCAACATTAAGTTATTGGCGAATGTATGCGAGAAATCGAATTCTGCACCGTATATTTGTGATTCACCAACATTATCTAATACCTGTGCCGGTGCGCTAAGCTCTTGATTGGATTGTTGATTCATAAAGACCTGTTGGTCTTGGTAATCATAATGAAATAAGGAGAACGTCATTCGACTATTCGCTAGTCTAAACTTTCCACCAAACTCTGTTGCAATCAAGGTTTCTGGGCCGTATTCAGACAAGATGGCTTCTTCAGCAGTAAAGGCTAAACCGCCGTTGTAACCACCGCTTTTAAAGCCATGCCCCACGCTGTAATACAAACTTGATGCGCTGCCGAGCTTCTGCACCAGCGCGATTTTCCCCGAGAGTTTATCGTCTTTTCTGTTACCTGATAAATTCCAGCCAGGTAAATCGACACCGCTAAAATCGCCAAGTTCCACGGGCACATTGATGATTGACGAAGCCGTATAGTCAGTTTCATCAGAGGTAAACCTCAATCCTGCGGTGAGTGTAAATATGTCTTTTAATGTGTAATCTAGCTGCCCAAATAACGCCGCTGACTGGCTGTCTACGGTATTGTCATAGGTGAAAAAAGCTGGTCCTTGCAACAGAGCGGCTCTAAAATCTCGAAATAGGTCAATAGTGTTGTCTTGCTCAATTGACTCGTCGATATAATAAAAGCCTGCAATCCAATAGTGTTTTCCAAATTGTGTATTTAAGCGTAACTCTTGCGTAAACACTTGATTATCTACACCCAAGTCTCCATCACAAAGGTCTGCCGGACTGGCGTCACAATTAAAGGTATGCAATCTATCTAATGTATTAATACCGGTAATCGAGGTTAAGTATTGGTTGCCTGATAACCTGTATTGCACTTCAATACTTGCACCAATTCTTTCGGTAATGTGTGGACTGAAATTATCTATTTTCACGTCGTGAAAGCGTGTAGAGCCATCATTAAAACCAAAGGCATCAGTACATTTTAGTGTTCCAGCTTCTTCTGGAGAACATAGCTCTCCAGAATCGATATTGATAACACCTTTGCTGTGTACTGGCTTAACAACTCCGTCCCAATCGGCACCATGTAGCTTGAACAGCACATTCAAGTCGTCCTTGTTGTGCTCCACTAATAATCGAAAGTTATGCTGTTCCATTCCTGCTTGCGGCACACCATCAAGTAAGTTATTGCTGCTGTAATCATAATCTTGGTAACTGTACCCAGCGCGTAACTTGGTATTCTGATTGAAAGGGAGATTAAAAACGCCTTCCATCTTTGAATGGTTTTGATTGGCGAGACTAACGGTAACATAGCCCTCCAAACCGTCGGTTGGCCGTTTCGAGGTGAGTAAGATGGCGCCACCTGTGGTATTACGACCAAATAAGGTTCCTTGCGGGCCTTTGAGTACCTCAACGCGTTCGAGATCGAACAAATAAAGTAATGAATTGGAAAGGGCGCCTCCAGCAATATTGTCATTGTAAAACGCGACAGGTGCCGTGGTTGTATTGTTGTAATCGAGACTACCAACGCCTCTAATGCTAACAACCGGGGGAGCTCCTTCACCTGTGTTGGCGGTTATTTTTACATTGGGAATTTGAGCAGAAAGTAATGTTGTATCTTTAATGTGTAGTTGTTCGAGTACATCTCCTTGCAGCACATTAACCGCAACGCTCACTTCATCGATGTTTTGTGCACGTTTTTGCGCATAAACAACGATATTCTCCAGTTGTTGCTCCGCTACTTCTTCCGCTTTTTCTTGTGCGTACACGCCGTCGACATTAACGGCATAAGCTAACGCTCCAAGAAACGGCAGCAGCCTAACGTTAGTTTGCATTCGGGTCATTTTCGGGGTCTTTACTACTTAAACTATCACATGCGTCTGTTGTTAATTCTAGCAAGGGATACCAAACATGCTTATCAAAAAAAGGAATATCTATAAATACAAATATAGGTGGGAATTTAGTTACTCCTCTAGCTCTTCGTCCGTAACGACTAAGTTGCGTCCGTTGCGTTTAGCTTGGTAGAGAGCACGGTCTGCGACATGCAGCAATTGTTCTATAGTCGTATCGTCGTGTCGAAATTGAGCAATGCCGACACTTACGCGTACGGAGAATTGATTGTCTTGATGTTCAATGAGTTGTTTTTCAACGGATTGACGGATCCTGTCAGCAACGCGATGGCCCACCATCAATTCACTTTCTGGCAATATGATAGCGAACTCCTCTCCACCTAAGCGCCCGAATACGTCAGTAGGGCGAAGCGTCTCTTTGCACAATCCCACAACGGTTTTAATTGCTTCGTCACCTGCAGCGGGGCCGTAATTGTCGTTAATGGATTTGAAGTGATCTATGTCTAGCATCATAGCAACCAGTGGTCGTTGACTGCGAATGGCCCGAGTTAGTTCGAGGTCCGCCTGTTCCAAAAAATGACGTCGCGTACTTGCGCCTGATAGAGAATCGATTGTCGCCAATTTAGTGAGCTTTGCGTTGGCTTCATTCAAACTCTTCGTTCGCTCTTGCACACGTTGCTCTAGCTCTTTGTAGAGGTCGGCGTTTTCCAATGAGATAACTGTTTGTGATGCAAGTAGTTTTACTATCTCTAGTCTTTCCGGTGTGAAGGCGTTGACCAAAACGTTATTTTCCAAATACAAAAATCCGTCAACATGACCCCTGTGCAAAATCGGCATACAGAGTACCGATTTAGGTTTGTGTTTTATCAGGTACAAATCAGTGGGAAAGCGCTCATCAATGGATTCTTCTGAGAGCACAACGACTTCTCTGGTCCTATAGACATACTGAACCACAGTAACTGGGAGCCTGATATCGTCTGCAAGATTGATTGTGCCTTGTTCGTTCAAATCGACTGCGCCTGTGCTGATATCGGCGTCAGCGACAATTTTCCAGTTTTGTTGAACGTCTAGTATTAATTTACCCGTTTGTGCCCCGGCATTTTCTAGCACCAAAATCATCATTTTTTGCAATAATTTTTCACGGACAATCTCCTTGGAGATTGCTTGTGACGCTTTCATTACCGATGACAAATCCAAGTTTGTGATGTCGGCGGTGCCCATAGTTTGGGGACGGTTGACGATGTCAGTCGTGGGCCTACTCACCGGTACTTCCAAAATTTGAGCATGATCATATTTGAACTTGGCAAGTTTATTTTTATTGCCAGTCAGGTCAAATAGGTACTCTGCACGCCTTAAATAAATTTGCGCAATGTCTATTTTGCTCAGTTGTAGCCAAAAATAACCAAAGTACTCATTTGCAAGTGCTTCTTCGTTATTAAAACCAGTAATTTGAGCGGTACTAATTGCACGTTCATATTCGTTGATTAAGTCGAGTGAGAATGCCTCGCTAATGCGTTTGAACTCGGCATTTAATAAATGATACTTTGCTTTAAAATTACATTTTTCACTGTCCAGACGCGTCCATTTTGATAATTGTTCAAGTTCAGCCGCCGCTGCCTGTTTGTGATCGCTAATTTCGGTTGTAGTTAGTGCCTCACTTGCCAGGAGGCAATGAGCGACACCATGCATAAAGTGGTAATTGGGTATGTAAATAGACGACACTAAGCCACCTAGGAAAGGAAGCGTCTCAGCACACAATCTAACCACTGTAGCGTATTCATTTTGATTGAATGCGAGGTGTATTTTCACCATGCCTAGTATGCCAAGCGCGGTGTTATCGTTGGCTTGTTCGTGAACTTGTTTGCCCACCGATTCATCATAGAAGGTACCGGAAAAAGACGCTTTGCTTGCGCTTGGATCTAACAGAAGCTCGAGCAGTTGAGCGAATACAGACATGTGTATACTCGCCGTTTCCTGCTTTATCTCGTGCATCATTTGCAGATAGGTAATGGTTTGTGCTTTGAGGGTTTCTAAATTGTGACCGCAATAGAACGCATGCACAATTTCCATCATAGCAGACCAACAGGCGTATTCATTGTCACCACGCATAATACCCAGCTGATAGTTGTGGCGTAATTGACTGACAGTATCCGGTATAGGTTGTGTCCACACCTCAACGAACGTGGTACTGACGTATTGTGTCATGCACTCAACTTCAGGTACATTGAGTTGATGTACGAGTTTTATTGCAAACTCTGTCATCTCTGTTGCTTCTGCTGTTTTACCCAACATACCGTTGAGCAGTAAACCGTAAGTAGCAAACGCGAAACAGGAAGCAGAGGTATTACCGTGTTGCCGCGTTAACTGCACCAAATTACAAACCACTATTGGGAAAAGCAGTGGATTTGATTGGTAACTTGGCGAGCATATTTGATTGAGAACTCGCATAGCGATTGCTATTTTTTCATCAGAGATTGTCGATTGAGCTAATAACTCTGTAGGTGTTACATCGGTTAAAAGTTCAACCGTATTCGTTATGACACCGAAAACGTCTTCTTCATTGGGCTGTTTGGGTAAATGAATATCAATGAGGCTCAAGGTATCTACACCTTTTGCCACCGCCTCGGCCGATTTGTGCTGGGCAATTAGCGCTATCAATTCCAGTTCTGCAGCGAGTAACTGGTGAATGACTGATTTGTTGTGCAAAAGAAGCTCGCCAAGGAAAACGTCCATTTTCTCGTATTCTGCGGCAATGCAACTTAATTCGGCGGCCTCTATGTGTACCTTCGCAGCCAGGTCTGCAACATTGGTCCAATCTTCATTTTCTAGTAGTTGCAGACTCTTTTGAATGTAGTCTTCTGCTTGATGATAGGCGGCACTACTTTTGGCTTTTGTCGCTGCCATTAAATTGAGTTCAGCCACTTGTAACCGTAATGCGGGCTCAACCGAAAGAATATCTACGCTATTAAGATGATTGACCGTTTCAAACACTCGGTCGTTAAGTTCTTTGGAATTTAAAGAGAATAATAACGATTTGCCAATGGTTAAATGGTACTCGAGTCGTTGCGTATCACTCACAATTTGATACGCAGCCTGTTGAACTCTGTCATGAACAAATCTATATCGAGGTTTTTGACTGTTTACGAGCTCTTGATATTCAGAGACATCGTCGACTTCTAAAAATTGTGCCCACTTGTATGAATCATTAAGAGGAGAAATTAATCCTAATTGAAGTGCTTCGAATAAATTTTCAGCAACTTGAGCTAGCGTTCTTTCTGAAATACTTACCAGCGTCCCTAACTCAAATTGATTGCCCATGACCGAGGCGATTTGTAACAGCTTTAAAGCTTCGTCACCGAGTTTACTTAGTTTACCAACCACTAAGTCGATTACGTTGTCGGCACTTTCTATTTGCTTAATGCGAGTTAAGTCCCAAGACCAGTGGTAACTATCTTTATTGAAAACAATTTCATTCTTATCATGCAAACTCAGCACAAATTGATTCAGATAAAACGGATTACCTAAGGTTTTGTTGTGACAAAGGCTGGCAAGCGGGCGACAGGTTTGCTCATCCATTCTCATAGAGTTAGAAAGAAGCTTATTGGTATCGTCGACCGTTAACGGCGCAAGTTCAATGTCAATCCAATATACTCCTTCTGAGCTAAGCTCATTAAGCGTTTGTATAAATGGGTGTGCAGCCGACACCTCATTGTCGCGATAAGCCATAATAAGCATCAACTTTTCCATTTTTTTGTCAGTCGCTAATGCTTTAATTAATTCCAATGAAGATAAATCTGCCCATTGCATATCGTCGAAAAATATAACAATTGGGCGCTGACTCTTACACATTCCAGCAAATAACTTTTTGAACGTCTCACTGAACTTATTATCTAGCTCTGTGTTCTTAATTACCGTTTCAGACGTTGGTTCTTCTAGCACGTATTTAAGTTCTGGAATTTGTTCTATGAGAATGTGTTCAAAGCCGTGCATTGACTCTTTAAATAGCTTTTTCCATCGCGTGATGCTGCTGTCGGTTTCGGATAATATTTGTTGAATAAGAGAGCGAACCACCGAAATAATGGCAGAGTAGGGTACCGTGCGGCCAAACTGTTCAAATTTGCTTTCTAAGTAATAACCGCTTTTTAATAGCACTGGTTTTTTAATCTCGTGGATCAAAGAAGTTTTACCAATGCCAGAGGCTCCAGAAATGGTGACTATTTCCTTGTTACCTAAGCCAATTTCGTCATAGGATTCGAGAAGCGCTTTTACTTCATTCTCTCTCCCTACCAGTTGTTTGGATATATTGAACTGTCCCGAATAATCCGCACTACCAAGTGCAAAGTCAGAAATTTTTCCAAAACTGCTGAACTCTCTTCGGCACTGTTCCAGATCGCGTTTTAAACCGAATAAGGTGGAGTAGCGGTCGTCTACATTCTTTGCCAAGAGCTTTAAGACAATTTTGGCAATGGTTGGTGGTATCGTTTCATTAACGATATCTGGGGATATAGGTAATTTTGCAATGTGGGCGTGAACCCATTCCATTGGGTCATCAGCTTCAAAGGGCAACTTACCCGTTAACAACTGATAAAATGTCACGCCAAGCGAGTAAAAATCAGTGCGATAATCGACCCCTTGGTTCATTCGCCCTGTTTGTTCAGGTGATATATAGGCAAAAGTGCCTTTAAAAACCGCATTGGCAACGGCAGACGCTTCTTCATATTCCAATTCGCTGGAGATGCCGAAATCAATCACCTTAAGCCGCTGAGTCTTTTTATCCATAATGATATTGGACGGATTAATGTCCTTGTGGATGACCTTGTTTTGGTGGACGGTATCGATGCAATCAACAAGCTTTAAAGCGAAACGAAGAAATTCAGGGATACGCATGGCCTTGTCTTGATACAAGTTAGCTACTGATTCCCCGTTAATATCTTCAAGCACCATGACCAAGCTATTCTCGTGTCTAAGTAGCTTATGTGCCTTAAGAACGCCTTTGCCTCCAAGCTTTTTACTGACTTCAAACTCTTTTCTAAAGCGAGCTAATTGTTCCGGTGTGGGATATTGATGCTTCAGTTGTTTTAAAATGAAGGTCGTATCATCACTTTCGCTCTCAAGAGTGTTTTTTGCGCGATAAACGAGCGTATTTGAACTTTCGAATAGTTTTTCTTGAACTTGATACGAACCGATTTGAAACATGGTTGTGAAGATCTGCCTTTTAGATGAACCAGCTATTACTGGACGTTAAAACATGAACAAAGTTCACGAGTACTGCTATTAAATACCTAAACGGTCACGGTTTAAAAATAGCAGAAAACCCTTTAAAAGGCAGATTATTCTTAGATTATTTCGCGAGTTTTAAGACTTCACCTGTTAAATAGTCCCTTAGTATATATACAAGGATTAAAATGTTACCAACGCATTGATTTTATAGGGTAAACACAACATGGATGAATATTGAAATGGTTATAAACTAATATTTTACTTCTAAGAAAAACAATTAATTCACGATAGACCGCTCGTCAAAGCAATGGCGACTCTCATCTCATTAATGTGTGTCATTATATAGTGCATTCCTGCACCAAATCGTAGCAACATAAATAAATCTTAGATTGTTACTTTAAATCTTGTAACAGTTTGTTATAAGCTGCCGTCAATGGGGCTAAAAAGCATAGCTCCCCGTTTATTTTTGTGGGGCATCCCGCATACCTGCTGAGGTTAAAAGATAATAATAATGAACTCTATGAGCATCAAAACGAGATTAATGATCAGCGTCGGATTAGCTGTATTTATTTTGGTAACGATAAATGGATTTATCAATTACTCGCTTGCACGCAATGGCTTACATGACAATGTTAATGAGATCTTGTCCAGGACTGGCGACAACACTTCACGGTTTGTAAATACTTGGTTTACCGCCAAAAGCCAAATGGTATCAGGTGCAGTACAAGCGCTAAACCAAGGTAACGATATTGATAGTGTTGTAAAACAAGGGCAATTAGCGGGTAAGTTTGAAGTTATGTATGTGGGGAGTGCGCAAGGTGAGATGATCACCTACCCAGCAATTAATTTGCCCGCTGATTATGATCCAAGAACGAGACCTTGGTTCACCCAAGCAATCTCAGAGCGCGGTCAAATAGTGACGCCTCCATATGCAGATGCAAGTTCTGATAAGGTCGTAATGACGTTTGCTGAACCTTTTGCAGGTAATGTGATTGGCGCCGATGTTGAGCTAGGTGATGTAGTCAAAGAAGTACTCGGCGTAAAAATTGGCAACACTGGTTTTGCCGCGTTAATTGACGGTGACGGCAAATTTTTAATTCACCCACAACGTTCTAAAGTGGGCAAACCGGTGGGGAGTATTTCTGGTGGGGCACGTCTGGGCAAAGAACCTTCTGAAGTTGAAGTAGATGGGAAGGACTGGCTTGCCGCCGTTTTTCCTATTGACGGTGTCGACTGGAAATTAATTTTAATGGTCGAAAAAGAAGACGCTTTTTCCGGTCTAGGTAGCTTAGCATTTGCGAATCTTTTAATTTCAGTGATCACGATAGGCGGTGTGACCCTAATGTCTGGGTTCATGATTTCACGCTTATTGCTGCCTTTGGTACAATTGAATCAAGCCATGTCAGATATCTGCCAGGGAGATGCAGACCTTACTAAACGCCTAAAGGTTGAAACTCAGTGTGAGATTGGGCGATTAAGTACGTCATTTAATCAATTCATCGCTATGATTCAGGCTCTGGTGTCTGATAGCCTTAAATCGGCGGGAAAATTAACCGTCATCGCGACATCTGCTCGCGAGAGTGCTAAGGGGAATAATTCCGCAATTCAAACTCAACAAGCCGAAATCAGCCAAGTTGCGGCGGCGATCAACGAAATGTCTTCAACCTCATCGCACGTTGCTGATAACGCTTCAGATACTGCACGAGCAGCGCAAAACGCCGCAGAAGAGGGCGCAAAGGGCATGCAAAACGCCAGTGAAAACAAACGTCGCATGCAAAATTTAACCAAACAAATTGAAGACACCACAGTAACTATTACTCGTCTTGATGAGCAAGCACAGCAAATAAACAGTATCCTTTCTACGATTCAAGGAATTGCTGAGCAAACTAACTTGTTAGCCTTGAACGCAGCAATTGAGGCTGCTCGAGCGGGTGAGCAAGGTAGAGGTTTTGCTGTGGTAGCCGACGAAGTACGCGCACTTTCGGGACGTACTCACGAGGCAACGGGTGAAATTCAAAATGTCATTAAAGAGTTACAAGAGCAAACGCAAAATGCAGTAACCATAATGGAAGCCAGCAAAACACTTACCTCCGAAACGGGCGCTAGTGCACAAGAAGTGACTAAGAGCCTTAATAATATTGCTGAGGCAGTGGAAAACATAAGTTCAAGAGCCAATATCATTGCTAACGCTTCTAAAGAGCAATACACCTCAACGGAAGATATAAATCGTATTGCTACAGCAATTCACGATGCGTCGAATGAGCTTGCTGCGAACGTTCACAAGGCGACCTCTCGCTCTGACGATTTGTATGCTCTAAGCACGGAAATTGACAATAACTTGTCGCGCTTCAAAGTATAAATGCGACCCATGAAAGCCTGCTTTTGCAGGCTTTTTTCTATTTACCACAAAATTAAATAGAGGCTAGTTCCGATGGATATTGATATCAATGTGGTCGAGTTAATTCAAATTTCACTAGTCCCGGTATTTCTCATAGTAGGTATTGGCCAGATTCTAAACGCTGCAACGGCAAGGCTGGCGAGGGTAGTGGACAGAATAAGATGGTACGAAGATTTGGAAGCAGCCGGCAAAACAGACTTCAGTGAAAAGCAAAATAAAGAGTTAACCATGTTAGAGCGCAGAATGAAGCTCTCGAATTGGTCTATCAACTTTCTTTCCGCCGCGGTTTTGTTCATTTGTATTGATGTCGTATTTTTACTCGTAAATGCAATGTATGCATTGCAGATCGATAAACTTATCCTGTTTTTATTTATCAGCAATTTACTGTGCATCACTCTAGGTGTAGTCGCATTTTTCCTGGAGGTCACCATTACGGCATCAGTAGAAATTCATACACCTAAAAAACAATCGCAAAAGAAGGTTTAACTTTTTACCGTCATTCCTATTCGATGCCTAAATACCTTTTGCGAATTAGTGCAATATTTATCCAAATATTCGTCAAATTTCCATTTCTATTCCGTAATCAAATGGCTTTCACTACACGGAAAGTGCCGATAATTCTAAATAGAAATAAAGCACATGGGCAATTGGCGACAGATCACATCACCGTTTCGATGGGGATGTTTGGCAGAAAATTCAGACGAATTAAATAGACGTATCATAGCGATTAACGTTTTTGCGTCTATTGGTGTGCTGTTGGTCGTTATCTTTAGCATCAATGCATATCGAACCCACAGTATCTGGATGGGGAATAGTATTGCGTTAGTTGGATTTACTTTCATTACTGCTAGGTATTTTCTAAGAACTAGTAAGGAACCTTCTGAACAGCTTATTCCAATTTCTTTGTTCATCGTATCGCTTCTTGCTTTAATGACACTCGTCATTGTTACCGGCGGCATTAATAACCATGGTCCACTGTGGATTTTTGTATTACCACCAGTCGCATTTTTCTTCGCTGGACTGCGTTACGGCTTATTTGTTATTTTCGCTTTAACCGTATTCATCTCATTCTTATTTTTCTAGCCAGATAATCAAATGCTGCAAACAAGTTATGGGACGAATTTCAAAATACGTCTCATAATCGTTTTTACTACAACGACTCTATTTTATGCTGCCTATGAATATATTCGTGGCAAGAATATGGAAACCATTAATTGTTTGAAGGAACGCATTGAACACCTAGCTTTGCACGATGCACTTACCGGTATACCCAACAGACGCGCCATGAATCTGTATTTACAACGAGAAGTGATAAGGGCTAAGCGAACTAACAGCCCGTTGTCATTTATTCTGTGTGATATCGACAAGTTTAAGTTAATTAATGACAAGCTAGGCCATGATGTGGGTGACGAAGTATTAATATTTGTGAGCAAATTACTTCGAGAAAATATTCGCAAACAAGATTTAGTCGCCAGATGGGGAGGCGAAGAGTTTTGTTTGCACTGCCAGAAACGGATATTGACAGCGCGGTGAAAGTGGCTGAAACCATCAGGTAGTTTCTAACGTTCTGATTTCAGTATCAAGAGCGTCGTAGTCTTTAACT
Organism: Alteromonadaceae bacterium; assembly: GCA_014872785.1. Classification (GTDB taxonomy): domain Bacteria; phylum Pseudomonadota; class Gammaproteobacteria; order Enterobacterales; family Alteromonadaceae; genus Planctobacterium. Next base: position 91,140 of record WKFJ01000043.1, read on the forward strand.
TGTTGCGCAAACTCAGCGTCATGTTTTGACAATGTATTAATTGTGTCTTTGTACTGTGGGAACTCGTTTAACAGTGAATGATTTTCGCCAAGCATAATGATGCCCTTAGAAGTTAAATTTAATTGCCTAAAGTCTATCAATTGAATTTCGATAATGAACCAAGCGAATCACAAATTCAGAATTCGTTATTAAAATAGAATGACCAGAAAGCTTCCGACAGATTTGCCAATACCTTGCGAACACGAACATGGTTAAAAACCAAATTAAACTGTAGCTCGCGGAAAAAAGAAACGTGACGCTACGTGAATTTGCGACAGTTAATACTGATAAGTTTGTTTTTGTGCGCGTAGCGACGCCTAAAACACTAATAACATGGACAACCAAAGAGTTAAAACGGAAGTTAAAAACAATGAGCTATGAAATTTGAAAAATGGGCTGAAAATCAAATTAAGGACAATCCACATGTTTGCACACACTTATCCACATCTGATAACAAGTTCCCATAATGTATATTATGTTAAATTAATAATTTATTCATATAACACACACAAAGTTATCCACAGTTACACCGTATCCCCTGTTTTCAAACGTTTATGAGTTCTATTAAGTTTTAGATTGTTTGGTTACTGCAATGTATTAGGTAGATTCAATAATTATTATTGCGACATCTAACTTGGTGTATTGAGAAAATGAATTATTGTCGTGTGAGATTGGCGAGGTTCTTAACTAGTCATCGACCATGCAGCGGTTAAATCACTTTTCAACTTCTATGGTTTTTCTCGAACGAGATTTAGTTAGGGACAGCCTCAGTTTAAGAATCTTTTCTTTATTCAAAGCTAACGTGGTTGCTGAAATAGATATTGTTTGTATCTTAGTGATATTCGGAAATGATAGACGTCCTTGCGATAATGAATACATCCAAGTCAAATCGATGAAATTAATGCAAAAATGGATTTTCAAAAAACGATTAGTGTTTTCACTATTAAACCCCAGCCTTTTTGCCGTTCTTTCATTAAAAAAATACGAGCTACCCTGAAATACTGAAGCTTCTTCAATTTCATTTGCTTCTATTTTGTCCACGAGCCTCAATAGACCGTCTATATAGAACACCAATAGTCTTTTATTGAAATTAAAACCGGGTTTAACATTCCTCATATGCATCAAATAGTCAAAGGATGTACCGTTGGGGAGTGCGTACTTCTTGTTGCCTACTGAATAAAAAAGCAGCATTGACGAAAGATATTGGTGGTGCCCCGTAAGTTTTGCGAAAGGCGCGACAAAAAATTGAACTAGTGATGGAACAAACAAAGCTAAGAAACAGGCCGTTATAGTGTATTCGCGGAAAATATTAAGCAAAAAAAGTACAAATAATAGCGGCACCATCAACATTAAAACGGCCAACATCCATTGCGCGGTGATATTCTGGTTATAAAAATTAATCATGCATTCCGATGCTTAAGCTAATAAAAACGACTGTCTACCTATATTTAGCAAAAAAAACTTGGTATTGCCCGGTAGAACGAAGTTTCTGAATTGTAGCATCTATTTTTTCTACTTGATCTGTAGTAATTGTTTTGCGGGAAAACATTAGATGGGTTTTAGCTTCTTCTAAAGTTGTGATGATGCTGTGTTCTATGATTTGTGCTTTGTATGCAGGATTCTCGTTGATCCTTACGTTGCCTCCTGTTTGAGATTCTAAAAATGCATCTATGCGCCCTGCCAAAAGCATTTGCGGTAATCTAGCTTTATCGTAGAGCACAACTAAGTTTCGGGTAAACCAACTAATTAGTTAAAAGACGTTCGTATTCATCTGAATAGGAAATCCCGCGCAACACTCCTATTTTTATTGGGAACCTTCTAAATTGGCCAGTGTTGTTATGTCGTTGAAGCGATGCTTATCAGCTATCTTGATAAACATAACATTATGACCAACGCAATAGATGCTTCTAGAGAATAGTGCGTATTTTTCTCGTTCTGGCGTAACGGCGGCCGATAGCGCTATGTCCACGTCTCCAGTTTCAACCATCTTCAGGGTACGTTTCCAAGGGAATTCGATTAACTGAAAAATAAAACCAGCCTTTTTTGATATGGAACTCATAAGGTCGACATCCAATCCCTTCCAACTGCCATCTAGTTGCTTTTCTCGATATACAAAGCGTTCATGGATACCAATTTTAATTGGGGCTTTAAATAACGTCTCGCCGCTTGTTTTAGATGCAATAAGCAACGTTATTATAAACGCGCCGACCGATAAAAAACGCAATGCTGTTGTTTTATTTTTCATATACAACAGCATAATAAAGCTATCGAGAAAGTTTTAATTAATTGCTTTAGGAATTAACACCCTTCTGTGAAAGTCGAAAATCTCGGAGGACCATCTCCTCTTGATGCTGCATATTTGATTTTGCAGTTGGCAGGCTCTGGTGCATGTTCAGCCCTTAATTCAATATTGCCTAATTTGCCGGCGCAATTACCGCCCCTGTATTCAAATCCATTTTTCGCATCGACAACTTGTGAGATACCAGAAGGATGTGGACAGGGATAGCCGCAACGAAGCGTTACTGTTTTACCATCCATTTCTACTGTGGGGTCTAATTCGCAGTCCGTTTTATTCTCTTGAACAGCAATAACATTTACTTGATCTGCGGCAATACGCATTGCCTGTTCAAAATTTTGAAGCGTCGCGATCCTGGCGTTTCTTCCAGAAACCTCCGCTAGTGTCACCATTGCAACCATCGCTTTACCCGACGCTGAGCGCCCGTTTAGAAGGTACTTCCCAGATTCGATCGTTGTTATACCAAAAACACTTTCCATAGTATTATCTGCATCATATGACAACATTTTAAAGTTATTGGGTGAATCAGGAATTTGTGCGCTTTCAGCGTTGTTTCTTGTTATTTGCGGTGCACTTAGTGATTGTACTTGGATTGTAGGTGTGTCAGCAGAACCTGACGTTAATCGACTCGCATTCTCGCCAGTACATTTGGTTGAATCGATATTACAGCTTTCTGCAAGTTGCCAAACCATACCAAACTTCAATGCTTCATCAATAACAGAGCCTTGATCAAAGTTTACGCTTTCCTCTAATCTTGCATAACCGGCAACAACTCGACCGTCATCACTTACGGCAGACGCTCGGTACTGCCATTGGCCGCCATCCCCTGACAAACTCATCGCAGTATCGCCCGCTTTGTATGCAGGGAGCTCACCGTTGCCCTGGTCAATATCATATTTAACAGGAGTAAAATCACGCCCTTCATATTCAAACACGTGAATTCCAGCCATAGAGGTGCCCCACGTCCAACCATTGGCTACCATAATTTTTGTGTTTAACCCATTGTGTTGATACGTGGCGAGAATATTACTGTCGTAAAAACTATCAAAGCGCATTTGAAATTGTCGCCAAGGGCTGTCTTCATCAATCGAATGAAGTGGCGTAAATCGATTATCAAATGAGCATGTAATTCCATCATTTGTGAAGTCTGTGAGGTCTACAGCAGTCGTTATTGTTCCCGTTCGCTCTAACTCTTCACCATTTTCGGCCACAAGCGTAAAGCTCTCGCCTCTTGATTCTTTTGCGAACAATTTTACGAAGCCCGTTACGATACCATCGTCAATATCAACTGCGTTAACAACACCTTGGTAATCCAACGTGCAGGTTTGCACCGTTGCGGCACTAACGCAGTTCATTGCTAAAAGTGCTGATACACTCGCTAGTAGCTTTTTTACCTTGTTCGATATCATAGTTTCACTTAATAAAGGCTTCTTTATTCCTTAAGGTACGCTCAATTAAGCAACTAATAAATTCAACTTTGGGTTGATATACCAAAGTCTTATGTATCTTCATTAAGACTAGAATTGCTCCTCCACTACTTCAAATATCGGTGGGCTATTAATAGCGCTACCATGTGTGCAGAAATTTAATCAAGCTAACGCTTCTTGAGATGCTTCTTCGTTGGATAGCTTAACAAGCATTTCTTTAAAGAAATCTGCATCCTGAGCGCCAGAAACGAGATACCGTTCGTTGAAGATAAAAGCGGGAACTGCTTGGATCCCCTGCCTTCTCCATTGATTTTGTGATTGTTTTACTTGCTCGTCTATTTCACGGTCGTCTAGGACTGTTTTTGCTAGTTCCTTATCAAGTCCAACCGAATCAGCCAATGACAACAGTGTCTCTTCATCATCTATCACACCTTTATAAGTGAAAAAACTGGAAAACATCGCCATTTTTAAGTCAGTTTGAACGGGCTCGCCATTTACCTTTTGGTCTTTTGCCCAGTGCAACAGTTTATGCGCCTTACGGGTGTTATACATGCGCATGTCGTCAAAGTAGCTAAATGTAAATCCGAGACTTTCACCGAGCTCGGTCAATCGTTTGCGAGCCGCAATACTGCCTTCAAGGGTGGTGCCATATTTTTGCGCCAAGTGACTACGAAGATTTTCTCCACCTTGCGGCATGTCTGGGTTTAATTCAAATGGATGCCAAGTAATTGCTGTGTCTATGCTATTTCCTGTTTCCGATGAAAGTTCTGATATTGCCTTCAGTAATTGTTTATATCCGATAATGCACCAGGGACACACAACATCAGACACGATATCTATTGTGATCAAGGGATTTGCCATAGTTATTCCAAATTGGGTACTTGGACAACTATGGCGGCAACACGATATTATTCAATTGGTTTCTTTTTAGTAACCTGCTGTGCCGTATTGTTTTTATGCTTGCGAAGATATTATTAAGTGATCCAATATCTTATTTAGTTCGACAAGTGCCCATTCGTTCTTACCATATTGAATATGGGGTAAAGCTCCGCTGCTTAATGAGGCTTGTATTGAGGCGCCGAGTTCCCAGTCCTCATCAAGAGTTTCGATAGTGATTTGATGATTTTTCTGCCAGTGCGCAAGTTGCGGAGGATCTTGTAAGTCAGCATTGTAGGGTATCAAAGTTTTAACGGTAATCTCTGTTTCACCGCAGTTCAAAGGCTTGAAGCTTATCCAATCGACGTGTTCCTTTTGCACCAACAATGCAGTGTTGGGCAATAAGAAAAATAAAGTATGACTGTAGTCATGTAGTGACAATCCATCGACGGGGTCATCTTTTGTTTTTAACAGTTCTTTTGTCGGCATTACCACGCGAAAGTGTTTTTCAACTTGGTCAATAACCGCAATATTGTTAAAAAAATAGGGGGCGATTGTCCCCTTGTGAGCATACGCAAAATGATAGGTTTCCAAGCCTCCTTCTGCGAATAGTTTCCAGTTGCCAGACCAATTCTTAGTGTGTGATTTGAAAACCCGTAGCTCATCATTTTGCAACCAATCCAAATGCCCTGCCATTTGTCCTAGATGACTATCAAGATGCGCTTCGGCTTCTTCAGGAACATTGGCGTCAGGGCATATCCAAATAAATCCATACTTTTCTATTGCAGGTACTTTTAATAAAGCATTGTCTGATTTATCCAGCCCTGGAAAGCAATCTCGCTCACCGGGTACTGCGCGTAAATCACCATTTAAGGCATATGACCAAGCGTGATAAGGGCACACAAATTGTTTAGCACAGCCCTTACCTTCCGCCAATTTAGCGCCGCGATGTCGACAACTGTTATACATAACATGGACTTTAGACGCTTTGTCACGGGTGACAATCAACGAACCAATAAAGCTGTCTACGACTTCAAATGACTCTGGCTCGAGCAATTCGGAAGAGTGCAAAATAACACTTGGTAAGTTTTTAAATATTTCCGACCTTTCTAAATCCAACCTCTCTGGTGATAAATATCGATCAGTATCAGCACGAACAATTTGCCCCTTAAGGGATGTTGTTCGTGCCTTTACGTTTTGCTTCGCTTGAAAAATAAGATCGGTTTCAAGTTTGAGATCCATAGTACTCTCCATAAACTTATTTAACTTACCGCTCGGTAGGTTTTTACAAGATACTTACCAAGTGGTAAGATGTCAACGACTACTTAATGAGCACTAGTTTTGAAGAAAAACACAAAAGAAAAGCTGCTGGAGAATGCGGAATTATTGTTTAGTAAGAACGGATTTTATGGCACCAGTATTAATGATGTAGCAAAAGCTGTTAATGTAAGTAAACAAGCGCTTTTGCATCACTTTCCATCCAAAGAAAAACTCTACGGCGCAGTCTTAGAAAAAGCGACGAACCATCTAGGTGATTTCGTAGCAGAGGCCATTCGTAGCAGTGACCAGGCAAACGAGCAACTGCACTACATCTTTAACAGCATGCTAGACGCCCAAGGCCAAAGACTTTTAGTGATCCTGTTGTTAATTCGCGAACTCTTAGACAACCGAGACCGCATCGAAAATGCTCATAAGTGGTACCTTGCGCCTTTTATTGAGGCTCTCGTTGATATGGTTAGTACTGCGCAAGAGCAAGGTGATATGCAAGAAGGCGATGCATTTACTCTGATGTATCAAATGTTGGGTGCGGTTCAGTATTTTGTGATTTCTCAACCTACTCTTGAAAAGCTCTTTTCGGAGCAAGAATTCAGCAATTACAAACAATCGCAAAAATCAGCGCTCAAACAGCAGCTCAACATAAAGTCATAATATGAATACGAAAGACGCTTCTTACTTTAATCAGATATGTGCCGACAAGTTACCCGGACATTTGGGGATTCAGTTTACCCAGGTTTCTTGCGAATCGGTTATCGCTCATTTGGAAGTAACTGATCATCATCTAGCCCCAAACGGCTATCTTCATGCGGGCACGGTGGTGACACTCGCAGATACTGCCTGTGGTAACGGTTGTTTAGCGAATCTACCTGAAGGGGCACATAGTTTTACCACAATAGAGCTAAAATCTAATCATGTTGGTACGGAGCGAAATGGCACAATTGAGTGCATTGCGACGCCAGTACACGCTGGTAGAACGACTCAAGTATGGGATGCGGTAGTGAAAAGCCGAAACTCAGGTAAAACCATAGCGCTTTTTAGATGCACACAAATGATTTTATATCCAAAATAAAGGGCTTTGCAGAAAGTCTTTCCGAACACTCCAGTTTTAACTGAGCCCGTATTTTTAATGGTCTTTGTCGAATACGCGTAACCAATCTGTTGTTAAATTGGGTAACGTTGTCGAGTCACTTTGTGTTTTCGAAAACGACATTTGAGACGCAAGAGCACACAATATAAATGAAGGTTATAAGTGTGCAAAACGCTATTCAGGTATTTGACTTAATATCTGAAAAAGCACACAAGTTATCCATTATCTGCACATTTTGCAGTACCCACATCCAAGCATATTCTTTTTAAGTGCACATTCTTTGCACATTGTTTTCGGTGTTTACCGCATTTTCCTAGAACTTATTCGCAACTTCGCAAACTTTTCGCGTCAGCCTTGTTCACTTTGCACAATTCACATTCCATATTTGTTCGAAATTTCTAACTTTTGATTTTCTATTTTAGGTAATTTATTAATCCACTTATGTACCTGAGTATAAGGTTTCATAATTTTCACATTCCCCTGTTTCTTTACACTTTCTCTTAATGTTTTAACAAGGCGACGTTATATGACCAGTTATAAGAGTTGGGGTGTCTTGCTTTTTCTGTTTACTTTGCTTCCGAGCCATTGGGTATTGGCAGCTCAGTGTGAATTCTCAATCCGAAATGAGTGGAACAATGGCTTCACTGCCGATATTAAGATTATTAACGATACGCAAGCTACCATCGATGGTTGGAATGTTGGTATCGAATTTATGGATGGCTCCGCGATAGGAAGTACTTGGAATGCCGATGTATCAGGCAGTAACCCTTATCAGGCAACGAATAAAAACTACAACGGCAAAATCCAACCAGGAAGCCAAAAATCATTCGGTTTTAACGGTACGAAAGCCAATAATGGTGAGTCGGTTCAGCCCCCTATTCTCTCGGGGATCTGCGCAGGTGGTGATGTTGAAATCTCACCAGTTGCCTATATTTCGGCGTCCACAACCAGTGGTAAAGCACCATTAACGATTAATTTTATAGGTGATCGCTCATCAAGTACGACCGACCAACTTACCTACTTATGGCGCTTTACTGAGCAGGATACCTCTACCGAGGCCAACCCTAGTTTCACTTTTGAGTCTCCGGGCCAATATAACGTGTCATTAGTAGTGAATGATGGTGCTACGAATGCTGAAGAGGTCAGCCTAAATATCACGGTAGAAGAACCGGAACCTGAATTCGCACAGTGTGTTTTCTCAATCGAAAATGAGTGGAACTCAGGTTTTACCGGCAAGGTGACCATCAGCAATACTGCAGCTCAAGCTATCTCAAGCTGGCGTGTATTGATGCAATTTGCTGATAACACAACCCTTAGCGGTACGTGGCATAGCACATACAGCGGTAATAACCCTTATGAAGTTGTTAATGAAAACTACAACGGTTATATCGCCCCTAACAGTTCGGTAGATTTTGGGTTTAATGCGCAAAAGGCCGTTGCTAACGAACCGGTCACAATCCCTGCCCTCGGCGGTATATGCTCCACCGACGGCAATATCAACAATCCTCCAGTTGCTGTCGCCAGTGCTTCTGTCACTTCAGGTGAAGCGCCACTTAGTGTTTCTTTTAACGGTACTGAGTCAAGTGATTTCAACGGAGATGAATTGACTTACCAATGGAATTTTGGAGACGGTAACGTTTCCAATGAAGTTGCACCGACCCATATCTATGACACTGCAGGCATTTTTCAGGCTTCGTTAACCGTTAATGACGGGACGTTAACCGATGTAAGTAATTCAATAACCATTACGGTAAGTGAACCCGAGGTACGTGAGCCGTTTGTCTTAGATACAACCCGCTCCAGTTTGTACTTCGTTTCGACAAAGAAAACGCATGTTGTTGAAACCCATACTTTTACTGAACTAAGCGGAGATATCTCTAAAAACGGTGATGCTAGTTTAAGGATTAACCTAGACAGTGTTGAGACTGGTATAGATACTCGCAATGGCCGGATGACTGAGCATTTGTTCGTTACCAGTGTATTCCCGCAATCAGAAGTGTTACTCGCCGTAGATTATAACCAGCTGAAGTCGATGGCATCTGGTAGCACAGCTACACAATCTATCTCTGCAATGCTGAACCTGCATGGAGTGAGTGTGCAAATAGACACAGTGGTCGCAATAAGCAAACTGGACGCCAAAACAATACTGGTACAAAACGCAGAGCCCATCTTATTAAACTCGCAGGATTTTGGCCTGGAAGCTGGCATCGAGACTCTCAAATCGCTTGCGGGGCTTGATGTGATTAGCTATGCGGTTCCAGTGAACTTCAATCTGTTTTACGTAACGCAATAAGTAAGGGAGAACCAAGATGAAAACATCACATTCTCAACACTTGCTTATTACAAGTTGTTTGACCAAAAGCACGTTTAAAAAGCATTTGGGAGTCTTTGCGGTTGCCATAGCGGGCTTTCTACCGAGTAGTCTCTATGCCGCACAGTGTAGTTTCGATATACCCGATAATTGGAATGCCGGTTTTAAAACTGAAATTGTTATTTTCAACGATGCTGATGCATTCAATGACTGGACGCTAAATGTCACTTGGAACCAGGGTGTTACGCTTAGCAATGGCTGGAATGGTAGCTTTGATTGTAACGAGTCGGGTTGCACCATTACGCCACCATCACACTCACCTACTATCAATAATGAACAGCGTTATGAGCTGGGTTTTGTCGCCAATAAAAATGGCGTTATTGGGGACATTCAAGTCAATGTCAGTGGCGATATATGTACCACCACAGATTCTGGTAATAACGCCCCTGACGGCAATGCCGGCACAACCAATACCGATTCAAATTTGTGGCTGTTAAACGCCACTGACTCTTCTGTGAACTACGTGTCAGTGAAAAAGGAACACACCGCAGAAAACAACAGTTTTAGTGCTGTAACCGGCACTGAACCGGCGTTATCAGGAACCATCGACGCGCAAGGTAATGTGATATTTGCCATTGACTTAAACGATGTACAAACGGGCATAGACATTCGCAATAGTCGTGTTGTCGACTTACTGTTTGAAAACGAATATTTGCCCACCGCGTATTTTACTGCGCAAATAGATATAGACACCCTAGCCACTATGTCAGTAGGTGCTAGTCAAACACAAACGGTCATTGGAGAACTCAGCCTACACGGGATAAGGCAATCAACCACGCTCAATACAATGGTAGTTAAACTCGCTAGCAACAAGCTGTTGGTCTCTACCAAACAACCTGTCCTTGTTGATAGTAAAAACTTTGATATGTCATATGGTATTGAAGCACTGCGGGTGGTTGCCGGGCTCAGTTCCATTGGCGAGGTCGTTCCTGTTTATTTTAACCTGTTCTTCGAGTCTCAAAATCAAGCCGGATTTAGCCCAGTAGACATGCCTGTGGCTCCCACAGCTCCGAGTGATTTTAGCGCCCAGTACAACGAAAGTGACGCCCAAGCGGAACTTGCGTGGACAGACAACAGCAACAATGAAACAGTCTATCTCGTACGTCGCAAATCTGTCGATGGCGATTGGCATACCACGGGCGAATTAGCCTCAAATGCTAGTCAATTCGTTGAAGGTTTACCTGAAACGGGCGAGTTCGATTACAAAGTGATTGCAGTAAATACCAGTGTGCCCTCTTCGCCTACCGATATACAACGAGTAACGGTTACCGAAACGGATCAATTAGCCAGAGGAATGGAAATCTATGCGGGTCAGTGCGCAGGTTGTCATGGCACAGAAGGTGGTGGTCTTGGTAGCTTTCCTGCTCTGAATACAGAACGTGACGTTGCGGAAATGATAGATATCATCGTCAAAACCATGCCTTATGGCAATGCAGGTGCATGTGATCAACAGTGTGCTGAAGATGTCACAGCTTATATCCAAACACTATGGGAAGGCGAAATCTTTTGTGATGTAAACGAAACGCCTATTGCTTATGGTGCTCGACAATTAAAAGTACTCACACAAACGGAATACCAAAACACAGTTGAAGACTTGTTAGGTGTAGACTACACCGTATCAGATGGCCTTTCGGCAGATACCAAAGTTGGCTTTTTCACAAATAATACGCGTGCCACCGTGCAATCAACTGCCTACAACAATTATCTTTTGGTCGCTGAAGAACTCGCGCAGTGGTCAGCAGACAATGATTTCGTACCGGCCTTGAGCTGCAACGCAATTGATACGACTTGTGCTGAACAACTCGTCAATGATCTTGCCCCTAAGATTTTCAGACGACCTTTAACGGTTGAGGAAAACGATAATTATTTAGCTATCGCCAATGGCACGTTTAACTCAGGTGACGTAAAAGCAGGAATGCAGCTAGCGCTTGAGGGGCTACTTTCATCACCACAATTTATCTATCGTCATGAACTAGGTGAAGCTAATCCGGCCAATCCAGAGCTAGACGCCGACGCATTTGAATTAACCTCATATGAAATGGCCACTTTCCTGGCTTACACCTTCACTGGAACGACTCCAGACCAAACATTGTTAGATGCCGCCGCCAATGACGAATTACGAGATGAAACCAACATTGTTAATCACGCTAATCGGTTAGCTGCGGGTGCCGATAGTGTACTGGGTGACTTCATTGGCAGTTGGTTAGGTACCGCTGATTTGGAAGTCGCAGCAAAAGACGAGTCAGTCTGGCCCGGCTTTGCTGAACTCGTCCCCCACATGAAAGCAGAACTCAATAAAACGTTCGCCTACGTTATGACGCAACCCGGTGAGTCCTTTAGCTCTTTGTATACCGCTAATTACACCTTCGTGAACGAAGCACTTGCCAATCATTATGGCTTAACGGGAGTAACAGGTGAAGAATTACAAAAGGTGGATACTATCGAACGCGGGGGAATTTTAGCCAACGGTGCCTTTATGTCTCGTTGGGCTGAACCTGTCGAGTCGCACCCTATACTACGCTCAGTGCGTGTGCGTCGTCGCATGCTATGTCAGGAGCAGCCCGATCCACCGGCGGGTACATTTGAAGCGCGCGAAGCGAAGCTAGCGGAGTTATCGGATTTTCTGCAAGACCCGAGCACCACCAATCGCATGAAGTATCACCGCCTCACAGAAGATAGCCCCTGTACTAACTGTCACACTCAATATATCAACCCATTGGGGTTTGGTATGGAAGACTTTGATTCGGTAGGCAATATTCGCGGCAATGATTTGAATGGCAACGTCATTGATGCCAGTGGCAATTTATTCGCACCAGAAGATTATGCCAACTTAAGCGAAGTTATTGGTTTTACTGGTACTCGTGAATTAGGTGGCGTGATTGCAGGATTAGACTCAGCCCAAGCCTGTTTGCCCAAACAAATGTTTCGTTACGTCATGGGCGTCGGTCACGAGGAAATTGATCCGGCAAACCCAGAGGGGGCAAAACTAGCGGATACCGAAAAAGCCGGTTACGCCTGCGAAGTTGAAAACCTGACCGATGCAATGATGAATGAGAGTCCAAGAGCCATGTTAGAAAACTTTGGGTTCTTAAAAGCGGTTCGCTATCGCAAAGCATGGTCTAGAGATTAACAGGATACCGAGGAACAAATCATGAGTAACGATATCAACAAAGAAAAAACGTTGGAACAATTGCACCGCCTCGCTGTATCACGCAGAGGCTTGTTGAAAACCTTCGCCGCTTCCGGTATTTCCACAGCATTACTGCGCAGTTCACCTATTGTTGCTGGCATTTTGTTTTCAAGACATGCGGATGCACAAGATGCAGGGCTACCAAACAAAACGGTGGCTATCTACGTACCTGGAGGAGCCATTAGTTATCTTTGGCAGCCTACAGGTTCCGGCAACGACATGGTGATGGGGGCCATGTCGGCAGGCTACGATTCGGTAAAAACTGAATGTAATTTCCTACTGGATATGTCACATGGGAATGCCGGCCACGGTCGCATGCCGATTATTTGGGCCGATGGTTGGAATCGCGATAGCTACGACGTCATCATGGGTAATGCGTTAGGGCCAGATATGCCGTTTCGCTACATCAATCTGGGTGTTCACAGTAATGGCAACCAATACATGACCAAAGACAGTGGAAATCAGGTGCCCTTTCAAGACAACCCTTTCACCGTCTTTAATCTAGTGTTTGGGGGAAGCCAAGGCAGCAGTGCCAAAACCCCTATTATGAATGCCCATGTGTCTGCAGCAAACGCGATTCGAAGCAAACTCGCAGGTTATGAAGTGCAGCGCATGGACGATCATTTAGATGCGATTGCCGACACGCAAAGGCGCCTAGATGAATTATCAGGCGGAACGGGCTGTTCCATCGCGCCTGATAATACTGAGTTTCCACTGACTTTCGATACCTTTAGTCAACAGGCAAGGTTACAGGCAGATATTGCTGTAGCCGCTTTGCAATGCGGTTTAACTCGCTCTGTTTCATTGGCGTTTGGTCATCACCAATGTCAGTTTCGCATCCCTGAACTAAGCTACACTGGGGTGTACCACCAGTCTATTCACGGTGGCAGTGGTGGCCGAGCCAACTCCCCTTATTACACAGAAATGCGCAGCCATCTGGGTAGCCTATCGGCATATTTGATTCAACGACTCAAAGACGCGAGTATTCTAGACAGTACTGTTGTATTAGAAACCACAGATATGGGACACGCCGATATTCATTCAGGCGATCCAGTCTCTTATATCATAGCCGGTGGTGGCTCTCGAGTTCACCGTGGGGTCACTAACAGTGCCGGTAGCAGCTACGACCATCATGACGTACTGCATACGGCGGCGAAGGCTTGCGGTGTAGATCTTGGGTTTGGACAGGAAATCCCTGGCGTTATTGCTTCTTAAGTAAAATCAAAAAGCAAGGCACTAGATTTACAGCAGGCTTTACGCCTGCTTTTTATCAAGCAGTTTAATGAGTTTTGACGTCAACCAACTCACCAACTTCAAGCACCGGAGATACATCGATATCTTCCGCATCCATCATGTGAGCAAGCCGCTGCATCGTCGCAATCATTTGGCTCTGTTCCCACTCTTCTAATTCGGCAAAGCGATTCGTAAAGTGCTCTTGGAATGGCATGGGGGCTGTGTCTAAGATCTGACGGCCACTTTCAGTAAGGAATACGCCGACACGGCGTTTATCTTCGGTGCTACGCACGCGTTGCACGTATTGGCGCGCTTCCAGCCTGTCTAAAATATTGGTGACCGTTGCAGGGCTTAGGTTTATACTCTCGGCGATTTGACGAACCATTACTCCCGGTTCTTGGCCTACATGTCGCATTACCAGCAATTGCAGTCCCGTTAATCCTATATTTTTACTAAGTTGTTTGGAGCGTAAATCAATGGCTCTAATGACTTTGCGCAGTGCGATCAACAACTCGTCGTCTTTTTGCATGTATTTTATCTCATTAGAAGGCTAGCGTAACAAATGCAAAAAGTGCATGTGTTTCTGGTATTGGTCAATTATATCGTTGATAACGGCAAGCTTTGACCAGCCCATTACGTCATAGTCTTGTCCACCTTCTTTCAGGTGAACTTCGGCGCGATAATAAGATTGCTCATCGTCCTCGTCAGGCTCAGTCTCTGGCGTAATAAATTCTGGTTGCCTCTGCTTTCTTCGATGTACTGAGTAAACAAAATCCTCCTCATCGCCGTGCATGACCACCAGTTCGAAGCCATTTTTAACGGTATTGATTTTATGCTGTATCTGGTTTTTGGTCAGTTCTTCACAAACTGATTCAAAGGCAGGCACTACAGTGTTGCTGATGAAATTATTAACTGCAGTTTTGCTTGGAAAGTGAACGATATTCTGTAACCGATCCCGCCATTCTTCTTGATCGCCAACTTCAAAACTTACGGTTTTCGTGCGTAAACTTTCTCGTTTGTACTTTTCTACTCGCAGCGCTTTAACCAATCCCATTAACGCGACCAAAATAATAATGGCGAAAGGTAGTGCGGCTACGATAGTCATTGTTTGTAGTGCACTTAGTCCTCCTGCGGCCAATAAAACAATCGCGACGACACCAACGCCTGCTGCCCAATATATACGTTGCCATATCGGCGTATTGTCCTTTCCATATGAGCAAAGCATATTAACCACCAACGCCCCCGAGTCTGCTGACGTAACGAAGAACACAACCACCATACAAATAGCGATAATCGATAACAATGTTGGCATAGGAAAGTTTTCGAGAAAAACAAAAAGCGCTACTGAGGAATTTTCACCTACCATAGTGATTAACTTATCAGCACCTTGATTCATCACCATATCAATAGCGGAGTTGCCAAACACAGTCATCCAAAAAAGGGTGAATGCAGTGGGTACCAGAAGCACGCCAAAAATAAATTCCCTGATAGTCCGGCCTCTGGAAATACGCGCAATGAACAATCCAACAAAGGGCGCCCAAGCTATCCACCACCCCCAATAGAAAATAGTCCATCCACCTATCCAATCGGTTTTTTCATAGGCAAATAAGTTAAAGGTATTGCGCACTATGTCAGATAAATAGGCGCCAGTATTTTGTAAATAGGCCTGTAACAAAAACACCGTATTACCCAGAGATAAAATGAGCAACAACAGCGCCACCGCGAGTATCATGTTTAACTCAGAAAGCCTTTTTACCCCCTTATCTAACCCTGAAACTACCGACAAAATCGCAATGCTAATTACGCCTATCATAAGGAAAATTTGATTCAAATGAGAAATCTCCCAATCGAATAAATAGGCCATTCCCGCGTTAATCTGCGATGCCCCCAACCCTAATGATGTTGCAACCCCAAAAATGGTGCCGATTACTGCAAAGGTATCTACCGCGTCACCTATTTTTCCGTGTATACGGTCTCCAATAAATGGGTACAACGCTGAACGCATGGTTAGTGGGAGGTTTTGCCTAAAACTAAAATAAGCAAGTATTAGTGCGACAACCGCGTATATTGCCCATGCATGAAACCCCCAATGGAAAAATGTAGTTTTCATCGCCTCTTTAGCGGCATTAACGGTTTCTGCTTGAGCCGACGGCGGGGTGGCATAGTGCATAAGAGGTTCAGCGACCCCAAAGAACATCAAACCAATCCCCATACCTGCCGCAAACAACATTGAAAACCAGCTGGTGAGTGAATAATCTGGGGAGATGTGATCCGGCCCAAGCCTGACACTACCATAGCGTGATAACCCAAGATAAAGCACCGCGACTAAGATAATCGCCGCACTCAATACGTAAAACCAACTGCCATTGGTAACGATCCCATTTTGCAAAGAATTGAACAGACTGTCGGCGCTTTCAGGTGAAACAAGTGCGAACACAAGCAATGCAACAATCGAAAACGAAGAAGAATAAAAGACTTTCGGGTTTAATGTGTTTTTATAGTTATTGTTCGACAATTATTGCGTCCTAAAAAGTCAACTACTATTGCGGTTCAAAAATGAGTTATATACCGATTAAAAAACGTTATATAACAGAATATTCGAAAGCTAATCGAAAAAAGCGAAATACACAAGTTAAACCGTCTTAAGAGACAGTTTTAATTGATTTTTTTACACACTAAATTAATTAGTGTTGAAACTAAATTGAAGTTTCATAAGAATAATATATGATCAGTGTTAGAAAAATATACTTGAACACTAACAAACTAACTGCACATTCGAATACACAAGGTCATCCATGAAACTCTCTAAATTAAGTTGCGCGATCGTAACCGCTTTGGCGGTGTCGCCATTGCATGCTCAAGAAGAATCCAAGAAAGCCTCTATAGAAACTATACAAGTCACAGCGACCAAGCGGTCTGAATCTATTCAAGAAGTTCCCGTTTCGGTTACCGCGTTAAACGGCGAGGCACTTGAGAACCTGGGCGTTGATAACTTTCAAGACTATGTTGAGTTTTTACCTAATGTGGTTTTTCAAGGTACCGGTCCAGGTCAAAACGAAATCTATATAAGGGGCGCGGCGACCACGCAAACGAATATCGCAGTGTCTTCTGTGCAAGCGCTGCAACCTTCAGTCGCGTTTTATCTGGATGAGCAGCCAGTCTCTATGCAAGGTCGGAATTTAGATGTATTTGCAACTGATATGCAACGAGTAGAAGTGCTGCCAGGGCCGCAAGGCACCTTATTTGGAGCCAGTTCACAGTCTGGCACTGTGCGCCTAATTACGAATAAACCAGACCACAGTGGTTTTAGTGCAGGCATAGATACTGATATCTCATTCACTAAAGGTGGTGAAATGAGCAACACGGTCGAAGGCTTTTTTAACTTTTCGGTAACTGATGACCTGGCAGTGCGTTTAGCTGTTTATAACGAACATCAAGGTGGCTGGATCGATAATATACTTAATGACCCTAGTAACGGCGGTTACACCGGCAGTGCAGTGGTCATAGACCGCATTTCTGGCGGACCTCTGACAGATCCTGCTAATACGCCGGTTACCCCGCCGCAAAACGACTTATTAGTTGAAGATGACTTTAATGACGCCACTTATGCTGGTGCGAGACTCGGCCTATCCTACTTGATCAATGAAGATTGGTCGGTGCTAGTGCAGCATACCCAACAAACATTAGAGACTGAAGGCGTCTTTGCCTACGACCCTAATCTAGAGGGTGAGAGTTCTACAAATCGTTTCACTCCAGAGAATAATGATGATGAATTTGGTCTGACAACTTGGACACTTGAAGGACGATTAAAGCAGCTTGAAGTCGTCTATACCGGCGGTTACTTAGACAGACAAATAGATTCAAATGTTGATTACACTGGTTACACTAATGGTGGTTTATTTGCCGCTTATTACGTGTGTAATCATTATGAAGCGGCGACGCCCGCAGATGAGCGTTGCTTAGATCCTACTAAGTTTTACAAAGAGTCGACGGATACTACTCGACTAACACATGAATTCCGTATTAATACCCCTTCAGAAAATAAATGGCGATTAACGGCCGGTGTCTTCTATGACGATCAAGAACTGGCGACAGTTGGTAAATTCAAAATCGGTAACACTGATTTAGGTTTCTTTAACAATCTAGGAAGAACTCTGGTTGGAACAGAAGGTATAAACAGTAACGGTGGCCCATTCGAATCTGAAGTTAGCTTTGTTAACGACGTAACCCATACCATTGAACAGATCGCATTGTTCGGCCAATTGGAATACGACCTAACAGATACCGTAACCGCCAGTTTCGGCGCCCGTTGGTATGAAATTGACGATATTTTTAAAGGTTCAACGACAACCATTGATGTTAGTCGCAGAGTTAAGGCCTTTGGCTCACTCGACCCGGACGAGCTAACTGCTGTTGGTGAAGACCCGGCTGCGATTCAAGCCGCCATCGCTAATGGCCAATTGGAAGTCGATCTTCTTGGTAGTGATGGTACTTTGACTGTGGATGATGTGATTATCAAAACAGGCTTGGATTGGAAAGTTAGCGAGGATGTTATGTTATTCGCTAACTACTCAGAAGGCTTCAGGCCTCCTGTGACCAATCGCGTGGGTGGTGGACAAGCAACTAACCAAAATGGTGCGTTTGAAGGGTTCCGCATCCCTGTTTACTCATTAACAGATACCTTGAAAAACTACGAAGTTGGTCTGAAAGGTGATTTCTTAGATGGCATTTTACGCGTAAACGCAACAGCCTATTTTTCTGATATAACTGATTTACAGACATCTCGCTTTGACCCCACGAATATTAGTTTCTTGGTATTCACAGACAACGTAGGTGATGCCGAAATTCAAGGTTTAGATGCTGATATTACTTGGTTGGCGACTGATAACCTAGTGATTGACGCCTCTTTCAGCATGCTGGACACTGAATTGACACGCATAAACCCTGAATTACAGGGTATAGCGCCTGGCGTGGGCAGTCGACTTCCCTACTCTGCCGAGTTTTCAGGAAATCTCCGTGCTCGCTATTATCACGAAATGGACAATGGCATGACCGCATTTGTAAACGGCTCTATAGCCTATACCGGGGATAGATTAGCCAGTATGAAAATGGATGCGTATGTTCTTGAAGACACTACAATGCTTGTTTATGGAACCGGCACTGGGCTGACAATTCAGGATGAAGCCGCAGTATATGAGGGTGTGACTTATTCTGACCGAAACGGTCAAACCTTTCGAGGAGGTCGTTACGTCCAGGATTCTTATGCTATCGCCAATGTAGCGTTTGGCATAATGAAGGACGACTGGAAAGCTGAAATCTATGTTGATAACCTGTTCGATGAAAGTGCTATTTTGTACATCGATAACCAACAATTCACGCCGAAAGTTGTTACTAATAGACCAAGAAGCGTTGGTTTGAGAGTGTCGTACGACTTTATGTAAACTCTATTAAGAGTATGACAAAAAGCAGGTCTTAAGGCCTGCTTTTTGGTTTTTACAAACATGAAAATAAAATCGATTCTAAATGAGTGAAATCAACCAAATTAATCAAGCCTTAAGAGCTGGAGACTTTGCTTCAGTGCTTAGTCAAACGAACCAGTTGTTACAACAGAAAAACATCGCAAAAGAAGTTGAGAGGCAGCTGTTGTATTTCAAAGTTGTGGCATTACGACTTAGCAAACAACTAGAAGCATCTTTAAATATCGCGATACAGCTTACAACGCTTGATACAAATTATGGGCGGGCATTTCAGGAGCTTGGCTATATATACAAAGGCTTGGGAAAAACGAAAGAATCAGCCGAAGCTTTCTATCAGGCGGTTCAGAAAAACCAAGCTTTGGTGTCAAGTTGGCGAGAACTCATAACACTGTACAAGCAGCAAAAACAGGATGACGCACTTTCGTTAGCTAATGCGCAACTACGCTATTTGAAAGCGTTGCCAAAAGCACTGCTTGGAGCGCGTGACTTAATGTACGAAGGCGACTTGGTAAAAGCTGATAACGTGTGTCGTCAATTTTTGCAACACAATAAACATCATGAAGAAGGTTTATTTTTGTTAGCGGAGATCGGTATAGCACGCAAACAATACGCGGAAGCTGAGTTTATATTGCAAAGCTGCGTAGAACTTTATCCAGCTCATTTAGGGGCAAATACAGTTTATCTTTCACTGCTCTCAAAAATGGGGAAATTTAAACATGCACTGCAGCTGTCTGAAAAGTTGCTGGTATTACATCCAGATAACAAACAAATAACTGTTGCTAAAGCGACTTCTCTTGTCGGTGTAGGAAAAGTTGAAGAAGCAATTGATCTCTACACTAAGTTACTTCAACAAGAAAACGAGCAACCAGCATTACATCTGCTGTTGGCACATGCCTTAAAAGCTAAGGGAAACATAGAACAGGCTATTTCAGAATACCAAACAGCGTATTCACAACACCCTGAATTTGGCGACGCATACTGGAGTTTGGCGAATACCAAAACCTATAGATTTACCGATGCAGAAATGACTTCCATGCAGAACTTGGTGAAAACACAAATAGCCACCGAAGATGAAATTCACATGTTGTTTGCTCTGGGAAAAGCCTTCGAAGACAAAAAGCAATATGATCAATCTTTCGCGTATTACCAAAAGGGAAATAGTCTGAAGCATTCTACAACTGGCTATCAGGCAGAATTTATCGAACGGCAAGTTGAGCAACAGCTGCAATATTTTGACGAAACTTTATCTTCCAAATTTAAAAATGTCGGCTACCAAGCTATCGACCCCATTTTTATCGTAGGACTACCTCGTTCAGGTTCAACGTTACTAGAGCAAATACTGGCATCTCATTCCAAGGTCGACGGTACGATGGAACTACACAATATTTTGGGGTTAGTCAGCAGATTACATGCGGGAAATAGACAATATCCCAAATTACTATCGGAACTGGATGATAGCTATTATGCGCGATTTGGAGAGCAATACATTCAGGAAACCAAAACCTACAGAGAATCGGCTCCTTTGTTTATCGATAAGATGCCTAATAACTTTGTTCATATTGGATTGATCAAGTTGATATTGCCAAATGCAAAAATAATAGATGCCCGCAGACATCACATGGCATGCGGGTTTAGTTGTTATAAACAACTTTTTGGGGAAGGACAAGAATTTACATATGACCTTGAAACATTTAGTCGATATTATCAAGCTTACTTAAGGGTTATGCAGCATTGGGACGACCTATTCCCCGGTCATATTTTAAAAGTACAACACGAAGATGTGGTCAACGATCTAGAGGGGCAAGTGAAACGTCTTTTAGATTTTTGTGACCTGGAGTTTGAACAAAATTGTATTCATTTTTATGAAACTGAACGAACCATCAAGACGCCCAGCTCAGAGCAAGTCAGGCAGCCTATATACCGCGGTGGTCTGGAGCAATGGAAAAACTATGAGCAGCATCTCACACCACTGACTAAAATCACTTTGCCTTAATTGTGTAAGCGCTTTTCCATTCACTCAGGCAGGACGCAAAAATGACATCTTCACCCAAGTCGACATGTAACAACTATCAGAAGCATCAGATAACGGATTTACAGGGAGACTTACAAGAGTCATTTTCCAAGAAGCCCACTCTACCTCTGCAAAATAGAATTGTGCGCGCCCTAGCCCGCTTGTTACTGAAAACGGTTTTTAGCAACAAACTCAAACCAGGCGTGTCTCTCAAAACAATTTCTCTTAATCAAACAACAATACATCTTTATACGCCGGAGCACTGCACCAGCGACGGTATTGTTTTATGGCTCCACGGTGGTGGATATATTGTGGGCTCTCCTAAACAAAACCGGACCGAGTGTAGTGAACTTGCTAAAAAACTCGGCTGCAAAGTCGTCGCTGTATCCTATCGCTTAGCACCAGAACACCCGTTCCCCGCTGGGCTAGATGACAGTTATCAAGCTTGGCAGTGGCTGTTGGACAATGAAAAAAGCTTGCACATAAATAAACACAAAATTGCTATTGCCGGACAGAGTGCTGGGGGCGGTTTAGCTGCGGCGTTATGCCAACGCATAAAGACAGACAATAGCATTCAACCTATTGCCCAGGTGTTGTATTACCCGATGCTCGACGATCGTACGGCACTTAATCGACAGCTTGATAAGTGTGAACACCTCATATGGCATAATCAACTCAATTACTTTGCTTGGGGTGCCTATCTAGGCGAAGAGCCTGGACAATCTAGCGTGCCGAGATTCTCCGTACCCGCAAGAAGCGACAACTTAAGTGGATTGCCAAATACCTGGATTGGTGTCGGCGAGATGGATTTGTTTTATCAAGAAAACATCCAGTACGCCGAAGCGCTAAATGCCTCTGGTGTTAATGTTTGTGTTCACACAACACCAAGAGCCGCGCATGCCTTTGATGTGGTCGCACCGAGTGCAGTGAGTTCTAGGGACTTTAAAAATGAAATAATTACGTTTTTAAATAGGTTGTTAGAAAATTAAGTTTTAGTGTTTGTTGAGGTAGTAGGACTACGTCGATTGAAATTGAGCCCCAGTAAATAATCCGCAGATAATCGCCGTAGAAAATGCTCCATACGCAACATTTCTGAAAAAACGAGCAACCTTAAAATACCGCATTTCATTGTCACGTTTGTCATAGTGATCTACTACCTCTGCAAGCAACATTATCGCACCAGACAAGATGGAAATAAGCATTATAAAAGCAGCAATTCCATTTAACTCAACAAGTAAGCTGCGCGTTAAAGGTATCCATAAAGAGTTATTGAGTAAACCATAAACACCATAAGCAATAATGCAAAGTGAAAAAAAGCTGTTCATTAATCGCCGATCTAGCGGCACCGTGTTAGGAATATAGGTTCCATTAACATCATATTTTGGCTGAGGCTTTTTAGCGGTGAAAGCCGGACGCGGTTTTTGACCTATATTTGACGCTTTTGAATCTGATTGCTTCTCACCACCAATTAAAGAACTAGTTCTGTAAATGATATCGTAATTCGGTTCGAACGATTGCCCGTCTTTTAGCAAAATCCCTCTATTTTCCATTATCAAACATAATTGTTTGAAGCGTTCTGGATAGCTGCCCCTATCAATATTCTCTAAAATATCTGCTAGTTCAAGGTTCGAATACCTTTCAAAATTAGGTTCCTCAACCAACTAATAGATTCCTTAATAAAACAAAAACTTGAGCATTATGTGTTGCTTATCTAAATAAACAACCTTTTTATGCTTTCGAAGGAGCAACATCTTCAATCGCGGATTGCTTAATTTCCCTGCCTTTTACATACCAATATAATGAAAATACAACCATGCTCGTCACCTCAAGCCAAAACACTAAACCTGACAACGGTTTAATAAAATGAACAGTGGCAACTAACAAAGGCAGCGCTACTAGAGCAATGGCTAATAGCATGTAGCCTTTTTCAAATCGGCGCCGCGATAATTCGTCGTCGAGTTGCAATAAGGTGTCATTTCTCCTAAACCAGCAAACGTAAGCAATTCCAGCAAAAAACACGAGCGCGGTAATGCGATGCAGCCAATTATTTACAGTTTCGCCCAGCCCCCCGAATGCTCCAGTTGAACAAACTGCGACATTACTGGCACTGGCATCACACATGGTTGGAAATACGGCAATACCAATTGCCATTGCACCCGCAACATTTAACGCCATGTCTTCCTTACGACTGTAGCCTTTGTAAGCAACTAACATGGTTCCTACAGCGAACAGTATTCCCACAAATACATCCCTCATACCTGAGTGATAATTGGCACTAATCGATGCCAGTAGTTCAAAATCGTTACCAAGAAATAAGAGCCAAGGAAACGCGATTCCTATAAGCGTTAATAGTTTTCGAGAATCAATGTAAGTTTTGAGCAAGTGTCTGAATATTTGCGAATCCATCTATACACCCCGGAAAGTATTATCACCACCCACTCTAGCAGAAAAGAAATATATTTACCTATTAAAATGAGTTTTTTAAAAGCTAACTACATATGACGTTAAGGCGTTCAATTGGTTATTAAATGCAGATGCACTACACTCTGCATCAAAATAATAATGAGAAGAGACATTCGGTGGATATACTCGACAGTATTTTATCGTCAGCATTAGTGCTTTTGTTTGTTATCGATCCCTTTGGTAACGTGCCGATCATTCTTTCGGTGTTAAAAGACGTCCCCAAAGAAAAGAAACGTAGAATTATCATTCGAGAGCTACTTGCAGGTCTGACGATCCTGTTTGTCTTTTTGTTTTTCGGGCAACAGTTCCTCAATATTTTTGGACTACAAACGGAAGCTGTCACCATTGCTGGCGGTGTCATTCTGTTTGTTATTGGCATCAAGCTGATATTCCCGCCCCAAGGCGGCCAAAGCATTTACGGTAGTGAAGGCGAACCATTCATCGTACCCATTGCCGTACCTATGATTGCCGGCCCTTCGGCACTAGCTACATTGCTTGTAATGGCGCAAACATCACCACTGGATATGCTTGGGTTAAGCCTATCAGTTTTACTCGCATGGTTTATTACTTTGGTGATCCTGCTATGCGCCCCTTTCTTATTGAAACTATTGAAAGACAAAGGCTTGCAAGCGCTAGAACGATTAATGGGCATGCTTTTGTTAATTATGGCGGTTCAGATGTTCATCAACGGTTTGATGAGTTTACTTAAAACAATGTAAAAAGGCTCTGTATGAAGTTCATATCCGGTTTTCGCTGTACCGAGTGCGGTACGCTTTATCCCTCAGACACACCGATGAATCTGTGCCCTAAAGATGATCGTCCAGTAAAAATGGAAATCAACACAGAGGCTCTGGCTGAAGCATACCCTGATATGTCTTGGTATCGTCCAGAGGTTAATAACATGTGGCGTTTTGGCCCGCTAATGCCTTTTGATATTGGCAATCCAGAACAAGCCAACAAGGTAAAGACACTGGGAGAAGGTCATACTCCCGTGCTTGCAATGACAAAGCATCCGTTTGCAGAACAATACGGCATTACTTTATTTTTAAAAGATGAAGGGCAGGCTCACAGTGGATATGGAGCCAACCCTACTGGCAGTTTCAAAGATCGTGGCATGGCTATGGTGACAACAATGGCAAGTCATTTCGGCTTAACTAAACTAGCTATTCCGACTCAAGGTAACGCTGGCGATTCCTTAACTGAATATGGTGCAAAGCATCACCTTGGTGTTTCGGTTGTAATGCCTGACGATACGCCCATGACAATTATGGGAAAGGTAGCCGCCTATCAACATATCTACGATAAAATTGAACTTCATCTGGTAAAGGGAACGATTCGTGAAGCCGGTGCTTTTATGAAAGAGCACTTATTGCCAGATGGATTCTTCAACTGCGCTACCTTTCAAGAACCCGGTTGGCGCATAGAAGGAAAGAAAACCATGGGGCTTGAGTTAGCTGAGCCTTGGCCCGGTTTGAAAGAACAGTGGCAGTTACCCGATGTGGTGCTTTATCCAACTGGAGGTGGCACTGGCATTCAAGGTATGTGGAAAGCCTTCGATGAACTCGAAGCGCTTGGAGTGATTGAAGCCAAGCGGCCTAAGATAATCTCTGTGCAAAGTGAGAACAACGCGCCAGTTGTCGATGCAGTTAAAAAAGGGCTTGAGGACACAGTGCCCACCGACGGCGGAGATACACTCGCGGTAGGTTTAAATGTACCAGGCGGCGTTGGTCAAAAAGCGGTACTGAAGGTCTTACGTGAAAGTAAAGGTGGCGGTGTTTGCGTCTCTGAAGACGCAATTGCAAAGCACACCCGAGATATTTATCAAAAGACACGTCTGTGGATTAGTCCAGAGGGTGCAGCTTGTTTCGCTGCCATCCCCGAGGCTGTAAAACAGGGACTAATCAAACCGGGCAATACTGTAGTCTGCTTCAACACAGGGAGTGCCGAAAAATACTGGCCGAGTGTCAGACACCTGTTTAACGCCACCTAGTTTTTTTTTATTCTAGAAAAGTCCATTTGACATACGGAATTTCATATATATGATATTTCACATATATGATTTTTCGTATTTTATTTTATGGATCCCCTTAGCTTTTTTAAATGTTTGGCAGACGACACCAGACTAAAAACCATATTGTTAATTCACAAACACAAGGAGCTTTGTGTCTGTGACCTGACTGATTTATTGGAACTTTCACAGCCTAAAGTCTCTAGACACTTAGCTGAAATTAGAAAGTGCAATATTCTACAGGCCGAAAGAAGAGGTAAATGGGTTTATTACTCAATAGCCCCCTCATTACTCGATTGGGCTAAAGCGGTATTGGAGCAAACACTCATCGCAAATACCGAATATCTATCTAAACCCCTAGAGAAAGCTTCTTTCTTAAAAATCCCTAAATGTTGTTAGCGTAGGAATGACCAAATGACTTCTCCTCACTCCGAATTAAACCAAGTTGATCTCGAGCTATTGCCTCAACCGCAGCAGGCTGATTTCCAATTACAACTTTCCCAACACAAACCTCGTATTTTGCTACTTTATGGGTCGCTTCGCGAACGTTCATATAGTCGATTAGTTGTGGAAGAATCAGCCCGATTATTAGAATACATGGGGGCAGAAGCTAAGATATTTAATCCTGAAGGATTACCACAGCCCGATACCGAGAATCGAGATCATCCAAAGGTAAGAGAATTATTAGAGTTAATGACTTGGTCTGAGGGGCAAATTTGGTGTTCACCCGAAAAGCACGGTTCTATGACTGGCATCCTCAAAAGCCAAATTGACTGGGTGCCCTTGAACTTGGGAGGGGTGCGTCCAACTCAAGGCAAAACATTGGCTGTAATGCAGGTGTGCGGTGGCTCTCAGTCGTTTAACGCCGTTAACCAGATGCGTGTTTTGGGGCGTTGGATGCGCATGTTTACCATCCCCAATCAATCATCGGTGGCAAAAGCGTTTCTTGAATTCGAAGAAGACGGTCGGATGAAACCGTCGCCGTATTACAACCGCATCGTTGATGTAGTTGAGGAATTGTTTCGATTTACCTTGCTGTTAAGAGACCAGAAAGACTATTTAGTAGATCGATATTCAGAACGAGTGGAGTCTCATGAGGAATTGAGTAAACGGGTCAACCAGAAGTAGTGAACAGCACTATCTAGCTTCTAAAAATCGAATAGGTGTCGTTGTATCCTCATCCATCAGCGGCATCTTATTTTCTCTTAGACACATCGAAATCCAATCTTTATCTTTTCGTGAAAGTGACTTTGGTGATTCTTTGGACACCAATGGGATAAGACTGGTGTTGATATCAGACGTGGAAAGTGCGATCGCGGCCCACACTCCCTGTTCGGCTTTTTTGATCTCGTCAAGTAATGTCTGGTGTTCAACGACATCGTGACTCTTGAGTCGGTCAAACTGTGCGTGCAGGCGCAACACTTTGCTGAAAGCCGGCTCAACCAGTTCAGTGAATAGCGGTGTGTTACTATTACTCGACGTCATTTACTGCTAATGAGAGATTAAACTAAACCTTCATAGTAACGCAGTTAACATTGCGATGGCAGTACCAAGACTTATCAAATTGTGTCTGCACTGAAGACTTGGTTGCGTCCTTTGTCTTTGGCTGTGTATAAAGCCTCATCACAACGCTGCATCAGGCTATCCTCATTGTCAGACGCGTAAATTTCGGATACGCCGAAACTTGCGGTAAATTTGGGAATATCGACACGTTCAGCCTCATTCAGCATCGTTCTGATCTTTTCGGCAATATCCAGTGCCTTGGCCTGTTCACATGACAAAAGCAAAATAGTGAATTCCTCACCGCCAATGCGAAAAACTTGGTCAGTTTGTCTTACCAGCATATAGATTTCACTGACTAAGGTTTTGAGCACGATGTCACCCGTTGCATGGCCATGGTTGTCATTGATGGACTTGAAATAGTCAATGTCCAATAAGATTAGGCTCGCAGTTTCTCCTTGCTGAACTTTGCCCAATGCACTCTTTAATACTTCTTGCCATTTGTGACGGTTATATGCACCTGTTAAGTTATCGGTTGTGGCCTGCTTGACCAGTGATGCCTGTAAATTAAGCCTATCATCTGAGGCCTTGGCATAATGACTAATCACTTTGTTGATATCTTTAGCAAGCCGAGTAAGTTCGTCTCGTCCTTCAGGGCCCAAATCATCAATCGCGATGTCCGTTTTTTCACCTGCAATTGACTTGTGCAGCGCATCGAGCTGAGTGTTGATTTGGCGCATGCGCCTTCTGAAAGACAAAATTATAAAAATGGTGACGTTGATACCAATAATAAAAGCGGCGATACCTAATCCGGTATTAACATAAAAAAAGCGCTGTTCATGCTGTTCATCTTGTTTTGCTAAGTCGTCGGTAAGGGTTTCAATATCTCTTAAGATTTGAATCGCCTGAAAGTCCAAAAAGTCATCCTGCTTTTCGAGTATGACCCAATCTGGTGAGGTTACATCAAGCTCGGGGGCGGATAATAAGTTGAGTGCATTAACCTGGAATTTAGCGCGTGCAGACTCAAACCGACCAACTGTCTTGAGTAAATCGTTATGTTCAGCCTGCTTATGCGCAATGATACCTTGCTCCAGGCCAAATTTTACGACGCCATTGAGTTTGCTGATATGCTGCTGCAGCTTCTTGTCGTAATCAACAAACTCCTCCAATACTTGACTGTTATCACTCCCCTCTACTTCTTCCAGTTTCTGAGCAATTGCGCCATAGCGTATTTTCTCCATCAATATATGCTGTTGGAGTTGTAGTATTTCAATTTCACTGGCGATGTCTGTTATCGGGATATCGATTTGTGCTAGTTCTTTAATTTCTTTATTGATGGCATGTAACTGCACGATGGAATAAATCACCAATGCAAGGATAAATAAGAGTAATACGGTAGACAAGCTACCTATTTTTCGTGAGATAGATTCGTTTAACCAATTAAACACGTGAAAAAGCCTAAAGTCCTTGTAAGAATCATGCGCTGACAAAGATAGAAATTTTAATCCTACAAAGCAATCAGTTGAGGTGTTTAGAGCACTGTTTCTTGCTCTGGTTGAAATGATTCTATGGTATGTGGAGTGAAACATGCCACATTTAACCCAGTAAACTCAAAATGATGGAAAATTTAAAAATGAGTGGCTACAACAATAGCCACTCTTATTACACAAGCCTCGATTACAGCGTATTTAATGTAGGAACACTTTCTAAAGCAATCAAGCGTGTTTGATCCACAAGGGATATATTGACGATTGAAAGCTCTGTGTAAGCCTTAAATTTCGAAAGTTCAAAAGGCAACATTAATGATTGATCGCCACTGAGCCACTGTGCTACTTCTGCGGTTTGCAGCAATTGCCAGTTACCAGAAGCATCTTTACCACGCAAAGTTGCTTTGATGTTGTAACGACCGGCTTCGTGCACGGACACATCAACGAACATACGATTTTTAGCTATGTTTACAGCTTGCTTGACCAAACTGGCTGTTTGCTGCTTATTAATAAAGGGGACTTTGACCGAACGCTTTACTAGCTGGTTATCTACATTAATGACACCAGTCAGTTGCATTTCATAAAATCCGTTAATTGCTCCAATGTTAACAAGTTCGCTATCAAAGCTCACTTCATCACCTCTGTAAAGCGCATCATGAACCGAACCGTCAGGGGCGATGAGTTTTGCTTTTGTAGTGAAGGGCAACATTTTATTGCCGTTTATTTCTGCCGTGACGAACAAACCACTTTCACTGTCACTTAGGCTTTTATCTGCTGCGACTGACAATGTAAATGGCGAGTTTTTCTCCTTAACATGGACTAAGTAACGCGCTTCAGGTAACAGAGATTGCGCCGTTTTTAACACAAATGGTTTTCGGCTCTGATTATTCACCGTTAATGCGACGCTACCGTCTCTGAATCCAGCGAGTTCCATATCCGCTTGTGCGGCTAAGGGCGCCATTTGCACCTGCTTGTTGTCACCAGATAAGCTAATGAACGACATATCCAAATCTTCAGAGATGTTACGAGCTCCAGATTGATTAGAAACCATAGGCGCAAGTCTTACCAAGGCATCAGCACCAGCATAAACGGTTACCCCTAACTGTAATTGTTTGCCAGACACTTCTTCCCAATATTCGTCACTTTGCATTGATTGCACAGCGGTGGGAAACAATGAATCTGTTTGGACTTGTGGATGAATGTATTCCACTCTATCACTGGTTAAATTGCCAAACACAAAACTAGAAGGAAGCAGCATAATTAACGCTAAAGCGAATTTATTTGTCCTGTTTTTCATTGTCGCTACTCCTAAATTCTGTCTCTGACTAATCTATCGAGATTAAAGCAATCACGACGACTTTGTTGGTGGCTCAATGGTTCTCTACCACGGGTCTTTTGTTTGTCGGTAAACCAAACAGACCCGGCGGCTGACTGTGAAGAACAATTTAAAAAGCCGTCAGAACAAGAATCTAACCAGTTTTGGGTAACTTCTAGTGCGACTTGGTTTTGGTAACCGGCACAGTAGCTATCTCCATCCCAGAACGCAGAGTCAACATCGCTGCCAACGACGCTTTCAAATATTACGGGTAAATTTGGTCGGCCACTGGTACCGCTCAAATAGGTACTATTGTAATAAGCCATCCAACTGACTTGTTGCTGGCGCACCGCATCGTTTTGATACCCAAGTAACCATCCAAGTGCTGACTCAAACACATTACCTTGCATTACGGCATCAGCTAATGGGGTTCCCCCACTTGAAGGCGCTAGTGCGATGACGCGACTGGTTGCATTAATGATCCCAGGATATCGGCTATCCCAAGTTGGATTAGATAAAATCCATCGTATGACATTGCCACCGTTAGAATGAGTGACCACTTTAAGATCGGTTATATTGTTTTGATTAATAAAGTTATTCAATGCACCGGCTAAACATCCAGCTGCAGCACTGTCCCACATGTATTTCTCAAAATTGCAATTCACCACCAACACGAGATTGGGATTTGGCAAACCTTGTTTGACTGAATTGACAAAGTCACCTGTCCAATAGTCGTTAAAGGCGTCCGAGGGATTACCTGTTCCATGCACAAGCGCTAGCCCCGTATTGGCATACGAGGAAGCTGCAAAGAACCAGGCCGCTAGTAGAGTAAGTAGCTTTCTATTTATCATTTTTTTGGGTCCTGATTGTTGTTTTAAATCAAAGATTAAACCAAGTGGTATAACCTCTGACCTGATGGTTTATAATCGCTTAAAAAATGAACTTCAAGAAAATGTGCAGGTATATTCTGAAATATTCTAGTGTAAAAATATTCCAGACCTTAGAGTTATATAATTACCGTTAAATTTACATAATCTGTTGAACACATCTAAGTTATAGAAATTAGGCGCGGGATAATGTTCAATAAGGGGCTATCCAAACTTCGAGTTAAGCAACACTATGTCGCACAAAACTACTTTGATGGTTCTCATATGCACTATTGTATTAAGTGCTTGTGGTGGCGGTGGTAACGCAAACACGATTCCGCAGGTTACCGCGGCTCCGACGACGACTCAGGCTGATCTAAACCAAGCTTATGCTGATGAACTGGACTTAATTGATGAAGTACTGCGTAACAATCATCCAGATTTGTTTTTTAACATTAGTGAAAGCAACTACTTAACTGAACTTGAGGCTTTAAAGAGCGCGGTTGTTGGAGAGTCAGAGATAAACTTTCGCCTAGCTAGCGCAAAATTTGTAGCTCAAATCGGCGATCAACACACTTACCTCATCATCCCTGAACCCTTTTTGAAACGGTTTCCATTTGAAATTTGGTGGGACAATGATAAAGCCATTATCACCCGTGCAGGCCAAGGCTATAGTGAGTATTTGGGCTTTTCCATCGAGACTGTGGATGGCACAGATTTTAGTAGTCTAAAAGACATAGGCATGCAGTACTTAGCGTATCAAAATAATCATTGGAAAGATGCCCTTTCCCCGCGCTACATCAAATATGCCGACATGTTAGTTTATGAAGGCATTACAGCTAGCAACGATTCGGCAACTTATACCTTAACCTCACATGATGGTGTGACAATATCCTTAGACATTCCTAGCTTTGACACTATTGAGTGGGTTGAGATTGAATCTACACATCAGCGCCCTCCTCTATATTCACGTAGCGATGACAACTTTCATTTGATCGTTGAGGAAGACATCGCCTATGTGCAATACAACAGTGCGTTCAATACCAACACTTATAATGTAGACACATTAATATCCGATCTCAATCTGGCGTTATCTGAACAAGACATTGAAAAAGTAGTTTTTGATTTACGCTTTAATCACGGCGGTGTTATCGATCATTTCGTTCCTGTCGTTGAGTTCATTGCCCAAACTGAATACAACAATTCGGAACAACTGTTTGTACTGACAGGTAGAAATTCTTTTTCATCGGCAGTTGGCGCCATATATAGTTTTAAAAACCTAAGCAATGCCACCTTTGTTGGCATGCCTACTGGCGGTAAACCCAATGGTTATTCTCGTGTTGCGGGCCTGCAACTTGTTAGCGCCAATGCACTTTACGTGGCAACAGATTACCTTGAAGTCACGAGTGAGGAGGTTGATACATTTACACCCGACTATCTTACCCCCTTTACTCAGGCTGACTTTTTACAAGGCAATGATCCAGCGATAAGCTTTATTCGAGAGAATTTTTAGTTTGTGCAGGCTCTGTTTTATCGATAAGCCGTACACCTAGATTTTTAAAAGCGAAAATAAGCTATGGTGCTGGTCTCGCCAAATAACTTCCTCATCGAGACCTGACTGCTGATTCAATGCCAAATAACCTAAACCCGACAGCTGTTTCAACATAGCCAACTTATTCGATGGTGCCACCAACACCCAATCGGATGCGAGCCCACCATTTTCGGGTAGATGCCTAAAGAGCAAGGCTTCCAGTGACAGTGCTTGAGCGTGTTGCTGAATCACGCGAGTCAGATCAAGGTGTGAATTTGATACGTGAATGGCCAAAATTCCCTCTTCTGAGGTGTGCTGTTGGTATAACTCAAATGCTTCAAAAGTAAGAAGATGCGCAGGAATAGCATCACTGGTGAACGCATCAATGACGAATAAATCAAATTCTCGAGCCTTTGCTTTGCGCGATAGGTTAACTCTGGCATCTCCAGGTATAACGCTAACATCTGCCTGTGAATCTGCTAGATAAGAAAAATGGGAGTGGGCAAAGTCAATAACATTTGGATTTAGTTCAAAAAACGTCATGTTATCTCCCGCTTTGCCAAAACTGGAGAGCACACCAGCGCCTAACCCGATCACTGCGATATTGGCATGAGGTAAATGCTTTATTTGCCTGAACGCCAGCTCAATACCCGTGCCTTGTTGATAATAAAGTCCGTCTAATCCACCTTCATCGAAAGAAATGGGGCGCATCTTCCCAGTGCTCTTTTTAAATCGTTGCCACCCGTGCACGGTAGAACCATCAACAATTCGCCGTTCTATATCTCCATTGTCTAATTCGATATCTCGAATACTTACTTTGCCGTAAAAATTGCGTTCTGCAGCAACCTCATAACGCAACTGCAATTGATTCAGGTAAAAAGTGCCGAACAATGCAACCACCGCCAAAGAAGCTAGCACAAACCGTTGCAAATTGAGGCGCGTATTCGAAAGTTTAGGTGCTTGCCATTTACCCACCTGTTTACCCTGTAACACGCATAAACACGATGCCAACAGAATAAACACCAAGGGATACTCTAATGTTTCAGTAAACAGTAAGGGCGCTAAAATAGTGACTACTATGCCTCCTAACAAGCCACCAAAACTAATACACAAGTAAAAACTACTGATACCGAGACTATTGTCAGGCGCAATTTCCGCGAGTTTGCCATGACACAATACACAGCCAAGCAACAAGATTGTCAGATACACCACAACTTGCAATGAGAAACTAAACCAGGATCCAACCGCAAACATGAGCATCGCAGAGACAACCACAAAAATTGTAAATGGAACTTGGTATTCATTGAGCAAGCGCGCGCTCTTTGCAAACGTCAGGATATATGAGAGTAAATAAATCACTAAGGGGGCAATCCACATCAATGGCATTGATGGAATGTTTTGAGTCATCATAGCCGTGGTAGACATCAACATCGTGACACCTAACATAGGTAATATTATCCAAAATACATTGAAGCGCGTTTTATTAGAGGCGGATTGGTTTAGGTCGTGTTGGTGAGTTGCTTTAGACAGATAAAAAACTAGTGCGATAACAGCCAAAACAAAGCCAGAAAAAAGCAGTTTCCAAAAATCTAACTGCAAAAGCAAAGCGAAGCGAGGCTCAAAGAAAACCGGATAGCTCAACAGGGCTAACATCGCACCGGCGTTAGACCACGCATACCAGTGTTTGCTGAATTGGGAAGACAGCTGCTTAGAGGTGACTAACCAGTGTTGTACTAATACCCCGTTTGCGGCCAACAGCAAAAACAACAGACCCACTTTTTGCCAAAGTGCGACGACAACATTGACAAGAGGAGCGCTCGCTGTGTCGATCAGCGGCATTTGGTTGTCTAAGCCCCCCCCGGTTAAAAGCGCAACAACTAACATTGAGCTGTGTATTAACCATTGCCTGCGCTGTTTTACCATTTTTGTTAGTCCATAGGCGTATAAATACCCTAGAAACAGCACAGATTGAAAAAACATCATACTCGCTAACCACACAGAAGCGGCACCACCAAAATGAGGCAACATCAATTTGCCTAGCATAGGCTGTATTTGGAAGCTCAAAAAAGCGCCTAAGAAAACAGAAAAAATAGACAATAGTTTCAACATTGATAGGATGCATCCCTTACCACAATTTCAATCAATCGCATTTGATTGTCTAGGTGGTGTATGGGCAATGTAGAAACGCTTAAGAATACCTTAGGTTTTTCTTAGTGATTGATTTTATTATGGTTTTAAGGGTGTTGCGTGCAACGATGTAAAGTGGGAAATGTCGAGATTAATTTCTCGAGGAATCAAATAATCGATGCAACTGGAACCGTACAACAATTGGAACCCAGAGTCAGTGACGTGCTCAAGTTACTTATTGAGCATCCTGAAGACGTGTTTTCAGCTGAGGTTATTTTTGAACGTGTATGGCAAGATACGACATTTTCCCCTAGCACTGTGCAACGGGCTATTGCGCTTATTCGAAAGGCGCTAAACGACGATGCTAAAAATCCTAAATTTATCAAAACATTCAGTAAACGCGGATATGCTTTTATTGCCCCAGTAAGCGACCTGGACGCGGATTTAGTTGCGCAAGTTCAGCACAAACGTCAAGGTATCTTCCCTTTTAGATCATTTGTTATTGCATTTGTCATTGCCAGCATCGCAATGACGCTAAGTTATCTACTTAAGCGTGAAAACAACCAAGTTAAAACCGATTTTACTAAGCTCTACCCCATAACCTCGCATTCAGAAAATGAATACTCAGTGCAATACTCTCCGTCAGGCGAGTATTTGTTATTTCTCCGAGATGAGGCGGAAAACAGCGGCAACAACATATGGTTAAAGCGTTTGTCAGACGCCACAGAGATTAAACTGACCGACGACACAATAAACTACAGCTCAGTGACGTGGGCACCCACAGGTGATCGTATTGCCTTTCTGCAACAACTCGATTCGTCGGATGAAATTGGCTTTCTACGATTAGACAATACCAATGAAGCGATCGAAGAACATAAAATCGTCAAGAGCTTTCCTAAACGCAGTATCTTAGGGCACCAATTTCAGTGGTCCAAAGAAGACCATCTCTATTTTATCAGTATCCCTGAGGCAAACCTTTCAAAGTTATTCCGACTTCATCTGCAATCAGGCTCTGTAGAGCTAATGGTGCGTACTTCAGGCAAAGATCTTATTCAGAATATTGCCCTTAATCTCAAAGAAAATATTCTCGCTTACACGAAAAGTGTCAAACAGAATCGATACGAAATTGTTTTATTCAACGTCGCTTCGCGCAAAAGTCAGCTACTCACTACATTAGAAGACGGCATCCTTGGCTTCAGCTGGCATCCAACCGGTCAATATTTATTAGCCAGTAATAGGAAGACATTGCAACTTATCGACCGTGCTGGTGTTAGCCAAGAAATCGTGTTTAATAATTATCACACCATTATCGATCCCAGTTTTAGCCCTACAGGTGATAAAATCGTGTTTCAGTCTTTGGCGATGGATGTAGATATTTTGTACTCTGAATACCCTTTCACTAGCATCGAAAAAGTGATTGATTCTAAAGCGGTAGACCTTTTGCCCAGCTTCTCCCCAGACGAACAAAGCATCCTTTTTATGTCTGACCGCAATGGTTTTCAGCAACTGTTTATAAAATCAAAAGACAACGACGCTAGATTAATATTTAAAAATCCAAGAAAAGAAGAGCTATTCGGTAGCGCGTGGTCACCAGATGGCCAGCGCATCGCAGTTGCCATAAAAGACCGCGTCTATTTTATCAACGTTAAAACTGGAGATACGACCGAACAAATTCATAATTTTGCCCCCTTTTACATCAAAGACTGGTTCCATGAACAGGACGCCTTGCTCATCACGGGTTATCAAGAAAATCAATTCGTCCCTACAAAGTACAACATAAACAGCAACGATTTATCCACATTCGATGGTTATCTTGAGTCGCAACGTTGTACCTACATGACACTCGATGCCAATGACAACCTCTTCATTACCAATAGTAAAGAGATCTACAAGATCAGTGACAGCCGCACCGAGATGGTGTGGCGTTCAGAAGCTGGTGCCATTAACGGATTTTCGATAGACAATGAGCAGCTCGTTGTGATGCAAACCCGTTTGGAACCTGTTGAACAGGTCACCTTTACCAAGGTCGACATGAAAACAGGTGACCAGCAAGACTGGTATCAATATAACCCATACGATTTTAAGGTGGCCAATGGGAATCGAGATAATAGTAAATTTCTCATGCACTCTTGGCCAACACGCATTCGTACCATTGTGTCACTCGAATAAAAAGCTCAACGATAAAGTAGTTAGTTGACACCAATCAGCGTTTTCTTTGCGGCGTAGGTGATGTGATCGACATATTGCTGTTTGCTCCAGCCGCTTTCAATCACCAGCATTGACCAGTTATCCACGCTCAACAGCATCCATAATATATCCGTTGCGGTGTCTTTGGACCAGCGTAAATCCAAAAAGCCATCATCGTCTAGTGCACTTACTGCATCACGACAACCATCTTTTGCGGTTAATAACTTGTCGCTCAACACATCTGCGGCAGCGTCGTCTTCATGTTGCATTCTCATTAAGGCATACAGTACGGGATAGATTTCGTTCAAGTAATCGGCCCAGAATTGAATAAAGGCACTGATCTTTTTAGCTCCCGTTCTTGCCTCAATAGCGGGTTGTAAACGTACTTGTAGCTCCAATTTGGCATCTATATAACTCAGCGTGGCGGCCAACAGCTCAGCTCTATTGCTGAAATGCAAATAAACAGTCTGTCGCGAGACACCGGCGGCCTTTGCAATATCAGCCATATTTACACTGCTAGTCTGACGTCGGTTTAACAGTTGTAAACTCGCTTCTAAAATAAGTGCGCGTGTTTTTTGCTTAATTTCGCTGTGCATAGGGTTTGTCATAGATTTATAACGCTGGACCAACTTTACATGGTGTAAAGTTAATCAGTTTACACCATGTAAAGCAAGTGTTTTGAGCACCCTTTCGCCCACTTTACATCATGTAAAGTAAACAAACGAAATTGCGGAATCTACGTCGATAATAAAAACGTTACCCGATGATTTTTATTGGTTTTGTAATTTGTGCAGGAGTCTGTTCGTAGGAGTTATGGCAAGGCTAAAACGTGTAAACGTCTTAAAAAAGACCGCTGTGTAACTTTTTGATCGTTGACTCACTATCGGAAGCGTCCAACAAGAAAGAGATGTTGTGAGGATTGGCACCATAGCTGATCATCCGAAGGGATACATCCTCTAACAGTGCGAAAATTTTACTGGTCACACCATTATTTTGATGCAGTTTATTGCCCACGATAGTAATAAGATCAAGACCTGAAGTAATTTCAACATCGCACATCTGTGACAGTTCGCTCAGCGCACCTTTTGATGCACTCGCCAGGTTTGTCTGGTCACCTGCATTAAGTGTTAATGAAATAGATGTTTCGGACGTCGTGATTAAATCGACACTTAAACCAAACTTATCAAGCACGCTAAACACTTTACCAATGAATTGATTGGTCCTTAACAGCTTGGGTGTTTGTAATGTGACCAGTTTTTGTTCACGACGTCTGGTAATTGCGCGGTAATGAGGCTCCTGTTCACAATCTTGAACAATTGTGGTGCCTCCTTTTTCCGGCTCTTTTGTTGAACCTACAAATACAGGAATCCCTGCTCTTAGTGTAGGTGCCAGTGTTGCCGGGTGCAGTACTTTAGCGCCAAAATTAGCCATTTCAGCCGCTTCGTCATAGCTTAGCTCAGGTAATGGAAATGCCTCAGATACAATTCTAGGATCCGTACTGTAAACACCAGCTACGTCTGTCCAAATTTCACATTTTTCTGCGTCTAGCGCTTCACTCAGCAAAGCTGCTGTATAATCTGAGCCGCCGCGACCTAACGTCGTCGTTTTCCCAGATTCGGTTTTGCCTAAAAACCCTTGTGTAATAACAAGTTTGTTTTCTAATTT
The DNA here is from genome assembly GCA_014872785.1 of Alteromonadaceae bacterium. Taxonomy (GTDB): domain Bacteria; phylum Pseudomonadota; class Gammaproteobacteria; order Enterobacterales; family Alteromonadaceae; genus Planctobacterium. The sequence continues at coordinate 129,574 of WKFJ01000043.1, forward strand.
TGGCTTCAATAAGTCTTTTGCTAATAAGCCAAGAGCGGCGGTATTGGGAGTTGCCGAGCCGTGATTTTCATCTGTAAGAAGAATTTCTCTGATATCAAACTCAACAGCATTAACCCCTTTTTCAATGAAACACTGAGTTAATAACAAGCTGGCAAATCGTTCCCCATATGATAACAACCAGTCTTGTTTTTCTGGACAAATATTAAGCTCAGGGTCACTAGCCAACTCACGCATATCGTTGAGCATGATAGATAACCTGTCACTTATTAACCCGTTAGTGTCCACTAACATATTAAGAATATCGTGCAATTGTTGTTCTATTTGTTGGAAAATTTCAATTCGCTGCTGGTGGGTTAAACCTCCATCCCCCAAAGCCACTAAATTATTCGTAATCCCAGAAGGGGCGCTGGTTACAACCACCTTGCGCGCCTGGTTACGCATAACCAAATTTACGCAATTTTGCATAGACTTGAAGTTTTTTACGCTGGTGCCACCAAATTTTGAGATTACAAGAGACATAATTTGCTGAGAAGAATAACTGTGTTCGACAATTATAATGGGGAATCAGATTTTACAAAATAATTAAAAGGGAGCGCTTAATCTTTGTTGAGCTGTTTTGCAGTGGTAACTATTTGAGTTAAGAACAATATGCACACAGTATTACTAAACAGCCCCCTTTAAAAGTACCTCATTAAAGGCACTTCATCGTTTACTTAGTCGACGTTACTTAGCATCTCACTGTTTTGGGTAATTTGCATTTCATGTCCACCTTCATAAGAAGAATCTGGCCAAAGACTAGACTTAAAATTACCGCCATATTGATTGGTTATTTGCAGTAGTCGATCATTTAGTACCTGATAGGTTGATTTAGAGTACACTTCAGCCTTAACCGATAACACGATGTATGCACGCCCCTTGCCATTAAAATTTAATTCACTTTCTATGGGGTAGCCGTTTTCATCAATTACAATGGTGTAACTAGCATCAAACTTATCGACGTAACCACGCGTGGTTTTGTCAGTGATTATAGCTTCCATTGGCATTTCGAATGTAAGTTCGCGTTAAGTCACACCGTCTCGCTCAATTTCTTCTTCAGAAATAAAGGTACTTTGGCTTATTCTCTTTTCTAGATGGTTGGCACTGGAGAATTTCAAACGCATATCCATGGTGCCGAGATTATTGTTTAACCCCATTAATGTTGGCGTGGGGGCATCCTCATCTTCTGCTTTAGCAAGCGATTCTTCATCCATTAAGCGCAATGTTTGCGCATCATAAAAAACCTGTAAACCATTAACATCATCACTAGCTTTAACTTGAACATAGCCTTTCTTAACAACTACTTCATCACCCTCGCCTCTAGTTTGCTCAAACACGTTTGTAATTTGTGCCGTAACAGGAGAGTTCCCTTTTAGGTTGGCCAAGGCATTTTTGAGATCCGATAGTCCGTCTGCAAGCACATGTCCGCTCATTGCAGTACTCATCGCGACAACGATCATTGATTTTGACAATAGTTTGTTCATGGTTTTCATTTTCTCCCTTTTAAAAACTTTGTAACGCTCTGATACTTAACGCATGCTGAAGTTCATTGTGAATCAGAATTTTCTTAATAAGTCGGCTACACTGCAGAAATGCTAGACAACATCGAAGCTGCGCATGCTACGTAATGTATTCAACAAAATCATCAAACTATTTGTAACCTTATTTGTTTACAGCCTTTTTGCTTTCGGCTCCTCACCGTGGGACGAACCACCATTACACGATGCAGCTAAGCGAGGAGATGGCGAAGATGTTATATACCCGAAACACCGCAAGATTCTTGCTTGAGAGCTATCACAGCGCTTTCAGTACAAGGCACACTTGAGAAGGAATGTGGTTACCTTTCAAGCAATTGTAACGCAGTAATGGAAGCGCTTTGAAGCTCCCAAAGGGCGAGGCCTAAAAGGATTTATGCTGGGTTAAATTGTATTGACGTGAAATAACCATGCCTTCAACAATTTGCCTTGCCTAAATCCTTTTATTCACTCGCTGAAGTCGAGCATCTTGAGGTGTTTCG